>JAILDT010000093.1 GCA_024689085.1 Clostridia bacterium | reverse complement strand
AGGTAACCCGACATACACTTACACATACGCTCTGTTCCTGGCAACTGTAGATGTTGAAGTAGCAACTGGTAAGACCAAGTGCACAGGCATGACCTGCGTAGAGTGGATCGGCAAACCTGGTAACATTCAGGCAGTTGAAGGCCAGATCTACGGCGGCATGTCACATGCAATCGGCTGCGCTCTCACAGAGAACTACGAAGATGTTGAAAAGGATTGGAACATGATCAAGGCTGGTATCCCCTATGCCAACGACATTCCTGACTATCCTGACTTCAACTACATCCACACCGACGGCGAAGACCCACGTGGTCCGTTCGGTTCCTCAGGAGCTTCCGAGGCGTTCCAGTCATCCGACCACATGGCAGTAATCAACGCCATCAACAACGCTGTTGGCGTCAGAATCTACGAGATTCCTGCTACACCTGACAAGATCAAGGCCGGTATTGAAGCGAAAGCTAAGGGAGAACCAAATCCAAACAAGCCTGAGAAGTACTTCCTCGGCTCTGAACTGTATGATGCTGTAAAGCACATCAAGGACAATCCAATGCAGCCAACTCTGCCGGATGACATCGAATTCGGTGAACTCGGCGAAGAAGGCGTACGCTGGAAGGCAAATCAGGAAGACCAGTATCTTAACTACAAAGCTAAGATCAGAAAGTAATCGTCTGATTGCAAAAGCAATAAAAGAGGCTGCAGTAATGCAGCCTCTTTTCATGTCGTATGCTATTGGCAATCGCAGTACCGCCGTAGAGCACCACGCGCTAAAGCGCTGTGCTCCTTAGCCTCCTGACGTCTTGCCGTTGACTTTGATGGTCTCGCCGTCGTGGAGTTCCTCTTCTTCCTTGATTTTCTTGCCATCCCGGATCAGGAACCCGTACAGTCTGGTTTTGCCCGGGATAATATTAAAGTAATCGCAAAGGTCGTAGCCTGTTGCGCCGTCCGGAAGTTCTATGGTAGCCACGTTCTTCCAGCCGTTGAGCTGTCTGACCGGACCGTTGAACAGTATCTTGATTTTGATCATGTCTCCACTCCCCTATCTGTCGATGTATTTCGCGAATATTTCCTGGGCCTTTTCGCCGCTCTGTACTTCGTTTATTATAGCACGCCCGTCAGGAAATAGTTTCAAATCCGCTTCCTCATTTTTGAATGTAGTGAAAAAGCGATTCCGGCTGACCTCGCCCTCTCCTTGCAGCGCGGCTACAACCGCGTCATAGTCGAAAGTGCCGTCATCCTCCGGCGTGATCTGGTAGGCGTCGTGTCCACACAGAGACGCTGTATAGTTTTTCTGTCTGTGCTCCAGACGGGTGTACTTGTGTTTGCCGCATACCGGGCACTCCGGATCCTTGTCCACCTCAAAGAATTCCGTATAGCTGTCCCAGGCATCCAGCGTGATGGCCTGTCTGCATATGGATTCAGAACCGACAAGAATCTTCATGGTCTCCGCCGCTTCATAGGAGGCGACAATGTTGGTGATTGGGCTGATGACACCAACGGTATCGCAGGTATCATAACTGCCTTCTTCCGGCAAAGGTCCCATCAAACATTCCAGGCACGGAGTCTCTCCCGGAAGAATATTCATCATCATGCCGCCGCTGCCGACCACGCCGCCGTATACGTATGGTTTCTTGTGTTTATCGCATGCTTCATTGAGCAGATACCTCGTCTCCAGATTGTCCAATCCGTCCACTACGATATCCACGTCCGCGATGAACTTCTCAACATTGTACGGATTCACATCGGCGATGACCGCTTCAATTTCGATTCCGGAGTTCATCTGAGCAATATGCGCACGGGCCGCCTCTGCCTTCGGCAGCTGCTGCTCCACATCCGCCTCGGTAAATAGCGCCTGTCGCTGGAGATTGGTCAGTTCCACGATGTCGCGGTCGATAAGCCGCAGATAACCGACGCCAGCCTGCGCCAGCATATTGGCTACCGAAGCGCCCAGTGCGCCGATACCGATGATGCAGACTCTCCCCTGCTCCAGCTTTTTCTGACCTTCCCGGCCAATCGGATAAAAGATCTCCTGTCTGTGATATCTTCCTACCGCCATGGTTTCCTCTTTCTTTATGCAAAAGGCAGGGAATCCGAGTTGACTCCCTGCCTTATTGTACCATCAATAATCAAGTTATTCCACCTGTCAGGTGGTACGCTGATTTTATTCCTCTTCCGGAGGAATCGCCGGGTTCAGACGGATATCTTCCATGGTTTCCTTGAAGTCGGATCCGAGGAAGTACTTCTCTGGTACGTTTGGATTCGGCTCTCCCTTGGCCAGTGCATCGATACCTGCCTTGACCTTTTCAGGACGTGCCGGCAGTTCGTGGATTCTGACGCCTGTCGCGTTATTGATCGCATTGATGACTGCCATGTGGTCGCCTGACTGGAAGGCCTCGGAACCACCGGAGGAACCAAATGGGTTCGTGTCTCTTGGGGTGCACATGTGGATCAGCTCGATATCGTCCGGCAGCATGTTCGCGGATGCGATACCCATACCAGCCAGGTTGTTGTGCTTCTTGACATCGTCATAATCCTCCCACAGAGCATAGCCGATGGAGTGAGCGATGCCGCTGTAAGCCTGACCGTCCAGACATACCGGATTGCCGATTACGCCTACGTCATCGATGCCTACGATTCTGTCAACCGTCGTCTTTCCTGTCTTCATGTCGACAGATACGACTGCCATGTACAGGGAGTAGGTAAATGCCGGAGTCGGTTCGCCGACGCCCGTATCAGGATTCAGGTCGGACAGCGTATCATCGTCCGAGTTAGTGTACTGTGCGTCGTATCTGAGAGGAATGCCTTCAGCAACCATTTCCTCATACGTTCTGTAGGTACCGTCGTCCTTTCTCATGGCGTTCTTCAGTTTTTCAACAGCCATGACCAGCGCTTTACTGTTCATGTAGTGCTGACGGGATGATGCGGATGAACCAGAGTCTACACCGTAGATGCTGTCGTTCTGACGGAGGATGATATCATCGCTCGTCACACCGAATTCCTTCAGAGCTTCCAAAGTGATGATCAGGGAACCGACGTCTCCGCCCTGTCCTACGTCCTGCCATGTATCGTACTTGATGAACTTGCCGCCCGGAGCCAGCTCGATGCCCAGCGTACACTGGTCGGCTGCGCCTTCCGTAACGTTATAGCCGCCCCATGCGATACCGACGCCCTTCTTGACGTCTTCGTGATCTTTATTCCATGCTGCGACCTGCTCCTTCGCTTCTTCATAAAGCGGCTTGAGTCTGTCCATCATGCCTTCCATTGGATACTCTCTGTAAGGCTTGCTGTTGACGTTCAGGTCCCCTTCTCTCGCGATGTTGGCGTATCTGATGTCGAACGGATCCATGCCGATTTTTTCTGCCATCATATCCATCATCGCCTCGGAGCAGGTGTAGGACTGCGGTGAACCGTAGCCTCTGTACGCTGTACCGTAGTTGTGGTTGGTGCACGCAACTCTGGCAAGACCTTTGACGTTCGGTACGTTGTATGGGAAGTAGGTGAATCTGGCCGGTCTCCAGGTCAGGTCATCGCCCAGTTCGTTGTAGGAACCGTGATCGAGACCGAAATCCCATTCGGCCGCAATGATCTTGCCGTTTTCATCGCATGCCAGTCTGGAGTTGGAGAACGATGGTGCTCTCTTACCGGTGTATGCTACATGCTCCTGATAGGTCATGGAAATCGCTACCGGCATGTTGTCGCAGGCCATGCAGACTTCCGCCGCCAGAGCGTAGGACTGTCCGAAGGTGGACCATCCGAAGGACGCGCCTGTCGGGTTCGCGATAACACGGATCTTCTCCTGTGGAATGCCTGTCGCTTCTTCGATATCTGCCAGGTGCGCTCCGATTGCCATGGCTTTGCAGTGAACGCAGAGCATGCCGTCTTCGGAGAAGTATGCCTGAATCGTATCGGACTCAATCTGGCCGTGCGGTTCTCTCTGGGAATAGAAGCTTCCTTCTACAACGTAAGGCGCCTCATCAAAGAGCTTGTCAATGTCATGTCCTGCGCCTTTGATTGTCGGCTGGAGGCACCACATATTCGGATGATCGTCGTGAATGCGGATGGCGTCCGGCTTGACAGCATCCAGATAATTTCTGTATTCCGGCAGCTGCTCGTATTCAAAGGTGACCTTGGCCGCTGCTTCTCTCGCGTGCTCCTTCGTATCCGCAACAGCAACAGCGATGCAGTCGCCGTAGTTCATGATCTTGTCTTCCGCGATGACATAATGGGATTTCTCCGTTGCCAGCGTTCTCGGTGAGAAGCTGAAGAAGGCAACACGGTTATCGCATCCAACCGCCTTGACGTCCTTCGCGGTAACGATCTTGTATACGCCAGGCATCTTTTCTGCTTCTGACGTATCGATGCTCTTGATCTTAGCGTGGAACGTGACTCTCGGCTGTACCATGACGCCATGCAGTGCGCCTGACGGCATCTTCATTTCAATGTCATCACCGTAGTCCTCTACGCCGCAGACTCTCGCCAAATTGCAAGGGCGCAGGAGCGGTTTGCCGTACTGTTCGCCGACAGGTGCTTCCGGAATCTCGAGATCCTTCACTGTAATCTCGCCGCGCAGGCACTTGGCTGCCAGCATGACAGAATCCACAATCTGCTTGTAACCGGTACATCTGCAGATGTTCCTGTGCTTCGTGAACCAGTCACGCACTTCTTCTCTCGTCGGATCCGGATTTTCCTTCAAAAGCTGATAGGTTGAAACGATAAAACCAGGGATGCAGAATCCGCACTGTACAGCGCCGTGATGCATGAACGCAACCTGAATCGGGTGCAGGAAATTCGGCTGTCCGATTCCTTCGATCGTAGTCACTTCGCTGTACTCTTCAACCTTTGAGATTTTCTTCATGCAGGAACGAACGACTTTGCCGTTCAGGATGACAGAACACGCGCCGCATACGCCTGTTCCGCAGCCTATTTTCGTTCCGGTCAGACCAAGACGGCGGATGACGTCTGCCAGAGAATCCTTCGCCGGATCGCAGATGAACATTCTGTCCGCACCGTTGATCTTGAGGGTCATTTTCTTAAGATTCATGATTTCCTCCATTTGATGATTGACTTATTTTGACTTACTGTTTTTATCAGTCTATACACAAAAAGTTTATCAGTTTACTATATAACCGTCAATTACAAGTTTGCGGTCAAACCCCCTTAAACATGCTTGATTGGCGGTTGTTCCATTGAAAATCCAATTTGAAAGTAACATTTATAAAGCAAATTAATACATCCCTCGTTCACGTGATATGGTATACTTTAGGCAGCAAGCAAAAAGGAGTTGTTACTATGATCTATCTTGACAACGCAGCCACTTCCTGGCCAAAACCTGAGCAGGTTTATGAAGCTGTATCCGACTCTCTCCGCAGAGGCGGAAACCCGGGCAGAGGGGAATCGAAAAAGTCACGCGCAGCAGCCACAGATATCATCGAAGCACGCAGCGCACTGGCTGAGCTTTTTCATATTGTGGATCCAAACCGCATCGTTTTCGCGCTGAACGCGACCGACGCGATCAACCTGGCTCTGCAGGGAATGCTGCAGCCCGGCGATCACGTGATCACCAGTCAGATGGAACACAACGCCGTCACCAGGCCTCTGGCTTATCTGGAGGACGCCGGCGTCATGGTGACAAAAGTAGCGACAGATCCTATCAAAGGCACTGACCTGCAGGAAGTGCGTCAGGCTTTCCGACCTGAGACAAAGCTGGTCGTCATGGCCCACGCCTCCAACGTCACGGGAGCACTCAATCCAATCGAAGAAATCGGCGCGATTTGCCGTGAGAAGAACGTGCCGTTCCTCGTAGACGCAGCCCAGTCTGCGGGAGCAATCCCAATCGATGTGGTCAAAATGAACATCGATCTCCTGGCGATTCCGGGGCACAAGTCTCTGCTCGGACCAACGGGAACGGGGGCACTCTACGTTTCGGAGGCAGTATCCCCGCGTCCGATCCGATCCGGCGGAACCGGCGTCTTCTCCGAAGTGCGTCTCCAACCGGAACAGTTGCCTTATTATTACGAGGCAGGCACGCAGAATGCCGTCGGCATCGCCGGCCTTTGCGCAGGCGTCCACTATATTCTGGAGCGGTCTGTCAGCGGCATCTACCATGAAGAGCAGAAGATGCTGCAGCATCTGATCGACGGTCTGGTTTCCATGCCGGAGGTGACCGTCTACGGTCCGCTGAGCGCTCCTCGCGCGGCGGCTGTTTCCTTCAATATTGAAGGAATGGACTGTGCCGACGTGGCCATGATTCTGGAAACCTACTACGACATTTCCGTCCGGTCCGGTCTGCAGTGCGCGCCGGATACCCATCGCATGCTGGGTACCTTCGATCTGAACGGAACCGTCCGTGTCAGCCCGGGGTTCTTCACCACAGATGAGGAAATCGACACGTTCTTACGTGCCATCAGAGAAATCATTAAAGGATAATATTATGGCAGAAATCCAGTTCAGAAGCGAAGATTTCTCATTGGTTCGCGCCCCGTTAAACCATCAGACAGGCAAACTTTACGAATCCTGTACCTACGCCCTTTACCCTGGCATGTCACTGGCTCAGTCAGAACCTGAGCTGGTGGTTTTGCTGTACGATTCACTCCTGCAGCAAACACCGGACACCGCCATGTTTCTATACAAAGGCTACGGCTCCGATCCGCTTCTCAATCGCAAATATCAGCAGCGTCTCCTCACCAGATGGCGCGCGCTCGGCAAACCGACCGTCATCATTGCAACGCCGGAGGATCGAAAGCTCTTTCGCGGCAGTCTGGGGGAAATTCCAACCGTTTCGCTCTATGACATTCTGCTGTCCTTCAACGTCAGCGGCGGCTGCAACCGTGAACTCTATCGGCTGTCTGAGCCGGAGAAGTATGGCTTTGAGGAGGAACTGAAGAAACTGGCTGATATGATGGGCGTCGTGCTCAGCGATGACCGCAAGGCGCCATTCCTCACCAGCAGCATGAACGTACGCAATGCCATGAAAAAGAACGGCTTTGAAGCCGTTCACATTCTTGAGCTGATCTACGGTATGGGAAGATCCAATCAGCATCTGGCCCACACTCATTCAGAGAATCATGATCACGATCAGGCGCCGCAGATCCGCGACACCGTCATGAATGAAGAAGAGCGCGCCGCCTTCGACGCCCTCTTCGATGAATCCGCTAAAAAGCAGAACCTGCAGGAACTGCACGATACTCTGCTTTCCTTCTTCTGGGGAGAATAGAGTCCCTGTATCTCACACGATTTCCGCAAATTCGAAATCCAACGCCTTTGCCAGTTCGGCAGGGGCTGTTTCAATTTGCAGGCCGATTTTACCTGCGCTGAACATGATTGTTTCTTTCTCTGCAGCGCTGCTGTCGATCACCGTCCGGAACTGTTTTTTCATCCCGAGGGGCGAACATCCGCCGTGGACGTATCCTGTCAGCGGGAGCAGTTCTTTCTGCCTGATCATGGCAATGTTCTTCTCTCCCACTGCTGCGGCAGCTTTCTTCAGATCAAGTTCTGCCGCTACAGGAACCACGAACACATAGTGTTCCCTGGTGCGTTCCGCGCCGCCGTCTTTGCTCTCTTTGCTGGCGCCTTCCGCCACAAGCGTCTTGAAGGTCATGGACGGATCCTGTCCGAGGGCTGCGGCTACTTCCACACCGCTGATGGCGCCTGTCGATTCATAATCATGCGTTAAATAGGACACGCCATGTTGATCAAGGATCCGCATGGCGTTTGTTTTCTTTGCTTTCTTATTGTCCTTGCTCATTTCTTATTCCACTGGTTCCTCTACGAACCTTCTGATGGTCAGAATCCTGCCCGGCGCGTGGACGCTTGTAACACAGATGCCTCTGCGCGAGTTATAAGCGTGGACGATCTTACCATCGCCCGCGTACATGGCGTAGTGGCCCGGATAGTATACTACATCTCCCGGCTTTGCCTCGGCGAGGCAGACGCCTTTGCCCATCTTATAGAAGCCCAGTCTCGGTACGTTGTAACCGAAGTGGCGGTATACCGAATAGATGAATCCGGAGCAGTCTGTTCCGTGAGTGAGGCTCGTTCCGCCGTATCTATATGGATTGCCGACAAACTGCATGCCGTAATTGACCATTTCGATGCCGTTTGCTTCCCCGAAGGCGGAACCGCTGTAATCCCGCCATGCGGTATCTGCCGGTCTGGACGCGGTGCCCAGATAGATGACTCTGTCGACAGGATCCTGGGTAATCTTCTCAGCAACGGCTTCAGAATCCGTCTCTTCACCGTTTACCAGCGTCACTTCATTGGTCACAATCTTTTCGCCTTCTGCACCTTCGCTCTTGAGTTCCTTGTTGCCGGCGTAGAGATCATCCGTCTTCTCATAGACGGTTTCCGGCTCGACCACTTCCGTGACGTCCACGTCTGTCTTGGTCGTGACATGCATCATCGGACTCTCTGTGTCATTGGCAGCGAGAACTTTCGCTACCGCTTCCTCTTTGGTGAGGACCGTTGGCGGTTTCACGCCCACGAAGAGTGTCTTGTCTTCGATCTTCAGCTGCTCATCGATCTGAATGGAGTCCAGGTCGCCGTCTTCTGCCACGTAGCTTTTCATAACGACCCGAATGACGTCGCTGGCAATCTCAGGATTCTCAACGATAAAGAGCTCCTTGCCGTCAGCGGAGACGATGCACGGATCGTCGACCCTGGTCCCGTCCGCGTAAACGGCGTACGGTTTCACAAGCTGATTGAACACCATCGCCCCGGCGATTACGAAAGCAAGTGCAACCAGAAGTGTGATATACATTTTTTTGTAAAGTCTTATATTTTCAAGCATAAGAAAACCTTTCTTTCTGCTTTTGTGATCTGTTATCTGGTAATCCTGTCAGTTCCCATGTAACCTCTGAGGGCTTCCGGTATCACAACGGATCCGTCAGCCTGCTGGTAGTTTTCCAAAATGGCCGCCACCGTTCTGCCGACTGCCAGTCCGCTGCCGTTGAGGGTGTGGACGAATTCCGGCTTCGCCTTCTCTTCCGGTCTGAACCGGATATTCGCTCTTCTTGCCTGGAAGTCTTCAAAGTTAGAGCAGGATGAGATCTCAACATATCTGCCGTAGCTCGGCATCCATACTTCCACATCGTAGGTCATCGCGGAGGAGAACCCCAGGTCGCCTGTAGATAATCTCACAACTCTGAACGGAATGTCAAGTTTTCTGAGCACTTCTTCGGCGTTGTCCGTCAGGGATTCAAGTTCTGCGTAGGAGTCTTCCGGTTTCGTAAACTTGACCATCTCGACTTTCTGGAACTGATGCTGACGAATGAGGCCTCTCGTATCGCGGCCGGCGCTTCCCGCTTCCGCTCTGAAGCAAGGGGTGTAAGCCGTGTGGTAAATCGGCAGCTGATCGGCACTCAGGATTTCATTGTCGTAGAGGTTCGTGACTGGAACTTCTGCAGTCGGAATCAGGAAGAAGTCCTTCTGCGGAACGTAGAACATGTCTTCCTCGAACTTCGGAAGCTGTCCCGTACCCGTCATTGCCATTCTGTTGACCATGAACGGCGGCAGGATCTCGGTGTATCCGTGTTCTTCTGTATGCAGATCCAGCATGAAGTTGATAACGGATCTCTCAAGACGGGCGCCGAGGCCTTTGTATACTGTGAACCTGGTTCCGGCGATCTTGGCCGCTCTCTCGAAGTCGAGAATGTCCAGATCCTCGCCGATATCCCAGTGCGCTTTTGCTTCAAAATCAAACTCTCTTGGCTCGCCCCATTTTCTGAGTTCCACGTTGTCGCTGTCGTCCAGACCTTCCTGCACATCCTTATACGGCGTGTTTGGAACGCCCAGGAGCGCGTCCTTCAGGTTTGTCTCGATTTCGCTGACCCGGCCGTCGAGTTCCTTGATCTCATCGCTCAGCTTCTTCATCTCAGCCATGAGCTCTGTGGTGTCCTCGCCGTTCTTCTTCATGACAGGAATCTGCTTGGACTTGACCTTCTGCTCGTTTTTCATCTGTTCGACGGTGGAGAGGATTTCTCTTCTCTTCAGGTCGTATTCTCTTACCTTGTCGAGTCCGAAGTCTCCATTGCCCCTGGATTCTACGGCTTTCTTCACTCCTTCATAGTCTTCTCTGATTCTCTTGATGTCCAGCATGATTAACCTCCGGGTTTATTAAAATAGATTCTTTCTGTATTTCAGATAAAGTTCTCTCGTCTCTTCGACCTTCTCCTGCATTTCGATCTGCAGGTCGGATGCCTTGGCAAAATCTCCGGCCTCCAGGGCGTCGATGATCTGTGCCAGCAGGCAAGTATCTTCAAGGGTGTTCTTGCCGAGGTAGTTGCGCAGTCGTACGAACTTTCCCCAGAAGTGACGGTCGTAGTCGACGCAGTCCTCATCTTTGTGCATCTTTCTGCAGTGACGCAGCATTTCCATGGTATCCGGCACGATTCTGCCCTGCAGCTCCATGGTCCACTGTTCCAGCACCGCTTCCTTGTACGAAGCCAGCGCCATCTCCGTCATAACGTCATCGCGCTTGAAGATCTCAAGCTTGTCCGGATATTTGTCAAAGGCGCACATGTTTTCCCATACGGTTCGCGGCACCTCACCGAAATATCTGGTTCTCTCTTCCTCTGTATAGTCATCAAAAACGTTGTCTTCGCTTCTGTAGACTCTGTCGGTGTCCAGATAGAAGTCTTCCTCTCCGTACCCCTTCGAAATGGACTTCTCCAGCTCTTCCGGCGTCTTGCCATGCTCGAGGGCTTCCTTGATGCCGTCCAACATGGCCATGTAGGACGCAGCCAGTACAAGGTAGGTGTTGCTCATCGGGTTCGGTGATCTCAGCTCGAATCTGGTGGCGAGAGGATTGCCGATCTCTCTGACAAGTCCTACGAGTACCGTTCTGTTACGAGACGGCATTCTGGCGTCGTGCCCCAGAGATGTGACCACGCAGACAGGCGCTTCGTAACCCGGTTTCTGCCTGTTGAATGCGTCATTGGTCGAACTGACGAACGGATTGATCACATCGTAGTTCTTGAGCAGTCCCATGAGCGCGCCGAAACCAACCGGACTCATAAACTGTCTGTCCGCATCGGCATCTGCCGGCGCGAAGAGGTTCACCCTTCTGCCGTCTTTCAGGATTGCCGCAACGCCCATATGGGTGTGCTCGCCGCTTCCGGCGACGCCTTCAATCGGCTTCGCCATGAAGGTAACGTCAAGACCGTATCTTCTGAATACATCTCTGACCACATATTTAATATGGTTCTCGTTATCTGCCGCCTGTACCGCTGTTGTGTACTTCCAGTCGATCTCCAGTTGTTCCATGACATGGTCGTAGCGTCCGGAGTTTCCGAACTTGGCCTTAACGCCTCCGACCTCTTTGTGACCCATCTCGACTTCAAATCCGTATCTCTGCAAAACCTGCAGTGCCTCTTCGAGTGCGGTTCTTACAGGGCCTGTCGTTCTCTTCCAATACTGCTCTTTCAGCATCTGGGCTGTCGAGAGTTCTTCTCTGTCCGCATCGTCATCCGGAGTCTTGACCCAGAACTCCAGCTCTGTCGCTGCAGTGATATCGAGTCTGTCGATATCGTCGACGCTGTCGATTTCCAGATACTTAAAAACGTACGGATTTTCTCTCAGGATCTCCAGCAGATCCTCTTTGAAATTGAATACGGCGTCACGGAGGATCACTCTGGAACCCACTCTGTCCGATTCATTGTGGATTAGACTGGACGGGATGCGGAGAGTGCCGATTGGAAGACCTGTCTCCGGATCCGTGTAGTTGAAGTTGTGATCCACGAACCAGTTGACGGTGCGGTCCGGGATAATATCGACCTTACTGTTGTTCAGGTCGGCGATTTTAGGCAGAACAACAGAAGACCCATCTGTCTGAACTCCATTCTTCAGGAACCCTTCAATGTCCTTCAGGAATTCCTCGACCGGGATCTTCTCGTCTGTATCATTGCCGCCCACATCGATGCCTACAACGGATATAAATTTAATCTCCGGGTGGGCCATTAAGGCCCCCCGGATTTCATCTTCGCTATGATTGGTCGCAGGTATCGTGTAGAGCATTCTGTCAAAATCAAATTCCAACATAATTACTCTTTCTTACCTATCGTGTGATTCATTGATTGTTTTTCTATTTTGCGAGCTTACTTAGGTACTTCTCAAGCTCATCCATGTGCTTGCCGTACTCTGCCCAGTTGCCTTCCGCAAGTGCTTCCTGCGCCTCATCGTAAGCTGCCTGTGCCGCCTGGATCATTTCGTCCTTTGACATTTCTGCCGGTGCGGCCTGACCGCCGTCGCCTTCCGCTGCATCGGCGTCCGAACTGTTGTGGGCGCTGCCTTCTCCGAACATGGAGTTGAGCGCTTCTGCCAGCGTCGGCTCGTAAGCGATGTCATCGCCGAATACGACGATAACTCTCTTGACTTCAGGAATACTGGAGTTCGTCGCTTCCAGATATACTGGCTCTACATAGAGCAGGGAATCTTCGATAGGAATGACGAAGAGATTACCTCTGCTGTAGGTGGATCCGGAGGAATTCCACAGTGAGAATTCCTTGGAAATCTCAGTATTCTGGTCGATCTGCGCTTCGACCTGCATCGGGCCGTAAACGATCTTGCTCTTCGGCATCTGGTAGAGCACCAGTCTGCCGTATTCGTCACCGTCGTTCCTCGCCACGAGCAGACCCATCATGTTCTTCTTATCCTTCGGCGTGAACGGAATGGAGTTTACAAACTCCGCGCTGTTCTCGCCCGGCAGTTTCATGATGTAGTAGTTCGGCGTCATGGACTGTTCTTCTGTTCCGTAAATCTCGCTGGCAATCTGCCAGAGGTCCTCGTTCTGATAGAAGACCTTGACGTCGTTCATGTGATATCTCTGGTAGATCTGTGCCTGGATGTTCAGCAGAGTTCCCGGATATCTGATGTGCGCTCTGATTCCTTCCGGCATCTTCTCGAAGTCCTTGAAGAGCTTCGGATAGATCTTCTGGAATGTCTTTGCGATCGGATCCGTCGAGTCGACGATATAGTAGTTGGTCTCGCCAGTGTATGCATCGATGACAACCTTGATCGAGTTCCTTACGTAGTCGACGTCAGTCTCTGCGCTGTACGGCTCTGAGTAAGGATATCTGTTGGTCGCTGTGTAGGCATCGACGATCCAGTAGAGGTGACCGTCGACTGTGATCATGTACGGATCCTGGTCATAGTCCAGATACGGCATGATCTCGTGTACTCTGGCCGAGATGTTCCTGTTGATCAGGATCTTCGAATCGCTGTTGATGTTTCCTGATACGAGCATCTTGAGCGATCTCTCTCTGACGGAGAACATGAATCTCGTAAGCAGATTCATCTTGATGCCTGCGTCTGCCTTGTACTGGCAGTACTTGTTGCTGTTGCCGTCAGGATAGTCGAATTCGTCCTCGTCCGTGTTTACAAGAACGTAGTCGTTCGTGCTCTCTCCGAAGTAGATTTCAGGGTCTGTAATCTGTACGTCCACAGCAGATTCAGGTGGAATATTCTTGATCAGCATATCCGGCTGTCCGCTGGCGGTGATCTTATCTACTCTCGAAAGAGTCGCGCCGTATCCGTGGGTGTACTTCAGATGTCTGTTCAGCCAGGTGTTGCTGATTTTTTCTTCATTGATCTCTCTCGCCGAGAGGAATGTCTGTGTATAATCTCCGTTTATGGTGTATCTGTCGACATCGACGTCATTGAAGTCGTAGTACTGTCTGATACTCTGTGTCTGGTTGTAGAACTTCTTGGTCGGAGCGTAGTCATTGATTCTGATGTTGGAAATCGTCTCTTCGTTATTGGCGATATCTTTGCTGCTCAGATCCTCAGACGCCTTGAACGCCTTGATGTCTACGCCGTCCAGTCCATATGCGTACTGGGTGTATTCAATGTTTCTCTCCAGATATTTGCTTTCCTTGTTGATTTCGTCAGGCGATACGACGAAGTTCTGGACAAGGAGCCCGACGCCTGTTCCCAGAAGTCCGACTGCAATCATAATCGCAGGGATCAATGCTGCAGGCTTGAACTTCTTCTTGGAAATGCCGTAAGCTACGCCGATGGCCGCCAGAACCGAAAGTCCGATAAGGATCCGGTATATCCAGAGCGTGATGTTGACGTCCGTGAATCCTGCGCCGTATACCGCGCCGCCCATGGTGTTTCCGAAGAGCAGGTCGAACTGCTTGAGCAGGAAGTATACGCCGATCATCAGGAAGAACAGTACGCCGACAACAATCAGCTGCTTCTCTGCGATATGCAGAATCATCTTGACGTTTCTGTTGTCGATCTGGGTGTTCTTCTTCGGCGCCCTTCTCTGGCCGCCGCCAAACATGCCGCCAAAACCGCCGCCCTGCTGTCCGCCGCGGCCACCCTGGCCCGCGAACTGCTTTGTGAACTTTCCGAACATGTCATTGATCTCACTGAACGGATTATCATCGATCGGGCGTCCGCCCTCTCCGCCAGTGTATCTGTCTTCTTCGTATTCGTACTCATCCGTTTCGTCAAACTCATATTCCTCCTCAGGTTCTTCCTCAGGCTCCGTATTCTCCTCGACGGTCTCGAAGATCCGCGGCGTCCTGACGGAAAGCAGGATGGAATAATAGATGAACGTGAGCAGAGCAAAAGCAACGATCAGCAATATGACAATCTGGTTGAGCTGCTCTATGAAATTGAGCTTGAAGACATAGAAGGATATATCTATGTTATATAGAGGGTCCTTGATGTCAAAATCCGAGCTGTGTGTGAACTGCAGGGTCTGGAACCACAGTCTCGTGACGGCGAAGTAAGTCGTTACCACGCCGAAGGCTCCTGCGAGTCCCCAGGTGATGAGGTTCAGTCTCTTGTTATCCGGAATCTCATCCGATTCTATCCTGTTCACATAACCTTTCTTGATAAACTTGAGGTAAATGTATGCCAGGAAGGTGATAATAACGAACGTCGGTACTCCGATCTTGAGCTGCGTGAACAGCTTCGTCAGGAATACTGACAGATACGTCAGATCCTTGAACCACAGCAGATCTGTCAGCCAGTTGATGAGGAGCACGAAGATAAGAATTATCGCAAGAACGATAATAATGATACCCTTGGCTCCAAGCTTTTTCTTCTTACCTGTGTTGGTATTGGCGTTTGTATTCTCCAATTCTTTCTAACCTCCTTGTTTTGGCTATACTTCGTAGTCGATTCCCGGAATCTGATAATCAGGCTGGCTTCCGGTTATGAGATGAATGATTTTATTCAGCTGGTTATCGATAAATTCAGCTGCGCCGCTGTCCGGAGCAAGCCACTTGATTGCAATACCAGCGAGTTCAATAACAAATATAACGATGAGAATGACGAGCAGTACTTTCAGAACCTTTCTGCCTGCTCCGCCTTTTTCCTTAGCAGGTGCAGCCTTGGCGACAGGTGCCGGAGCCGGTGCTTCCTCTGCGGCTGCATCTGCTTCCTGCATCTGTCTCAGCTGTTCCGCTTCTTCTTCGCCGTATTCGGCAAAGCTCTCATCCGCTTCTTTCACTTCTTCGCCGATGCCGGTCATGACCATCGTATTATCCAGGCCCGGTTTCAGCCCTTCGCTGGCGACTTCGTCAGGAACGACCGTCGGCTCTTCTTTCACTGCAAAACCTTCCGCGATTTCTTCCGGTTCTTCCGGCGCAGGCTCTGTTGCAGGCTCCGCCGGTGCAGGTTCCTCAGCTGGTTCCGGCATCTCAAGGATCGGTTCAACAACATCCGGCAGTTCGCTCTCCGGCACCTTAAAGGCAGGTGCTTCCGGGACTTCCGGCTCTGTCTCTGTGGCTTCCCCGGCAGCAACATCTCCCGGGCTCAGAGCAGGTTCATAGATGTCTTCCACTGCTTCCGGTGTTACGTCAGGGGCAGGCTCCGTATCCTCGTGCAGCAAAACAGCGCCAAGTTCTGTCGCTTCTGCAGGAGCAGACAGTTCTTCCAGCATTTGTTCCACTGTTTTATTGTGATGCACTTCTTTGATTCCCGTCAGAGTCTCTGACTCAAGTTCTTCGGCCGGGATCACAGGAGTTGCCTTGAGCTCCTCCTTGCTGATTCTTCTTGTGTGTTCAAGACCTCTGATGACTTCATCCTTATTAACTGTCTTAGTCTGGGCAGCATCATTGATCTGGGAAATCATCGTGTCTCTGGTGGTTACCGGCTTCTCACCAAGCAGTTCTTCTACTGTTGCAGGAACAGGCTCGGCCGGCTCTGCCGTTAGCTCCGGTGCCTTGCCTGAAACCGGATCGATGCCGAACTCAGCGAGGAACTTCGCCCTTGCCTCGGCCATCTTGGTCAGATCTGCCTGGGTCGCAGTATGCGCAGCGATCCTGGCTGCCTCTTCCTTTGAGACTTCTTTCTCAACTGGCTTCGGCGGTTCAGGCTTCACCACGATCGTAGGCTCGCTGACAGCAGATGCCGGTGCTTCCGGAGCAGCTTCTTCTGATGTCTCTAACGCTGCTTTGAACTCATCCTCACTGAAGTGAATGGTAGGTTCAGGTGGAGCTGCCGGTGTCTCCGGCATGATCGGCTCTGCCGGTACGGCAGGTCCTTCCTTGATCGGTTCTCCCTTGAGTCCTGCGATGGCCGCTCTGATCTTAGCTGCCTCTTCTTCTCTCATCTGCTTGGTGCTCGCCAGTACCTTTCTGGCTTCCTCAGCAGCTGCCGCAGATTCTGCCTGGAGACGCAGATCATCCTGTTTTCTATCCAGACTGCTTCTGAGCGCTTCCTCTTCCTGACGACGTCTCTCTATTTCAGCGATCCTCTTTTCTTTCTCTGTCGCGGCCTGCCTTGCTTCCTGCTGCGCTCTGATCTTATCAGCCTGCTGCTGCATTCTGAGCGCTTCCGCCGCTTCGATTCTCGCCTTTTCCTCTTCTTCTCTTCTTCTCTCTTCCTCTTCTGCCGCGAGTCTGGCCTCTTCTTCTGCCTTTGCTTTGGCTTCTTCTTCGATCTTTCTGATGGCTTCCTCTTCGGCTCTTGCTCTCTCTTCCGTTTCCGCTTTCACTCTCTCTTCAGCCTTCAGTCTCGCTTCCTCAACAGCTTCTTTGGCCAGCCTGGCGTCTTCCAGTTTCTTGGCCTCCTCTTCCGCTGCCAGCTTCGCTGCTGCTTCCGCTTCGAGTCTCGCCGCTTCTTCTTCTGCTGCCGCAGCTTCTTCTGCCGCCAGTCTCGCCGCCTCTTCCGCTCTGCGTACTTCTTCCTCCGCAAGAGCTCTCGCTTCGCGCGCGATTCGTTCTCTCTCTTCCTCTTCTGCTTTAATGCGGGCTTCCTCAGCTGCTCTCATCTCCGCCGCTGCTTTTGCCCTCTCTTCTTCTATCATTTTCCGGCGTGCTTCTTCTTCCGCTCTCGCCTGCTCGAGGGCTCTCTCATGAGCTTCGATTCTCTGCAGTACGTCGGACTCAAACGCCTTTGGTTCATACGGTTTATTGACGCCTTCCCTGTTCAGGAACGCTTCCATGGAGGAGTCTTCCGCTCTCGTCTCAAACTTCTCGGCCGCCGCCTTGTCTGCAATCTCCTTTTCCTTCTCGATCAGGTTGCCGCCTTTGATCTTATCGTATTCTCTGTTCAGCAGCTGCTGGAACTCTTCGTTCTTTCTGCTGAATGTGTAGAACTTGTCGATTTTGTCAGCCGCGCTGATTTCTTCCATATCTACAGGCGCTGCAGGAAATTCCGGCTGCACAGGCTTTGATGGAATCAGGTCCTCGACGTTCAGAGCGTCGGCCTTCTCTCTGATCTCTTCCTTGACTGCCTCCGGATATTCTCTGGTAAGTCTCTCTCTGATTTCAGCAGGATCTGCTCCCCAGTCAAAATCAATATCGTCCGTCTTCTCGATCGTATCTGTGGACGGATATTCGTTGACGTTCCAATCGATTTCCTCAATGAACGGCTTTTTGACTGGCTCCGATTCCAGCTCAGCAGGCGTCTCCGGTTCCACTGCCGGCGCCTCCGGCTCCTGCGTGAAGCTCGGCATTTCCGCTACGGGCGCACCACAAAAGCTGCAAAATCTTGATCCATCTGCGATTTGACTTCCGCACTTGCTGCAATACATTTGTTAATTCCTCCTCTAGTTTCTTTTCAGTTACTAGTATTATTCTCTGATCAGCACATTCAATTCTTCTGCTGTATATCTCCGACCGCTTCTTCCGATGTTGTACCCCTGATGGTACCGACTCGGCTGCAGTTGCTGCTGTGGTTCCGGCTCCGGTTCCACCGGCGTCTGCGCCGGCTCAACCTGTGTCTGTACGGGCTCTGCCGAAGACTGCAGTTCCTCCTGTTTCACCTCAGTCATGGCGTTGAGCTCTCTGAACAGGTCATCCAGCTCGATTTCGTCATCGAGCTCCTCGATTTCCTCCATTTCCTCGACTGGTTCCGCCGTTTCGACAGCCGCCCCTTCAGCAGTTGCTGCTTCAACAACCGCCTCTGCGGCTTTTGCTGCTGCTGCAGCTTCCTCCTCCAGCCTGGTCAACTGCCTGATTTCTTCTTCTAGCTGCTCCAGTCTGCGCTCATTATCGCTGCCAGACTGCTGCTCCAGATGTTCGATCAGCTGAGCTGTCTGTTCTTTTATGGAATCGCCGAACGAACTGATGCTCTTCTCAATGTCTTTGATTGCCTTATTGCTTTCCTTCGCCTGCTTCTTACTGCTTGCTGCGGCTGCAATACAGACAATACAAAGAACGCAAAGAACGCCTGTCGTTATCATGGCGATTATTTCAACCATCGTCATATACAGACTCCTCCGGTCTTTCCTTCCTATAAATGCACATATTTATAGTTAGTAGCATTATACACCAAAAAAACATGAGTTTCCACCTTTTTCCTAAAAAAAGAAAACCCTTTCGGGTTCTCTTATAAAGTCTGTAATTGTGGCTTCCGGCCTTACAGTTTCAGGGCTTTTGCGCGTTTGGACGCGGACGCTCTCATGAGTTTGTCCATGGCGGCGGTTTCCGCATCCTCGTCTCCAAATTTCCTGAATTCGAGCACGCCCTTCTCACGAGCCAGGTCAACCAGTTTCTGGCCTTTCGCCGTACGGACGATGAGCTGATTCCAACCCTTATCCACATCCCAGCCTTCGGTGCTTCTGGCGCCTCCGACGGACAGATCAGCAAATTCAGCCGTCATGTCGTCGCAGTACTTGCAGGCGTTCCTTACGAGAGGAAGTACATCATCCAGATCCACCTGACGGTCATCCATGTCCATGCGGTGGAATTTGCTCGGCAGGATATCTACGTGACCGGCGTCTCCCAGGGCCGCCAGTCCCTTCCAATCCAGTCCCCATCCGCAGAAGAGGCCGAAGACCATGCCGATATTGTCCGCGTGGTTGTCATTGTCAGCATATGGCTTTGCTTTCATCTTGGCTACTGCCAGAGCCTTGCAAGGAGTTCCCACTACGCCGATCTGTTTGTACTCATCAGCCGCCAGGGCTTCGTTGAGCACCGCCAACGTCGGTGGAATCTGGAAGCTGGAACCGCTGCAGCTCCTGACTTCAGCCGGATCGGTGACCAGGCATCCCGCAGGATCCAGCGTTCCATCAGCTTTTGATGCTTTGGAAAGCACCGCCGCGTCGATGAATCCTTCCGCCAGTGCGAATTCGACGAGGGCCGTCATGGTACCTCCGTGCTGGGCGTTCTTCCTGATTTCAGGATCCGCTGCGCGGGTCAGATACAGCGCCCTGAACGGTCCGAGTTCCGGAATGATTTCACATCCGTCCTTGCCGAAGAGTTTATCGCGCAGTGCGTCCAGATCAGCCGGCATTCTCGGGCAGAAGTACTTGCAGCGTCCTTCTGTCCTGTCGCAGTCATAATCCACGAAGGTGCGTCCCTCGAAGGACTTCCAGTACGGGCACATCCCCTGGCAGGCGCCGCAGTTCGTGCAGATACCGGTGTCGACCACCTTGCGTTCCAATTCTAAAATACTGTTCATTGCACGCCTCCTTTCCTACGTCAGTACGATCAGGAGTCCGTGGATTCTGATTTCCATACATTCCACTCCTTCAGGAACGTAATCAGACAGCGGAGCTGCCAGCACGCACATGTGATCCTCAAATATGAACTGGTATCCGCCTTTTTTCTCTTCTATAAAACCTTCTTCGATGAGCTTCGCCTGAATCTCCTTGAAGGTCATGTCCACAGGTATATCCGCTTCATAGAACGTCCTGCGCAGAGGGTGCGAGAATCTACATTTCTGAGTTGTGTTATCTGCCATTACTTCGCCCCTCCTTCCTTGATGAACCGGTATCCGGTCATGAATACTTCCTTATTGAGTTCCAGGGCGCCGCCGTGGAAGTTCTGCTCCAGAACCTTGAAGAAATCGTCCGGCTCCAGCGGCATCTCATCCAGCGCCGCCAGGGCTCCCATCATGAGGATATTGGCGACCTTGGCGTTTCCGGCTTCCACAGCCATCTCCGTCGCCGGCAGCGGATAGCTCACGCTGCTGCGGGCTTTGATCTCCGCATCGATATCCTCCTGTGCCGGGTACTCGTCTTCCCCGATGAGTACGCCAAGCGGATAGGCCGGACGCGTATCATAGATCACTTTCGTGTTCGGATTGCCGTATACGCGCAGAATCCTCAGCGCCTCTACCGGTTCGAAAGCGACGACAACGTCGGCTTTTCCTTCCGGAATGAGTACGCCTCGCTCTACATCATCAGAGACTCTCAGGTGGCTCATAACGGAGCCGCCTCTCTGGGATGCGCCGTAGGTCTCGCCTACTGCGACTTTGTATCCCATTTCCACCAGAGCGGAGCCCATGAGTCCTGATGCCAGGATGTTTCCCTGTCCGCCGATACCGCAGATTACTACATTGGTCATCATCACTCATCGCCTCCTTCCACTTTGATGGCGCCTGACGGGCAAATGCTCGCGCAGGCTCCGCATCCCACGCAGACGACTTCATCAATCGCCGCGCAGTTCTTCTCGAAATCCCAGATGTTGCCCGGGCATCCCCAGACGCGGCTGCAGTATCCATCGCAGCCGCAGTTGCTGCCTCTGCAGATGTCTGTGTCGACCCAGACTTTCTTCTTCTTTCTTGTCTTGGCTGCCAGGGTCGCACAAGGCTGCTCGAGGATGAGCACCTTGAGGCCCTTCATGCCGATGAGTTCGCAGATGAGATTCTTCGTTTTTTCAACGTCAAACGGATCCGCTCTCCAGACTCTGCATCCCAGAGATTCGCAGAGAGCCGTAATGGAAACTTTGTCCGTCTCGTATCCCATCGCTGTCTGTCCCGTACCCGGGTGCGGCTGGAACCCTGTCATGGCTGTTGCCGAGTTGTCCAGCACAATGTGAAGAATGTTCGCTTCATTCATCTTGGCGTTGATGAGTCCCGGTACAACCGAGTGGAAGAAAGTCGAGTCGCCGCAAAGGCTGACGACCGGCTGATCGAATCCGTAGTTGGTCAGTTGTCCGAGGCCTTCTGCAGCACTGATGCCTGAACCCATGCAGCTCATAAAGTGGTAGCCGTACTGACCGGCTCTCTGACCTGCCATGGTGTAGCATCCGATGTCGCCCATGACCACGCCCTTGTGACCTTCCTGCCGGAGGGCCTGCTTCAGAATGAAGAAGGACGCTCTGTGCGGACAACCTGCACAGAAGGTCAGTTCTCTGGCCGGAATGTTAACGCCTTCGATGGCAGGACATCCTTCGCCGCCGCATTTACGCTCGATGCCGAGGAACTCTCCCACCGCTTTGAAGACAACTTCCGGATTGAGCTCGCCGATCTGCGGAATCAGGTCCGCCCTGCCCTGAATGTCTATCGTAAGCTTCGCCTTGCCGGCGATGGCTGAAATATGCTCTTCCAGGAACGGATCGACCTCTTCGACCACCAGCACCTTTGATGCTTTTGCAAGATGCTTGAGAATCAGTTTCTCAGGCAGCGGCCAGAGACATCCCAGACTCAGAACGCCGACTTCGTCCTCCTGACCGAACTCTTCCAGCGCTTCCTGCACGTACTTCATGCCCGTGCCGCCGGTGATGATCAGCTTGTCCGCATCTTCTTTACCCATGTAGTGATTGAACGGGCTCACTTCAAATGCTTCCCGCGCTCTTTCAAGCTTCTCGAGCAGGAAGCTGTGCAGCCAGTTGATACCGACCATTCTGTCCCAGATACCGATTGGCGTGAACGGCCGTCTCTCAGGAATCTCTCCGAGGGTGACGCTGCCTCTGCCGTGGCATATTCTTGTAGTCACTCTGACCAGCACCATCTGCTCCAGTTCTTCAGACAGCTCGAATGCGTAAGGAATCATGTCTTTGGTTTCCTGTACGCTGGCCGGTTCCAGCATCGGGATGTTGGCCGAGACTGCCATGTGTCTGGAGTCGAATTCATTGGTGCTTGAGTGAGAATCCGGGTCGTCGGAGCTGACGATGACCAGACCGCCTTTGACGCCGCCCAGTGCTCCGCAGTGGATCGTGTCGCCGTGGAACAGCAGTCCGTTCTGCTTGACGATGCAGATGGATCTGCCGTTCGCAAAGGACGCGCCCATGCATGACTGCAGTGCCGTGGTCTCGTTGGTCGACCACTCGGCACGGAAGCCCTGGTCTTCTGCGATGTGCCCCAGCATTCCGAGAACCTGGGACGATGGTGAGCCCGGATAGGACGATGCGAAATGCACCCCGCCTTCCAGCGCTCCCCGGACAATAGCTTCGTTACCTTGCATCAGGTACGTCTTGCCCGGTTCATTCTTTGTTGTCATCCATTCCACGTTTTTACCTTCACTTCCTTATATGTAAAAAATATTGATTAACGCATTTTGAATTCGACGCCTAGTTCCTCCGCTTTTTCGTAACACTTCCGCAGGGACTCTGCCGAAATGGCGTGGGTCACCACCGACGTTGCCACGTGCGGCACGTAGGCTTTGACGTCTTCGATGTACTGAATGACAGCATCGTAAGACGGAAGCCCGAACCGCGGGTGACAGAGATCCAGATATTTCTGCGCGTCCGCCTCATTCATGCTGACGGAAACTGCGTCAACAACGCCCTTCAAATCCGGCGCTGTCGGCCTTCCCCAAATGAGATCCGCCAGACCGTTGGTGTTGAGCCGGATCTGTCTGCCGTACTTGGCTTTGATATAACGCGCCAGCTCGAGCAGTTCCGGCAGCCGCTCCGTCGGCTCTCCATATCCGCAGAAGACCACCTCGTCGTAGCTCCACACATCCCATCGATTCAGTTCTTCCTTCACTTCCTCGACGGTCGGATCTTCTTTCAGTACAAGACTGTCCGCATCGCCCAAAGAATCCGTGAAATTCCTGATGCAGAACTCGCAGGCGTTGGGACATTTATTTGTAAGGTTTATATATAAACCGCCATAATAATCATATACGATTGACATGTCTAGATTTTAACACTGCAGCGCGCTTTATTCAATTGCTATAACAGAGTAATCTTTTGCTTCTACCGCTTCTTTCAGCACTTCATCCGCGACGTCCGCGCTGAGGGTCACGATCGCCCTGTTCTGCTCATGACTGACATCTGCCGCTTCCACACCGTCGATGGCTTCGAGCGCCTTCTTCACCGCCGCTTCACAGTGCATGCACATCATACCTTCGATATTCATCGTCTTTTCCATTTCCTGTTCCTCCGTTTCTGTTGTCGGTTTCTGTTTTATCTTTTTATCTCTGCGCGTACTGTGTACGTCGAATAGATTCAATCGCAGCGCGTTCATGCAAACGCAAAAGCTTGAAACGCTCATAGCCGCCGCACCCAGCATCGGATTCATCGTCCATCCCATCAGATGGACAAAGGCACCCGCTGCGACTGGTATGAGCACGATGTTGTAGATGAACGCCCAGAAGAGATTCTCGTGGATATTGCGGAGCGTCGCTCTGCTCAGGCGGATGGCCGCCGGCACATCCAGAAGACTGCTGTTCATGAGCACGACATCCGCCGCGTCGATGGCCACGTCCGTCCCCGCGCCAATGGCGATACCCACGTCCGCTCTTGTCAGGGCAGGGGCGTCGTTGATGCCGTCGCCGACCATAGCAACCTTTCCCTGCTTCATCAGTTTCCTGACTTCTCTCTCTTTGCCTCCAGGCAATACGCCTGCGATGATTTCATCGATTCCGGCCTGCGCTCCGATGTCGCGGGCGATCCGTTCATTGTCGCCGGTCAGCATGACTACACGGATTCCCATATTCCGCAGCTGCCGCACTGCCTCGGGGCTGTCCGGCCTTATCTTGTCGGCTTCCGGGACATACTCTCTTAATTGCGGCTGCCCTTCCGTAATTGTGCCCGTCTTATCCAATACAACGATATTGACACGTCCTGCTTCTTCCTGGGACTGGGCTGTTTTGAACAGGATTCCGTTCCTCGCGCCCACGCCGCCCGCGACCATGATGGCCACCGGTGTCGCCAATCCGAGGGCGCACGGGCAACTGATGACCAGTACGGAAATACCGCGTGCCAGCGCATAGCCCATCTCAACGCCGCAAATCAGCCAGATGATGATCACAATCAATGCAATGATCAGCACCGCCGGTACGAAGATGCCTGACACTTTATCGGCAATCCTCGCAATCGGTGCCTTCGTGGCTGCTGCGTCGCTGACCATTTTGATGATCTGGGACAGTGTTGTATCTTCGCCGATGCGTGTTGCTTTGGCTGTTAGATATCCGGATTGATTCAGCGTTGCGGCAGAAATCGTATCGCCTTCTTTTTTGTCAACCGGGACGCTCTCCCCGGTGAGCGCTGATTCATTCACCGCGGAATTTCCCTCAATGACAACGCCGTCGACCGGAATGTTTTCTCCAGGCTTGACAATGAAAACATCGCCGACGTTGACCTCCTCGATCGACACCGTTTTTCCCTCGCCGTCCGCAACAACCGTAACCGTCTGCGGTGCCAGCTCCATCAGACTCCTGAGCGCATCCGTCGTCTTGCCTTTGGACATGGCCTCAAGCATTTTACCGATGGTGATGAGGGTCACGATCATGGCGGCCGCTTCGAAGTAAAAATCTCCGTTTCCCTTCGCGAGCACGACGGCGCTCCATGCAAAAGCAACTCCCGACCCCATGGCAACCAGGGTGTCCATGTTTGGTGCCCCGCTCATCAGAGATCGGAATCCACTAATGAAGAATTGTCGGTTGATGAACATGACAATCAGGGCCAACACCATTTGTACCAGCCCCGTCGCCGTGAAGTTCTCGTCAAAGAGTGTCGGCAGCGGCAATCCAAACATGGTGTGTCCCATCGAACAATACATGAGCAAAAGCAGGAAACCAATCGATGTGATCAGCCTCCGCTTCAGCTTCGGCGTTTCGGTGTCTTTGAGAGCCTCTTCAGCAGAGCGAAGATCTTCGTTCTTGACACACGCGCCGTAGCCGGCCTTCTCGACCGCCTTGATAATGTCATCCGCGGACGCCGTCCCTTCGACGCCCATGGAATTTGTCAGCAGGCTCACTGCGCAGCGTTCCACTCCCGGCACGGCGGAAACCGCTTTCTCCACCCGCGCCTGGCATGCTGCGCAGCTCATCCCTGTCACTGAATACTGTTCCATACTATCTTCATTTGCTCCGTTTACTTCATAAGTTTCTGCAGAACACCGAGCAGTTCGTCGACCGTCTCGTCGTTACCTGCTTTGATATCGTCCATCACGCAGCTCTTGATGTGGTTGCTCATGAGCACCCGATTGAAGCTGGATAGTGCCGCACCCGCCGCAGCACTCTGATTGAGGATGTCCGGGCAGTAAGCGCCCCCTTCCACCATCCTCTTGAGGCCTCTGATCTGGCCCTCAATACGGCTCAGCCGATTGATCAGGTCCTTGTACTCCTCCGGGGATCTGTCCTTGGTTCTGCCTTCCACTTCCATTCTACTGCAGCAATTGTCTTTGATTGCTTTGTTCATGATTTCTGTCCTCCTGACCGCACTCATTATATACCCCTAGGGGGTATATTGCAAACAAAAAAAGAGCAGCACTCCCGGATTGCCGCTCTCTTATTATGAAACGATAAGTTCAGTCAGTTCCTCTGCTGTCATGCCACTGATGTATTCTTCTAAATCGAAAGTCTGCAGGACTTCAGCAATGTTATCCTGCCTGTATTCGGCATCCCTCAGCCGTTCCTCGATTTCCGATATACTTCTGATGCCGAAGTAGTCGCCGAAAATCCGGATGTCTCCGATACGTCCGTGCTTCACATTCAGCCTCACATCCACCAGGCCGAAGTCGTATTTCCGACTGGCGCTTACTGCAAAAGCAGGCGAAGCGCCATAGTTCCACGCCCAGGTGGAATACTTCTCATCGGCCAGTTTCTGTATGGCTTTTTTGTCATCCTGAGACAGCCTGTAAGGGACTGCCTCAGGATAATTCTCCAGATAGTATTCGTACAACCGCAGCATGAACTGTTCCGCGTCCATGCTCTCCGAATGCTCCATGTGCGTTGAGATGTTCGTCACATGGGAGCTGACAGATTTGACGCCTTTGCTTTCGATCTTCTTCTGATTTGGTGTAAGCGCCCCGGAAATATCCTTCACGTCGGAACTGAACATAAGCGTTCCATGGTGCATCATTCTTCCGTGTCTGACACACTGGGCGTTTCCGGAAAATTTCTTCCCATCGATCAGCAGATCGTTCCGTCCGCTGAGGACAGCTTCCACACCCAGGGTCTGCAGGAAGTCCCGTACCATCGTCGTGAAGTAACCGTAGTTGGAGAAGAGACCTTCCCGGTGAGCCTGAATGATCGTATAGTTCACGTTGCCCATATCGTGAAAGACCGCCCCGCCGCCGGTCAGTCTCCTGACGACACTGATGCCCTTCTCTTCCACGTACTGGCTGTCAATCTCCTCGATGGTGTTCTGGTTCTTCCCCACAACGACGGTGTTATCGTTGCGCCACAGCATCACAACATCTTCATCGAAATGATCGATGAGATATTCCTCCGCTGCCAGATTGTAATACGCATTGCTGCTGTCGTTGATGATCAAAAGCATGACTGTCTATATGTCCGCCTTATTCTCCTGTCACGATTCCATTCATCAGATCGGTAGCCTTCTGGATGCCGGCCAGCTCATCTGCATAAACCTCTTCCAGGTATCCGGCCTGCTGATCTCTGATTGCCTTAAGGGCTTCAATTTCTTCACTCACGTCCGCGCCTTCCGTATCATACTTTTCTCCAAGCGATACGACGATCGCATTGGTATCCGCATGTGGATACTTGATCAGGCCGGCGCCCCACGTGTCATCGCGTTTCTGGAACAGCTGGTTCTTCATGTAATCGCAGGTTTCCTTATCGAAACTCATATCATACCAGGACCAGTCGACTGCCCACAGATAATCGTCGTAAGCTTCCTGGATGTTACCCTTCTCCAGAGCTGCTATTGTCGCGTCGAGATTGGCGATGTTGTCTTCATACATGTCGTGTCTGATGATGGCGTCGACATTGATGAAGTCCAGTCCAAGGAGGGAATCCTGGAATGCCAGATAGACTTTCTGCGTCTGCTTGTTCAGTTCCGTCGCCGCAGCGTCGTCTCCGGCTTTTTCTGTTTCATTCATGACTGCAGTAAGCGCATCCGCGGCTGCATAAGCTTCGTCTAACGCTCCCGCAAACTGCTCCTTCGCATCGTCATTAAGCGATTTCTCAAAGCTCTTCAGTCTTGCCTTGAAGTTCATCGGCCTTACGCGGCAGGCGTCCAGATCGATGGCGATCTTGCCCATGGTCCTGATCATCTCTTCAGAACCTTCCTTGTACAACGGCTGATATTCAAAGCTGTCATATGTGGAATGGTATCCATTGTCATCGTAACTTGTGCCTTCGCCGTCACCCGCTACGATGGCCGGAATACCCTGTCTTGTCCACTGGAAGTCTTCCGTATATGTGCTCAGATTCTGGTATGCCCATTCGAACACAGTGCTATCTGACAGTTCTTCTACACTGTTCTTCGCAAATCCTTTGAGCTCAACAGAGCTTCTTGTTCCCTTGTGGTTTTCACCTTCTACCGGATATCCGCCGTCCACGTTTACGATAGCGAATCCTCCGTTGACCCAGTCAGGGTGTTCGGTCATGATTTCCTCGTATGCTCCTGTCGACCAGTCATACTCACTGCCTTCACGACCCCACTCTTCACATCCGTGGATGCAGAACCGGATGGTCTTGTCCGGTGTGTATCCGCTGTCAATGAGACCTTTCGCGATGCCCAGCGCTGCGCCGACACCCCACGCGTCATCGTATGCGGCGTGGAAGTAGCCGTCCATGTGAGCGAATACGAAGATCGTTTCATCTTCAGCACCCGGAATCTCTCCGTAAAGATTGTGTGACGTCGTATTCTCCGTTACCTTCGAATCCGCGTTGAACGTTACCTTAATAGAATCCCCGCCGGAAGCCTTGATGGCCTTCTTGATCGCGTTGCAGTCCTTGCGGCTGATGGCCAGTGCCGGCGCGTCGGCCGGTCCGCATACGTCCTGTACGCCGATTCTTGTTCCGTCCTCGTCCTTGTTCACGAATTCTCTCATGGCAATCGCGCAAAGGGCGCCTTTAGCCTTTGCCTGATATGCCGGGTAGTTGATCCACCAGTCTTCTTCCTGATTTACTTCGAAGAGAACCAGCTTGCCTGTTACGTCGAGGCCTTCGTAGTCAGCTTCCGTTCCGCGGTTCACATACACGATTTCAACTTCCTGGTTATCAGCCTGAATCGTAGTCTGATATCCGCCGAGATCTACTTTCTGTTCCTCGCCTTTGGCGTTCGTGAACGTAATGTTCGCTCCTTTGAACGTCCATCCATCGACGGTAATATCATCGACAGTAACGTTCTCCAGACCGATGTCGTTCATGACGCCTTCCAGGTACTGACACGTCTCATATTCTGCCGGCGATCCTGACGATCTCATTCCTACGGCCTCGTCGTCGCCGAATGACGCCACTTTCTCTGTCACCTGCGTGGCGAAGTCAACATCTACAGCCTCTGCAAAGGCGGTATACTCTTCGCTGAGCTCCGGTGCCGCTGTCTCTTCCTCCACCTGTGCTTCTTCATTTCCGCATCCGGATAGTCCGAAGATGGTGAAGGCGAATACAACCGACATCATAATGGCCAGAATCTTTTTCATGTCCTTGTCTCCTCCTCTCATAATGATATTGTGATTCGTTCATTCTGTTGAGTCTATTTTACTATATCTTTTAT
The DNA here is from genome assembly GCA_024689085.1 of Clostridia bacterium. GTDB lineage: Bacteria > Bacillota > Clostridia > Peptostreptococcales > Anaerovoracaceae > Lentihominibacter. The sequence continues at coordinate 490 of JAILDT010000093.1, read as the reverse complement.
CGATTTAATATAATAAAAGGCCTTGAACATATAAAAAGAGAATCGGCAATAAAGCCGATTCTCTCATTTATCGATTGTTCGATATGATTCGCAGTTTCGCTTCTTAGATCGCTTCTTTCAGTGCTTCCTCGAAGATCTTCAGACCTGCTTCCAGCTGCTCGTCTGTTGCGACCAGTGGGCAAAGGATTCTGATAACGTTGTTGAATGTTCCTGCTGCCTCCAGCATCAGGCCCTTGTTCATTGCGTTCTGTACGATCTTGCCTACGATCTCTGCATCCGGTGTCTTCTTCTCGTCCTTGATGAACTCGATACCCATCATTGCGCCCGTGCCTCTGACGTCGCCGATGCATGGATACTTCTTCTGCATCTCTTTGAAGCCCTTGCCGAGTACGTCTGCGATGTGCAGCGCCTTGCCAGGGAAGTCGTCTCTTGTCATGACCTCGATGACCTTCAGTGCCGATACGGCTGCCAGAGCGTTTGCTCCATAAGT
>JAILDT010000090.1 GCA_024689085.1 Clostridia bacterium | reverse complement strand
TCCTAAAATGTTCGATATCGTACTTTTCGCTGTATCTGATTGTTGTTCTGTGAAATAGCCCTCTTTATAATCAAAATCGAACAAAGTGTTTGATAGCGATTAGATTATATGATTTGAAACATCATGTGTCAAGGAGGTCCTGTTTAATGAGCAGATGGCTTGAAAATGAAACGAAACTGACAAGTATTTTTGCGGGGATTTCAGCAGTCTCGCTGATTTTGAGCATTACAGGTGTTTTAAAGAATTTCCTTCCCGTGGATATTGCCTGGATTGCAATCATTCTGTGCGGTGCTCCGATCCTGGTCGGAGCCGTCAGGGGTGTTATATTTGAGCATGATATCAAAGCAGATGTCCTTGTCGCAATGGCCCTTGTTGCATCCGTTGTGACGGGAGAATTCTTTGCGGCCGGAGAGGTCGCCCTGATCATGCAGATCGGTTCACTTCTGGAGGATTATACCTCCGGAAAGGCCAGAGAAGGAATTGAAAAACTGATCCGGCTTACTCCTCAAAAGGCACATCTTGTCAAGGACGGGGAGGAAAAAGAAATCGCAGCTGAAGATGTGAGGGTCGGCGACATGATCCGCGTGCTTGCCGGAGAGACTATTCCGGTCGATGGGATCATAACCGAGGGAGAAACAACGATCGATCAGTCTGTCATGACGGGTGAAAGCATACCGGTTGATAAAAGAGTCGGGGACATGGTTTCAAGCGGTACGGTCAATCAGTTTGGAACTTTTGTAATGAAAGCGGGGAAGGAAAGCGGCGACTCGGCTCTTCAAAGAATGGTGCGTCTGACACAAGAAGCGGAAGAGAATAAAGCTCCGATTGTATCGCTCGCCGACAAATGGGCCACATGGCTTGTGGTAGTGGCATTTGCATGTGCGGTAGGAACATGGATTTTCACCGGAGAGTTTATGAGAGCCGTAACAGTCCTTGTGGTATTCTGTCCGTGTGCTTTTATTCTGGCAACACCGACGGCGGTTCTCGCAGGTATCGGAAATGCGGCAAAGTATGGAATGATCATCCGGTCCGGAGATGCACTGGAGAGGCTTTCAAAGATAAAAAGGATCGCATTTGATAAGACGGGAACGCTTACCTATGGAAAACCTCATGTCACAGCGGTTGTAAGCCTGGATGATCAGTACGGTAAGGATGAGATCCTCCGTATCGCTGCTTCTGCTGAGAAGCTGTCCGAGCATCCCCTGGGAAAAGCGATTGTTGCAGATTATGAGGGAGAACTGTATGAAGCTGCAGATTTTAAGGTAATAGCAGGGCGCGGTATATCAGCCATAGTTCAGGGTAAGAATGTTCTTGCCGGTAAGGCTGACTTCATGCAGGCTGAAGGAGTGGATGTTCAGGCGGCAGATAAACAGACGGAAAAATGCTTTAATGATGGTGCTACGGTAATCTATGTGGCATTTGATGGCATGCTGAAAGGCTTTGTGGCTTTAGCAGATACCATTAGGGAAGATTCGGCGGAAACGATCAGGAAATTGACAGGCTATGGTATTACTCCAATGCTGCTCACCGGTGATAATAAGCAGGCGGCAGGAACTATTGCAGGGAAGGTCGGGATCAAGGATGTGAGATCCGATCTCCTCCCGGAAGAGAAGATGGGGATCATCAAAGGCTATGCAGGTGGTGAGGAACCGATATGTATGATCGGAGACGGTGTAAATGATGCACTTGCGCTTACAACAGCAGATGCCGGTATAGCGATGGGCGGTATCGGAAGTGACATAGCCATTGAGTCTGCAGACGCCGTGCTGGTCAGTGACGACATCAAGAGGGTTCCGTATCTTCTTTCCCTGACAAGGAAAACGATGCAGAAAGTAAAGACTAACATCATCATGTCGATGATCATCAATGTAACGGCGGTCATCCTGTCGGCTGCAGGAATCCTTACCCCTGTAACAGGCGCATTATGGCATAATTTTGGTTCTGTATTGGTTGTGGTAAATGCCGCGCTGCTTTTGTGATATAAAGATGGAGTTGCCTCTTGGCTTTGTCTGGTCATATGCCTATTGACTAAGTAGGCGAATACAGGTATTATTATGTCCGAGGAGGATAGAAATATCTGCAATGAACGAGATTACATTTGACGAACTGGGCGAATGGTCGAAAGATTCCTATGTGCTTATCGACATTCGGGATGAAGGACTGACCGCATACGGGATGATACCGGGGGCCGTGCATTTTCCGATTGATGAGTTCACGGAGAAGGCGGAATCCGGAAGCCTGCCGTTTGAGAAGACGAAGAAGATGGTGCTTTACTGCCAGATCGGGCGGAAATCCCGAGAGATTGATGAGGACCTTTTGGAAGGCCGGGAATGCTACAGCCTTGAGGGCGGTTATATCGGCTATGTCCGCTCCTTCGTTTCTTCGGAAAATGATCGAGAAGAGCGGCAGAAACGGGCAGAGGAGAGCATCCGGAAGAAGTTCCATAAACAGCTTCTGACGCCGTTTGCAAAGGCCTGTAGGGACTATCAGTTGATACAGGACGGAGACCGGATCGCGGTCTGCATTTCCGGGGGCAAGGATTCCATGCTGATGGCGAAGCTTTTCCAGGAGCTGCAGAGGCATCGGAAGGTAGACTTCAGCCTCACATTTCTTGTGATGGACCCGGGCTACAATGCTGAAAACCGTGCGCTCATCGAGAGCAACGCAAAAACGCTGGGAATTCCGATCACGATATTTGAAAGCAACATTTTCGACGCGGTGGACACCGTGGAGAAGAGCCCGTGTTACCTCTGTGCGAGGATGCGCCGCGGTTATCTGTACAGCAAAGCCAAGGAGCTCGGCTGCAACAAGATCGCGCTCGGGCATCATTATGACGATGTGATCGAAACCATCCTGATGGGGATGCTTCACGGAGCGCAGATCCAGACGATGATGCCGAAACTGCACAGCACGAATTTTGAGGGGATGGAGTTAATCCGGCCGATATATCTGATTCGCGAGAGCGATATCATTGCATGGCGGGACTACAATGAGCTGCATTTTCTGCAGTGCGCGTGCCATTTTACGGATACCTGTACGACGTGTCACGAGGACGGAACGACTTCGTCAAAACGGCTGGAGACGAAGAAACTGATCGCGGAGCTTAAGAAGACGAATCCTTTTGTTGAGACAAACATTTTCAACAGCATGGAAAATGTGAACCTGAGTACGGTGCTCGCCTATAAAAAGGACGGGATAAAGCACAGTTTTCTGGACGAGTATTAAGGGCGGAGGTGAAGCAGAAAAATGCGGACAAAAGAGCAGATGATGGACCTGTTTCAGAAGAAAGGAAAAAACGATGATTTCACGAGAGGAAGCATTTGTATTGCTGAAAAAATACAATAAGGATCCGTTTCATATTCAGCACGCGCTGACGGTTGAGGCAGTGATGAAGTGGTATGCGCGGGAGCTCGGATACGAAGCCG
>JAILDT010000087.1 GCA_024689085.1 Clostridia bacterium | reverse complement strand
GACAAGCAGGGAAGAGTCACCATCCCGCAGGAGCTCAAGGAGTACGCGGGCATTACCAAGGAACTGGTGACCATCGGTAATATCGACAACATTGAAGTCTGGAGCAAGGAGAACTGGGAGAAGGATGCCTTTGCACAGGCTGGAGAAGACCTGACAGCGGCAGACCTCAATGCCAGCGAGATCGCTGAGAAACTCGAGAAGTTCAACTTCTAGATCATGACGAACAGGAAATCATGAGCGCGGAATTCTATCATGTGCCCGTTCTCTACGAAGAGTGCATGAACAACCTGAATATCAAACCCGACGGAATCTATGTGGACGGCACGCTGGGCGGCGGCGGACACGCTTACGGAATCGGGCAGAGGCTCTCGGAAAAGGGACTTCTCATAGGGATCGACAGGGATCAGGATGCGCTGGATGCAGCGGCAAAGCGACTTGCACCGCTGCAGTGCAGGAAGATCCTGGTGCGCAGCACATATGCGGAAATCAAGGATGTGCTGGAACAGGAGGGTGTCAGCGGAATCGACGGGGCGCTCCTGGACATCGGCGTTTCATCCTTTCAGCTGGACAACAGCGAACGGGGTTTCTCGTATATGCAGGATGCGCCGCTGGACATGCGGATGAGCAGAGACGACCTGCTGACCGCGGCCGACGTGGTGAACGGCTACACGAAACAGCAGCTCACCGACATCATCAGAGAATACGGCGAGGAGAGATGGGCAGGCAGAATCGCCGAGTTCATCGTCCGGGCCAGACAGAATAAAGAAATCGAAACCACCTGGCAGTTGGTGGATATCATCAAAGCGGCCATTCCGGCGTCAGCCAGAAGAGAGGGACCGCACCCGGCCAAGAGAACGTTTCAGGCCATCCGGATCGAAGTAAACGGAGAACTGGAGCAGTTGGAAAAGGCCGTGGATGAATTTGTGGACGTACTGAATCCGGGCGGAAGACTTTGTATCATCACCTTCCACTCCCTGGAGGACAGAATCGTCAAGCAGGCTTACAGCAGAAGGCTGAACCCCTGTACATGCCCGCCGGAGTTTCCGGTCTGCGTGTGCGGCAAGGTGTCAGATGCAGTGAAGGTGACCGGCAAACCGATCACCGCAGGAGAAGAAGAACTGGAGAAGAATCCGAGAGCGCGCAGCGCCAAGCTGAGAGTGATTGGTAAGAAATAAACGGAGAGACATTCATGATTGCAGCAGAACAATGGTACGAGTACCAAAAGCAATATCAGCAGTACGGCCTCGACATGAGACCGGAAGAGGAGCGCATTTCCCAGAGAGAGCGGAGAAAGAAGGAGAGAGAAGCCGCCCTCGCCAGGGGGATGGTTCTCAGACTGAGCGGCGACCACAAGGTCATGTTCGCGCTGATCATCGCCATAGCCATAGTGCTCATGATGGTTGTGGTCATGGTGTCCTACGCTGCGAAAGTCACCTATGACATCAACACCATCAAGGCCGAGAACGACGTCATCATCGGCGAGATCGAAGATCTGGACGTGCAGATGCTGAGCTCGAACACGGTGATTTACATAGAGAGTCAGGCGAAGGAGAAGCTCGGCATGAAGAATCCTGACAACAAGCACTGCGTATACCTCTCGACGAGCGAAACACCGGAAGAAGGATTCGCCGATATGCTGAAGGCAAAAGCATACAACTGACAATAAAAACACACGGTACCCGGGCGCGGTGAGGGTTAAGCGTCCGGGATACTTTTTTAACTGGAGAAAGAACAGCATATATGCCATCGACAATCAGAAGCAGAAAAAACCTCATATTCGTACTCATCATCGTCTTCGCGCTGCTGCTGGCGGCAGCCATCAGAGTAGGCTACATCCAGCTCGTTAAGGGCGATGAGTACAAAGACAGAGCCCTGTCCCAGCAGACGACGGATACGACCGTTGAAGCGGAGCGGGGAATCATCTACGACAGCAACGGGGAGAAACTCGCCCAGAGCGTCAAGTGTTACGATATCTATGTTTATCCTGCCGAAATCGGTAAGTACGATACCAAGAAAGAACGGCAGAAGCTCATCAATACCACAGCCAAAAAACTCGCCGCCGCTCTTGATAAGGATCCGGAAAAGGTAAAGGAGCAGATCAACAAGGAAAGCGGCCAGATCACATTCGCCAAAGGCCTGACCCGCGAGGAAGCGAACAAAGTCAGAGAGCTCGGCTTGACCGGCGTAAGCATATCGCCGTCCACCAAAAGAGAATACCCGAACGGAACGCTGGCGGCCAACGTCATGGGTATGGTCAACAGTGAGAATACCGGGCAGTCAGGTCTGGAACTGGAATACAACAACTATCTGAGCGGCATTTCCGGAAGAATCGTCAATTATACGGACACCAACGGCGAAGAGCTATCCTATTCGCCTGAAAACGAGAGATACTATGAGGCCGAGAATGGCTGCGACATTACGACGACCATAGATTTGGTCATCCAGAGCTATACAGAGTCTGCCATTCAGAAAGTCCAGCAGAAGACAAAGTCAGACAGAGTGTTCGCGGTCGTCATGGAGGTCGAGACCGGAAACATTCTGGCCATGGCCCAGACACCGACCTTTGATCCGAACAATCCATATCTTCCTGCAGCCGAGAGCGAGAAAGAAAAATTCAGGAACATGTCGCAGCAGGAACAGTCCGACTATCTGAGCAGAATGTGGAGAAATCCAATCATCTGCGACGTCTATGAGCCGGGTTCTGTTTTCAAACTGCTCACCACGTCCATCGCTCTGGAAGAAGGCGTTGCGACCATGAAGAGCAACTATAATTGCAACGGCTACCGTGTCGTAGCAGGGGAGACAATCCACTGCTGGAACGAAGGCGGACATGGAGCGGAGACGCTGACGGAGGCTGTAGGAAACTCCTGCAACCCGGTCATGATGGGGCTGGCGCTCGATACAGGAATTGACAAATACTACGAACATCTTGACACCTTCGGCATCACGGGAACGACAGGAATCGATTTCCCGGCTGAGGGAACTGCGCTGCTCCAGGATAAAGAAGCAGCAGGTTCTGTCGGGCTGGCTACCATCGGATTCGGGCAGGGTGTCGCAGTGACGCCGATACAGCTCGTCACAGCGATTTCTTCACTGGGCAACGATGGTAAGCTCATGAAGCCGCATCTCGTCAAATCGATCACAGACAAGAAGACAGGAGAAATCATAGAAATCAAACCGGAAGTCGTCAGAAAGACTGTCTCCAAAGAAACGGCAGATAACATGTGCGATATTATGGAATATGTCGTTGCGGAAGGCGGCGGCGGAACGGCCTCGGTCAAAGGATACAAAGTCGGCGGTAAGACAGGTACTGCCAACAAAGCAGTCAAAGGCGGATACAGCGATTACACATATTCCTCCTGCCTTGGCATGGCGCCAATGTCCGATCCGAAGCTGACGGTTCTCGTTATTGCGGACAGCCCGAAGGGCGTCCATTTCGGCAGCGTGACCGCAGGTCCGGCCGTCAGCGAGATTCTTGGGAAGTCGCTGAAGTATCTGAACATCAAGCCTGACAACGAAGAAAACAAGAACGAAGGCGAGAAGGTCGCTGTGCCTGACGTTGTGGGACAGTCGGCAGAAGACGCCATCGGAATCCTGGCAGGCGCGGAACTGGGATACGACATGAACAAGAATGACGAAGACGATTTCGTTGTGGTCAAGCAGTATCCGGCAGCAGGGAGCACCGTCAAGAAGGGAACCAAGGTGTTCCTCTACAGAGAGGGAGGCCAGTAATAAACCATGAGGAAGACAGCAATAGAACAGATTGCAAAAGCATCCGGCGGCGAGCTGATCACAATGGGGAGCACCGGGTTTATCACAGGCATCCGGCATGACTCCCGGGAAGTATGTTCCGGCGACATGTTCGTGGCCATTGTCGGAGAGAACCAGGACGGTCATAAATACATTCCGCAGGTCATCGAGAAAGGCTGTGCGGCAGT
>JAILDT010000085.1 GCA_024689085.1 Clostridia bacterium | reverse complement strand
ACGATTACGAATACAGGCGGAATCAGATACAGAACGCCAACCTTGTAGTTCATGGTGATGAAGTCAAGGTACATCTGGATCGTTGATTCGTCTGCAGCGCCGCCCTTGTGGGTGAAGCCGAGAATCAGATAAACGATGAATGCAATGATCAGTGACGGACCTACCGTGTAAACCATGTGCTTGATGTGGTCAAACAGTGTGGAACCAGCAACTGCCGGAGCCAGGTTTGTCGTATCGGACAGCGGTGACATCTTGTCGCCGAAGTATGCGCCGGATACGATTGCGCCGGCTGTCATGTAGGATGGGAATCCCAGAGCCGCGCCGATACCGATCAAAGCAACGCCCATGGATCCAGCTGTTGACCAGGATGAACCTGTCGCCAGGGATACGATGCTGCACAGCAGGCAAGCTGTGAACAGGAAGATGCTCGGAGCGATAACTTTGATTCCATAATACATCATGGACGGAATAACGCCGCCGCACTTCCATGAAGCGATCATGGCACCTACAACTGCCAGGATCAGCATAGCCTGCATGGATCTGTTGATCGCAGCCAGGATGCCCTGCTCCATGTAAGACCATTTCCAGCCGTTCGCCGCGCCGATGATACCGGATACGCAAGCAGCCAGAATCAGGCCGACATGTGCTTCCCCTCCATCGTCGAACATAACGTTCCAGAACAGGAACACTACCATTGCGACGATAGCAAGGATGCACTGCCACATAGGTACTTTTCTACCCATAACAAAATCCTCCTTACCAAATAATAGTAACGTTGATAATTCCGAAAAGGGTGTCCTATACACCACCAAACACCCTAATCCTCAAAGATTATACATTAAATGTTAATAATATGTCAACGCATACGGGCCTTTAAATACATTAAAAAAAGCGGCACTTTACCGCTCTATTGAGCCATTTTGCAGCCGCTTTAAAGTGTGAAAGCCGACCTCTGGTTTACGAAGCCGGCTTGCCCTTATTTCGCCCTTGGATGAGCCTTGTCATAGACGTCCTTGATGTGGTTTTTTGTCGCAGCCAGATAGACCTGTGTGGCCATGATATCCTCATGTCCCATGAGCTCCTGCAGGGATTTGAGATCTGCGCCATTCTGCAGCATATGAACCGCGAAGGAGTTTCGGATAATGTTCGGCGTCAGCTTGTGCTTGATACCGGACTTCTCTCCGCATTCCTTCAGAACTTTCCACAGTCCCTGACGTGTCAGACGCTTGCCGTAGTAGTTCACGAAGAGTGCTTTCTCGTCCTTGTTGTCCGCCAGCAGCTGGTCTCTCACCTCGTAAACGTAGTCCTCAAGCGCAGCACGTGCAGGGCGTCCCATCGGGATGATGCGTGTCTTGCTGCTTTCACCGTAACAGGTGATGAAACCCATGCGGAAGTTCACATCCTCGACGTTGGCGTCGATCAGTTCGCTGACCTTGATGCCAGTGGCGTAGAGAACCTCCAGAATCGCACGGTCGCGGCGGCCTTTGAGACTGTCGTCCGGACTGTCGAGAAGCTGGTCGATTTCTTTGATTGACAGGAATTCCAGCTCTTTCTTTTCAATGCGAGGCGTTTTGATTCCTCTGGCCGGGCTTTCTGTGACGAGTTTTTCATCCAGCAGGTAGTTGTAGAAGGCTCTTACGGAGGCCAGTTTCCGGTTTACCGTGGAAGGGGATCTGCCCGCTGCCTTCAGTTTGTTCAGATATGCGACAACGTCTGTGCTCGTAGCCTCAAGTACACTGCCGGTTCCCCGGGACAGAACGAAGCTCTCGAAATCCCGGATATCTCTTCCGTAAGCGTCGAGTGAATTCGGCGCCATCTTCTTCTCGTTTTTCAGATACTCAATAAACTGTTCGATATACATTTACAACCTGCCCTTCGTCATCAGGAGCGCTGCCAGAGTCTTGGAATCCACAATTTCTCCGCGCACTCCCATTTCGTAAACTTCTTCAAATGGCATCTCCATCAATTCAATCACTTCATCATCATCAAGCGCCTGTTCACCCCTGGTGAGTCCGCGCATCAGATAGATGTGAATGACTTCCTCTGAGTATGCGCAGCTTGGATTGACATCGCCCAGGTGGATGATTTCCGACGCCGTGAGACCGGTCTCTTCCTTGAGCTCCCGGACGGCTGCAGCCACTGGATCCGTCTCGCCTTTGTCGATTTTGCCAGCCGGAACTTCCAGCACAGCGCGTCCGCAGGCGTACCGGTACTGACGCTCCATGATGATGTTGTTGTCTTCCGTGAGCGCGACGATCGCGACAGCGCCGTTATGCTCAACGATTTCCCTGTATGCTGTTCCTGACGGAACTGTTACCTTGTCGCGCCGCAGATTCAGGATCCTGCCTTCATATAATCTTTCGCTTTCAATCAGTTCTTCTTCGAAAATCACTCCGCTGTCATCTCCTTTGATCTGTCTACCGCAGCCTGGAAGGCTTCGATAACGTCATCCATAAATCCGTTTTCCTGCAGTTTTTTCACTGCTTCTATGGTCGTTCCGCCCGGCGAGCAGACGTTGATGCGCAGCTGTTCAAGAGATTCGTTGCTCTCGAGCGCCATCTTGGCAGCGCCGATGACAGCCTGGCAGGCGAAGATTCTCGCCTGTTCCTTCTCCATGCCGTTGGCGACCGCCGCTTTTACGAGGGCTTCGAGGTACATGTACGTATACGCAGGGCTTGAGCCGCTGACGCCGATGACACAGTCGATCAGGTCTTCCGGAACACCCTCAGCCATACCGACGGAATCGAAGATCGTCTTTGCCAATGCGAAATCCTCATCACTGACATTGAAGTTCCTGCACATAGCGGTCATGGCTGCGCCAACGCGGGCCGGTGTATTCGGCATGATGCGAATCAGTTTCGCGTCCTTGCCGCTGCCGGGCACAGCTTCGTTCAATGCTGCCTCCAGCTTGCTGATGGATACGCCGGCGGCCATAGAGACGATGATTTTGCCCGTGGCCGGCGCGATTTCCTTGAGGACGCTGCCTACGATGTTCGGCTTGACGCCGATGATAATGATGTCGGACGCTTCGGCCAGTTCCTTGTTGTCATTGCAGATAACGAGGCTTTTGTTCGTGTATCCGCTCTGGGCAATGGCTTCCGCCATTGCATGATTGTTTTCTGTCATCCTGTCGTGCACCAGAATCTCGTTGCCTGCGCTGGCAGGAGAGTTGGCGTAGCCCTTGAGGATGGAACCGCCCATGTTGCCGATTCCGATAAAACCGATTTTCATATGTTTTCCTCCATGAATTTCTTTGCGAATTCTTTTATAAAATGGTTGGCTTCACGATATCTGATGCCGTCTGCGTCTTCGATTACGAGGAAGCCGCTGGCGCATCCTGGATAATCTTCGAAGCGGATGCCGGAAGGTCCCGGTGCATTCATGTCCGCCAGCCCGGCCGCTTCCAGATCGATGACAGTGATGCCTTTCCGCCGGATGACCGGAACAGAGACCTCGAAGTTTTCTCCTGTAAAACGACTCGATACAGGCCAGCCGCTCCATTCAAATCCCAAGTACCGGAAAGGCAGTCTGTTCTGGGTGCCGTTGAATTCCAGCCTGTCCTTCTGCAGACGGATGTTGTTCACGGTCAGCATAGCAGGCCCGTACTTCACCGGGAATCCAATCCGGAACATGGCCCTGTGGAAGTCGCTCTTGGTGATGGCTTTTGTCAGACGCGTGAGCTGCCGCACGTCGTCGTTATTGTGCAACAGGATCTTCGCCTCGGCTGACCGGTCGGCAGTCGCTTCGTACTGATTGTACAGGTCGACACTTTCGGCACCGGAGATTTCGTCTGCTCTCGTCTCCCATAGTCCCATGTAATTCTCAAGGGTTTTCTGTTTCATGTTCGGCACGAACTTCCGGATCGGCGAGTGTCCGCTCAGCACCCGATAGAGGTCCAGGTCGTACAGAAAACTGCAGGAAAGGGTGGATACTTCCGGATGTTTTTTCAGCCGCGTATCAATAAAGGGAATATCGAAATGTCGTCCGTTGTAGGTGACAACAACGTCCAGATCCGCCAGTGTGTCCATGTATTCCGCCAGTGCGTCCGCTTCTTCGGCACGACTCTCTGCAAGAACCTGATGGAGCTGGTTCGTCTGCGCGTCATATACACCGCCGAGGATGAATTTGTTCTTTGATGGATCCAGTCCCGTCGTCTCGATATCCAGGGAACCTGCGCGCATTCCGCCGAAGTAGAACTCCCACAGAGCGGAATCGCAGATATTCTGATGCCACTCTTCGATAATGTGCTTCATTACAGTTCCGCACCGTCTCCAATCACATCGTCCGGCTCCTCAAACTCACGCTCGAATTCTACGACATAAGCACCGAGAATCTCGAGCACCGGGAGCTTGATAAAACTGCGGATGCGCTCGTCATCATCAAAGAACGCGTTTGCCGGCGGGAGTTCCCATTCCAGAGAGCAGTCCGCGTATTCTTTATCAGCGTTGATTACTTCCGCCTCCAGAAAACCGTATTGCCCAGTGTTGTAATCCCAGTAGAAGCAGCCGTCGTTGTCCTCCTCATAAGGACAACCGCCCCTCTTTCCCGTCGGTGTGAATTCCAGATGCATGTAGTCCGGCTTTTCGAGCCAGGACGATATGTTGAGCCAGCCGCGTTTCCCTTCGGCAGCGACAGGCGTGTTGAATTCTATATAGCCCCAGTCGTCGTCACCGTCGAAACATTCCACGTTGATCCGCAGAACCGGGCGCAGTGATTCGAAGCCCGGAGGAAGAAGTCTCGCGATTTCTTTCTCATCGGCCCGGTAGGCCATAACGTACTGTTTGATTTTCATATTTCTTTTCATCTCGTCCCTCCGTTTAGAGTATACCACATTTTATGGTAAACCAATGCGGAGCACACAAAAAAACAAAAGAAACCCGAGGGTTTCTTTTGTTAAAAGGGGTATTGGGATTAGAGATTAATGAGGTTATCAGGGGATAACCACACGTAAATAGTAACCCAGAATCGTTAGAAAATCAAGGTTTTTATTAAAGAATTTTAAGGGGCGCGACGTAGGGGTATGAGATATACTACTGTAGAATAAGGAGGATTGTCAGCATCGAGATATGAGTATGCGCAGAGCAAAAGCAATTGCCATCGCTTCGATCGCGGTTCTGGCGCTGATTGTTTCACTGATTCCTCATGATGCCTTTGCCGTCTACAGAACCTCTGTGGGCGATGCGGAGACGCCGGAAAGGTATGAGGATGGATACATCCAGCACAACTGTCTGGATATTTCATCATGGAACGGTGATCTGGATAACGATGACTGGGATGCCATCGTAGACGCAGGCGTGGACAGCGTTATTATCAGAGCGGGCTACAGCAAACTTAATACGAACAGGCTCAAGAAAGATGAGCGGTTCAAGCAGAACCTCAAGAGGGCGAGAAAACACGGCCTCGATGTTGGCGTGTACTATTTCACGACGGGGCTCACCAAGAAGGAGATGATCAGAGAAGCGGAATTCTTCATGAAGATCATCGAGCCGTACCGGGATCAGATTACACTGCCAGTCGCCTTGGACTTCGAGACGAACAGCAGCGGAAGACTGAATTGGAGAAAGGTCAGAGAACTGGGAGAGGACAACTGCACCGCTCTGTGCGAGACCTTCTGTGACATCATCGCGGACGCAGGATACGAGCCGATGCTCTACGCCAGCAGAGGCCTGTTCAACACTTATCTGGATGCGGATAAACTTGAGGATAAATACACCATCTGGCTTGCCCAGTATACGAGGGATCTCTCGGCAACAGGATACGATGGCGAATATTATATATGGCAATACAGTTCCAACATACGGATTCCGGGAATCCGGTGCCGGTTTGACGGCAACTATCTCTACGAGAAGGATTACACGGTAACCAATGCGCCGAAGGAGATTGCTTCTTCGGAAGGCGACACTGTCTCCTACAAACTGTCCGACGGCGTCGAGTCGATTCTGCCGGTGAAGAGCAATAAGAAGACGGCCACCGCCAAGGTGACCGATGGTTTTGGCGTCGTTCACGAATACATAATCAACAGGTCCGATGGTAGCAGATATACCACTGACGAATGCCTTATGGCGAGCCTGCTCTCGGGACTCGGCATTGAAAGCGGCAAGGGGGACACAGTAGATCCTGCGGCTGTACGGAAAATGTTGACCGGAAGCAAAAACAAAAAAGCGAAGCTCGGCAGCCTGAAAGCCTGGACCAAAGCCCTGAACAGGCTGGACGTTATCTGTGACCGAGCCAACGACGAAGAATCTGTTTATGTGGACATCAAAGGCAATCTGGCTAACGGCATGCCGGTCATACTTTCCATCGATGCGAACAGCGGACCGTGGAGAGGGGAGAGCCAGCGGCTGCTCCTGATCGGAATGGATGAGGACGGCAGGGCGATCGTAGCGGACGCGCAGGACCGCAAGTGGTTTGAAACGGACCAGCGATTCAAGCTGACAGACATTGATGAACTCATCAGTTATATCGATGAAGGATACATCCTTATTCGGTAGACATTATTATGGCAAACAAAAAGCTGCAGCATGTGCTGCAGCTTTTTTCATGTTCTTTCATCGATTGCTCTTAAAACAGTTTGACGATTTCTTCCTTCTGCGCAAAACCGACGATTTTGTCAGCGACCTCTCCGTTCTTGAAGACGAACAGTGTCGGGATGGCGGTCACCTGATACTGCATGGCGAGCGCCGGCTGCTCATCGACATTGACCTTACCTACCTTGATCTTGCCTTCATATTCGTCGGCGATCTCTGCTACGATAGGTCCTACCATTTTGCATGGACCACACCAGGTCGCCCAGAAATCCACCAGCACAGGAATGTCCGATGCGAGGACTTCCGCCTGGAAGTTATCGTTTGTTAAAGTAATCTCTGCCATTCTTTTACCCTCCTGATGATATTGCTTTTGTTTTGGTTGCTTCATTATAATACATATCTGCCGGCCAGTCCACCGTCAAGACGCATTCATTTGTGCTATAATATTTTTGTATGAATCGGAGGCAGCAATGGATAAACTTTTCAGGCTCAAAGAAAACAACACGACGGTGAAGCGGGAGGTCGTCGCCGGCATCACAACATTCATGACCATGGCGTACATCATCGCGGTCAACCCGAATATTCTGGGCGACGCCGGCATGAACCCGCACGCAGTGCTGATCGCCACATGTCTGGCATCGACGATTGGTTGCTTTTGCATGGGGTTCATGGCGAACCTGCCCTTTGCCCTGTCAGCGGGCATGGGTCTGAATGCGTTCCTTGCGTACACAGTGGTGCAGAGCATGGGCATTTCCTGGCACGTGGCACTGATGGCGGTATTCTGCGAGGGACTGATTTTCGTTCTGTTGTCTCTGACAAATGTGCGGGAAGCCATCTTCAACGCCATTCCGATGTCGCTGAAAAACGGCGTTTCCGTCGGCATCGGCCTGTTCATCGCATTCATCGGGCTGCAGAATGCAGGTCTTTCTGTCGACGCGTCGACCACGCTCGTTACCATTACGAGTTTTCGGGACGATTTTGGTACCCACGGAATCTGCGCATTGCTGGCGCTCTTCGGCCTGTGCGTCACAGCGGTTCTCTATATCA
This sequence comes from Clostridia bacterium, assembly GCA_024689085.1. Classification (GTDB taxonomy): domain Bacteria; phylum Bacillota; class Clostridia; order Peptostreptococcales; family Anaerovoracaceae; genus Lentihominibacter. The sequence continues at coordinate 28,491 of JAILDT010000085.1, read as the reverse complement.
ATAAAGTCAAGGCCTCCATTCTGTTCGGCATCATTGTTACCTGGGTTGCCGGCATGATCTGCCAGCTGGTTGGACTTTATGTGCCGAATCCAGACGCAGGCGTATACAGTCTGTTTCCTTCGGCCATCATCAGCCTTGATTTTTCGGCCATCGGCGACACGTTCGGAGAGTGCTTCCATACGGACTTCCGCGGTGTAGGCATCTTCAATTTCATTGTCGTCATGTTCTCATTCCTCTTCGTAGACATGTTCGACACCATCGGCACCCTGATCGGCGTCAGTGCAAAAGCAAAAATGCTCGACGAGAACGGCCGTCTCCCGGCCATTCGTCCGGCGCTCCTGTCCGACGCCATCGCCACCACATGCGGCGCAATTCTGGGAACCTCCACGACGGGAACCTACGTGGAATCCACTGCGGGTATCGCAGTCGGAGGACGCACAGGACTGACCGCAGTCACGACGGGTTGCCTGTTCCTGCTGTCCTGCCTGTTCTCGCCGCTGTTCACTGCGATTCCGTCCTTCGCGACGGCGCCGGCGCTTATCATGGTAGGCTTCCTTATGTTCGAAGGGATCCGGGAGATCAAATTCTCGACCGAGGCGATGACAGACACGATCCCGGCGTATCTGTGCATCATCACCATGCCGCTGTTCTACAGCATTTCCGAAGGCATCTCCTTCGGCGTCATCTCCTACGTAGTGATCAATCTGGTCTGCGGTAAGCGTGACCGGATTACAGTGATCATGTATGTGCTGGCGGTGCTGTTCATCCTCAAGTACGCATTCCTGTAAGGCCGGCGGCGCCTGAAAAAAGTACTTGCACCTGCGAAAACCCTCATGTATAATGTACGAGCGCGTGTGAAAACGCGATCATTATTTTTGTATTTTACGGGTGGTCCTCTGGTTTGCGCCGCAGACAGCCGATCTGCACAAGGCACCAAGAACATGCCGAAGGGAAGGAGGAAGAGCAATGGACGTATTGAGCTCAGTAACGAATGAATATATGAAATCTGACATCCCTGCATTTAACGTTGGAGATACCGTTAAGGTACACGTTAAAATCAAAGAAGGTAACAGAGAAAGAATTCAGATATTCGAAGGCTTTGTTCTGAAGAAACAGGGCGGCGGAATCGGCGAGACATTCACAGTCAGAAGAATTGCTTCCGGCGTTGGCGTCGAGAAGACATTCCCGATCCACTCACCGCTTGTTGAAAAGATCGAAGTAGTCAGACGCGGCAGAGTCAGAAGAGCAAGACTGCACTATATGCGTCAGAGAACCGGTAAGTCAGCGAAGATCAAGACTCGCAAGGAGAAGTAAACCGGACGAATATGAGAAGAAGCAGGGCCGATATCTCGGCTCTGTTTTTATGGTATAATTGCGGTGAAGGAGCGGCCAATGACACAGAATATCAACTGGTATCCCGGTCACATGAAGAAAACCCGGGAACTGATCCAGAACAACTTAAAAATGGTCGATGCGGTCATCGAAGTCATCGATGCCCGTATTCCTGTGTCCAGCAGAAATCCCATCATCGACGAGCTGGTAAGCGCAAAACCGCGGATCGTCGCCATCAACAAGAGCGATCTGGCAGATGAAGAAGCCAACCGTCTCTGGAAGCAGAAACTGACTTCAGACGGAGATGCAAAGGCAGCACGCAGTCAGGCGGTCATCATGAATTCCATGACAGGCGAAGGCAAACCGCAGATTTTTAGCATGCTCGAAAAAATCGCGGACGCCAGAACGGGCAGCAGTGCCATCAAGCCCTGCCGCCTCATGATCGTCGGCGTACCGAACTGCGGCAAATCGTCGCTGATCAACAGGATGACGGGACACAAAAGCGCCAAGACGGGCGACCGTCCGGGCGTAACCAAGGGGAAACAGTGGCTGACCCTGGAAAACGGCATGCAGCTCCTCGACACACCGGGCATTCTCTGGCCGAAGTTCGAGGACCCGAACGTGGGGATGAATCTGGCTTTTTGCGGATCCATCAAGGATGAGATCCTGGACGTGCCGACCCTGGCAATGGAACTGATCAAAGTGCTGACGCAGCGGTATCCGGAGCTTTTGCGCGAGCGGTATAAACTCGATGCATTGCTCGGAGAAGGCGATGAGTCTCCGGAGACGGGGTATCCAATCGAGACAGAGACAGACGCGGCCCTGGCGAACATGCACGAGATGGCGCTGAAGCGGGGATGCATCCTGCCGGGCAAACGCATCGATTACGAACGGATGGGAAGACTTTTGCTCGATGAATTCCGGGCGGCGAAGATCGGCCGGATCACTCTCGAGTGGCCGGAGGCGTGAGATGACAAAACAGGAACGAATCGAAAAGCAAAAGCAGCGGCTCGCCGAGATGAAGCAAACGGAGCAGGAGCTCCGCAAGGCGGGCCATCGGTATATCGCCGGCGTGGACGAAGTGGGACGCGGTCCTCTGGCAGGACCGGTCGTTACTGCGGCTGTTGTATTGCCGGAAGATTTTGATGTGCTTGGCGTAGACGATTCGAAGAAACTCAGCGAGAAGCGGAGAGAAGAACTGTACGATCAAATCCTCGAGCATTGTCTGGCCTACGGCATCGGCATGTGCGACCACCATGTCATCGATGAGATCAACATTCTGCAGGCGACAAAAAAAGCCATGAAGCAGTCGGTCGCGGAGTGCAACTGGTACCTGGCGGGGCAACTGGCAGAACAAGGCGGTAAAAAAGCAGCCATTGATTTCGTTCTTGTCGATGCGGTGACCATTGAGGGACTCGATGTTCCGCAGCATGCTGTCATCAAAGGCGACGCCAATGTGCTGGCCATTGCGGCCGCATCCATCATCGCCAAGGTTACAAGAGACCGGATGATGGTGGACTACGCGAAGCAATATCCGTGGTACGCGTTTGAAAAGAACAAAGGCTACGGAACGGCCGCCCACTACGAAGGAATCCGCGAGCACGGAACATGTCCGATCCACAGAATGACATTTCTGAAGAATACATAATGAAGATAGATGTACATCATTGAGGAGAATCAGTAATGGCAGAATTACTCAAAGGCGCACCCGTTGCGGGAGCGATTACAAGAAGAAATGCGCAGGCAGTAGAGGAACTGAAAAGCAATGGCGTCACGCCAACCCTTGCCATTATCCGCCTCGGCGAGAAACCGGGAGACCTTTCCTATGAGAAGGGTGCACTCAAGAGAGCCGAAAAGACGGGCGTGGAGGTGAAACAGTTCGTCTTTCCTGAGGCCATGACGGAGAAGGCGCTGATTAAAGAGATCAGAAAGATCAACGAGGACGACAGTATTCACGGCGTGCTCATGTTCCGGCCTTTGCCTGAGCACATTGATGAGAAAGCGGTCTGCGAAACACTGGCGCCGGCAAAAGATATGGACGGCATCACATCCGGCTCCATGGCGGGCGTGTTCATGGATACGGAAATCGGTTATCCGCCATGCACGGCAGAGGCGGTCATGGAGATTCTGGATCACTATGACATCCAGCTCAAAGGCAGTAAAGTTACAATCTTCGGCCGGAGCCTGGTCATCGGCAAACCGGTTGCCATGATGCTCATGGGACGCCATGCGACCATCACGGTATGCCACAGCAGAACGGCCATCGATGACTTCAGAGCAGCCGGCGCAGGTGCGGACGTTGTCGTTTCGGCACTGGGCCGTGCGAAGATGATCGGATCGGAGATTCTGGGCAGCGGACAGACAATCATTGATGTCGGTATCAATGTAGATGAAGCGGGCAATCTCTGCGGCGATGTCAACTTCGAAGAAGCCGAACGTGACGCTGCAGCCATCACGCCTGTCCCGGGCGGCGTCGGCAGCGTGACCACAGCCGTGCTCATGAAGCACGTGATCCAGGCGGCGCAGCGCAAAATGAAAGAAGCCGGCATCTAAATAATTATTAATAATTCAAAAAATTTTCATAATGCGGGACGAGTTCTGGTGTACAATATCAGTACAATATGAGTTGGAGTTTTTAGAAATCAGTGTAAGCGGAACATAGATCAAAAGGGTTATGATAAGGAAAATTGTTCAGGGGGAAAACATGCACATAGCGAAACGACTGACAGCCATTTTGGTGGCAGTCGTTTTTGTGTTTGGTATGATGTATATGCCGGCGGAAATCTTTGCGGTGGAAACGGATTCGGCGGACGATGCAGTTGTCACAGACACGGCCGGAACATCGGATGAAGCAGCTACGCCGGATGTGGAACCAGCTGGTGCAGAGGAAGAGGGCGTTGCGCCGAAAACAGATGCAGACACATCCGTTGAAGCGACAACGGGAACAGAAAATGAAGAACCAGTTGAGGCTTCAACAGAAGAAGTTATCGAAGAGATGAGCGAAGCTCTCACGGTTGACTTAGACAGCATTGACAAGAAAGAATACGATGGATTCATATATAAACTTGCAGATGATGTCACGAAAAAAGAAGTCAAGGAGATGGAAAACGCCATCGAGGATTTGGATGAAAGCGAAGGGCAGGAAGTAGAGGAAGCTATTAAAAAAGAACTCTACACGGCCGACTCCATCGAGACCATTGCAGAAGTCGTTTCGGCGGAACAGATCGAATACATCGAGCCGAATTACATCGCAAGGGCAATGGGGACAGACGATCCTTATTATGCTCGCTATGGTTGGTATTTAGAGATGATAAACGCTCCTTATATTTGGGAGAAAGAGATGCTCGGCAATGGCGTAACCGTGGCCGTGCTTGATTCGGGCGTAGAGATGGATCATCCTGACTTTGAAGCCACAGATTTCACGGAGCCATTCAATGCAATTAAGGAGTCAGAGGAAACGTATAATCCGATTGATATAACCGACGATTACGGGCATGGAACTGCAGTAACGGGAATCATTGCAGCAACTGCAAACAATCAAAAAGGCATGACAGGCATAATGCCGGAGGCTACGGTTATGCCTATTAAAGTTTTGGATGGAAAAACAGGCAGCGTAGCAGATGTAGTACGGGGAATTGATCACGCATCGGATTACGGTGCTGATGTAATAAATATAAGTGCGGGGATCACCTCAGATAGCAGTTCGCTAAAAGCGGCCTGTCAGAGAGCTGCCGCCCGAGGGACAATCATTGTGGCAGCGGCAGGGAATGATTATAACAGCAGAGCCGAATATCCGGCCTCATACGATACGGTCGTGAGTGTAGCTTCCATCGAAAGTGATGGAACGCACTCTGACTTCTCAAACTACAATCAGTTTGTTGCTGTCTCTGCTCCTGGCAATGACATCTGCGTTCCTTGGAACAACAGCGCTTATTATCTGGTCATGGGAACGTCCTTCTCTGCCCCGCAGGTCTCTGCCATGGCGGTCATGATCAAACAACTGGATCCTACCATAAACTATGCCGGATTCATGAAGATCATCGCAGCAACGTCCACCGATAAGGGGGCGAAAGGGTTCGATCCATATTTCGGGTATGGACTTATGAATCTCAAAAGGGCTTACGATTACATGGCGGGGGATATTTCAATGTATGACATATCCTTGTCCGGAACATCATTCACCTATAATGGTGGGGTGAAGACGCCTTCGGTCACAGTGAAAAAGGCCAACAAAGCGATAGCAGCAAACTATTACAGGACCACATACGCCGCAGGGCGGGCGAATGTTGGGACGTACAAGGTAACTGTCACAGGCATAAACGGTTATACGGGAACAAAGACACTTTCATTCAATATCAATCCGCCTTTGGTGAAGGGCATCAAGGCGCCGAAACGGGGGAAAGGCAAACTGACAGTACGCTGGAAAGCCATGAGCAAAAACCAGAAGAAAAAGACCTACAAGAATGTCATTACCGGGTATCAGGTGAGAGTATCGACCAGTTCGAATTTCGCGAACGCCAAATATGCCAGCGTGAAAGGCATCGCGAAAACCAGCAAAACCGTCAAGGGGCTGAAGAAAAAGACCACGTACTATGTGCAGTACAGATCCTACAAAACCACAGGGTCGGGAACTTACTATTCTAAGTGGAGCGGGACCAAGAAGGCTAAAACAAAGTAAGAATGAAGGAGATATCATTGGTAGAAAGGATGCTGGATGAAAAAGTGGCTTGATATCAACGCGAATACTCCAGAAGAATCAAGGGTGCTCATATTGGGCATCCCTTTTGATGGTGGAACGAGTCAGGAAGCAGGAGCGGCAGAGGGCCCTGCGAAGATTCGCGAATTTGGAGAAGTGTATATGCCTTGTGCAACAGATGACTGGCATGTTCTGGACACACAGCCAGTAGTCTATGACTTCGGCGACGTGGACATGAGCGGGACATGGGAGGAGAGCTTCACCCGCGTTGAAGCGGAGGCTCTTGATGTGATGCGCTATGGAAAATTCAACCTGTTCATCGGTGGAGATCACTCCGTGACGATTCCACTCCACAAAGCATTTGCAAAGGCAAGACAAGGGGAAAAAATTGGCGTCATTCATTTCGATGCGCACTTCGATCTCTGTGATTGCTACGACGGGCATATATGGTCTCATGCAAATACAGAGAAGCGCGCCCTCGATGACATCATTGAACCGGAGGATCTACTGTTTCTCGGCATCCGCGCAGCAGAGCCGGAAGAAGTAGAGATTATCCAAAGAGAAAAAGACATCACTGTCATTTCGGCAACGGATGTGGATGAATTCGGCTGGAAGAAGTGTGCGGGAATCATTGAGGAAAAGTTCAAAGATTATGATCACATTTATTTTACCCTTGATATCGACGTGCTCGATCCTTCCTTTGCACCGGGAACAGGGACACCCGTCTCCGGCGGGATTACATCCAGAGAACTGATCAATCTCGTCAGGTTCATCCTGAAGAAACTGCCGGTGCGCGACATGGACATCGTTGAAGTGGCGCCGCCCCTCGACGTGAACGACATTACTAGCTGGGCAGCCATGCGGATCATAGAAGAAGTGCTGTCGTATGCGGATCAGTATTTGTAAAAACTGACTGCGTAGAAGGATAAAAAAGGATTGACTAAACTGGACTAAAATAGTATAATTTAGACAACAACAAAAGGGGTTAAAAATAATCCATACGAAGATATTTGTTGTGGTATAATCAGAGGCAGTTAAAAACATTTTTATTAGGAGGATAATAAAATGAAGTGGACATGTTCAGTATGCGGATATACTCATGAAGGCGATACGCCACCGGCAAAGTGCCCTCAGTGCGGTGTTCCGGCAGAGAAATTTAACAAGGTAGAAGAAGGCGAAAGAGAATGGGCTGCTGAGCACGTAGTAGGCGTAGCGCAGGGCGTTGACGAAGAGATCGTACAGGGCCTCAGAGACAACTTCAACGGCGAATGCTCAGAGGTAGGCATGTATCTGGCAATGGCTAGAGTCGCTCACAGAGAAGGCTATCCTGAGATCGGCCTCTACTGGGAGAAGGCTGCTTACGAAGAAGCAGAGCACGCAGCGAAGTTCGCCGAGCTGTTGGGCGAAGTCGTCACAGACTCAACTAAGAAGAACCTCGAGATGAGAGTTGATGCAGAAAACGGTGCAACAGCTGGCAAGACGGCTCTGGCTAAGAGAGCGAAGGAACTGGGACTGGATGCAATCCATGACACAGTTCACGAAATGGCTCGTGACGAAGCAAGACACGGCAAGGCATTTGAAGGACTGCTGAAGAGATACTTCTAAGCAAAAGCATTCAAAACGACGATGAGAGACCGTCAGGGAATTGGCGGTCTCTTTTGTTTTGTGATAAAATCATACCATGAAAACACTGATTGAATTATACGACGAAAGACCATTGGAAAATGTGCTCGGCACGGAGATGTTCCGGCCAGAAGAGACGATCATGCTGTGCCCGCCGGAAGTCGTTTCGGACAAGGTGCTCAGGGAGTCTCTGAATAAGTACTTCGCTTACAGAGGCTGCCCAGTAAAAGTGACCACTGTTCCGGTGAGTCTGCTTGACGCGGCCAAAGTTGAGAAACAACTGCGGAAGATTCTTGAGGAGTACGAGGACTGTGCCATCGATATTTCGGGTGGAACGGACGCGTCCCTCTTCGCAGCTGGGGTGGCCTGCGGCGATACGCCGGTGTTCACCTACAGCCACAAGAAGAACTCTTTTTTCGAGATTCAGAACGCGCCATTCGCCAGAAGTCTGCCGTGCAACGTGATTCTTGACGCAAGGTCCTGTTTTCTCATGGCCGGCGGGACGCTGCTGCCGGGAAGAGAGGACAATGAAGATCTGAAAAACCGACTGCCGCAGATCGACGCCCTGTTTGCGGTCTTCCGCAAGTATCGCAGGATCTGGCGCAGACAGATCGGTTATTATCAGGCCATTTCCTCATCGGAACCTGGAATACTGAACGCGGACGGACCAAAGACGGCCAAGGTCGACCACGGCAGGGTGACGGCAGACGAAGATATGCTGCGGGAGCTGGCTGGCGTTGGGCTGATTAGAAATCTCCAGATCGATATGGACAGAATCCGTTTCGAATTCCCTGATGAAATGGTCAGATTCTGGCTTCGCGATATCGGTTCCGTGCTGGAACTGCAGGTGTTCAGCGCCTGCCTGGAAGCTGGGTGTTTCGATGACGTGGTGCTCAGCGCTGTCGTAAACTGGGAAGGCGGATCGACCCAGCGGAACGCCGTTACAAATGAAATTGATGTTGTGGCTGTCCAGGGCATCGAGCCGCTGTTCATCAGCTGCAAGACCAGCGATATCCGGACGGAAGCGCTGAATGAGCTTGCTGTCCTGAGAGACCGATTCGGGGGCAGACGCTCCAGAGCCATTATCGTCACTTCGGCTCCTGCCAACAGAAATCGCGCCCTCATGAGAATGAGAGCGGCGGAATTGAATATCGAAGTCATTGAATTGGGAGACCTCGCAAAAGACCGGCTGGTCAGGAGGCTCAGGCAGGAACTTTAAATCTCATAATCCCGGCAGTCATAGACAACCAGGCATTCGTCCTCGTAACGGGAGAACCACTCGGCCAGTTCCGTGTGAACCGGAATGAGGACGGACGGACGTACGTCGCGAATCAGGCGGTCAATGGTACCGCTGTCGGCGTGACCGCTCGTGTGAAGAACCGGCACTTCAGCATCGATGGATTTCATGAATGAAATGAAGGCTGATGTAGCCGGTTTTAGTATGGCATTTTCCCGGCGTGCAATGAAGAGCACGCCGTCCCGGAAGGACGTCCGCTGAATGACTTTCTGGAAATTGATCAGACTCTGCGGCGTCAGGCAAAGCATGAAATCAGGAGACGCGAAGGCCTTGCGGGCCGTAATGGCCGGGTATGCTTTTGCAGTGCGGCGGTGTCCTGTCAGGCTGATGTGGTCGGATGTGCCGGTTCCTCCTGCGCTGGCCGCGACGACCTCGCCGAGGTCCGCTAAGGAGTGGGAAGCGCGCAGCACGAACCCGTCGAGCTGAAGTCCGGCTGCTTCCGCAACCAGCGCGGTCAGTTCATCCATGATGAAACGTCTGCCCGAACGCTGCGCTGCATTGTAGGCCGTGACGATTCGATCGACGTTCTGGGCGGAGAGATAGACGATGGCGGGACCTTTATGCCCCTCTAGCGTTTCAGCAGCAAAATCCTCGAGTTCCTGTTCGCTTGGCTCGTGAAAATCCAGCCCGCGGGACAGAGTGGTGCCCTCCACAAGCAGCCCGTCCACTTCCGGCAACTCCTCCAGCAGGGCGCTGAAATCCATGCGCCCCGTCGAACGGAAATCCGCCGAGTACAGAACGGTCTTACCGCAGGCCCGTATCAGGAACATGAAGGTTCCATAAGCTGAGTGGTCGCAGAGTACCGGCGTGAGAGAAATGTCCCCCACAGTAACAGGCACGCCCGCCTCCATGAACACCGGCGAGAAGCCGAGGGTCTTGCCTTTGTATTCTCTCAAAGCGCAGGCGACGCTGTATGCGTCGCGGCCCATGTAGATAGGAATCCCCGGGACCACGTATTTGAGCAGTCCCATGTGGTCATCGTGATAATGGGAAACGAAGACCGCATCATAAGCAGGCGCTCCGTCGAACAGGCCGTCCACATCGGGCACGAATGTACGCAGCTTGCTTTCGCCCAGATTCGCTCCCGCGTCGAGGATGATGCGCGTGCTGTCGGTGTACACTTCTATGATGGAGCCTCCAATCTGGTTCTGGCCCCGTATGATGTTGATTCTTAAACTCATAATTCAAAATCCATTTCGACGCTGGTCGCGTCAAGCGCTGGTTTGCATATCTTGTTGACGGCGCCTTCTTCAGTGAACTTCAGCAGTCCGCATTTGCCGACGACGTCAAGGTAGGTCTGATTATAGGTGCCTTCTTCGATGAACTTTTCCCACATTCCCACGGCCTTGTCGAAGTTCGTGTTGCTCTGGTTCCAGATCTGCAGTGCCGCAAGGGCGCTGACGGAGTAACTGATGTAGTACATCGGTGACTCGAAGTTGTGTGGAATGAAGACCCAGGAATACCCGGAATCACCTTCTGCCCAGGTGTTGTACTTGGCGTAGGTCTCTGCGTAGAGTTTGTTGATCTCGTCCAGGGTCATGTCCGGATTATCATAGACACCGCGCTGGAATTCGTCTTCAACGCAGCCGTCGATTACGTTCTCGAGGAGTTCACTGACGGCGGCTTTTCTGGCCTGGTCAGCGCGGTCTTTGTAAATCTCATCATAGAAGTGGGTCATGAGCCCTTCCAGACCGTTGGATGCGATCTCTGCCAGGTCGATGTTGTCGCTGTCTGTTAGAATATTGTTCTGCTTTTCATTATTGTATTCGACAAAATGGCCGAACTCGTGGGACAGCACAATGAAGTCGCGTTTCCCATCCAGCGACTGTGAGATGAACGGGCAGTTGGCATTGTAGACATAAGTCGTAAAGGCGCCGTCCTGACGGTTTTTTTCGTCGCCGATCGTAATTAGCTTCTCGTCGACCAGCTGCTGGGCGGACTGGCCTGCCAGCTCATCGACCTGATTGCTGTATTTTAGCAGGTCGTTCAGAAGCTTTTTAACGGACATTTTAGGGAGCGGCACCTCGTCCGAATAATTGGAGTAATAGTTTTCGAAGTACGTCTTTGAAACTTTGCGCACGTCCTTATAGAGCTGCCCGATGTCATCTCTGGAATAGTCTCTGCAGTACTCCTTTTCATCGGCGTAATCCGCGTAACTGTCGTAGCCCGCCAGGTTCGCAATCTCCGTCCTGATATCCACCAGCTTCAGGTAGATCGGCCCCGCTTTGTCGTTGGCCATCTTGAGCAATCCATCGTAGATCTCGACATAGCCCTCATAGTCCGTATAGGCCAGTTCGCTGCCTTTGTCACCGGAAATCATTTCGAGATTCCAGTCTACGTCATTATAGGAGTAAGTCGCGTCCTCCGCCGCCTCGATCACATCATAGTATTCGTCTACAAGTTCCTTCTCTTCTTTCAGGAGCTTCTTCTCCCGCTTTGACAGAACCCGGTATTCGGCGAAGGAATCAAATGCGTCCTTGCCCACGTGCTCCCGGAATGGCTCCGCGCACGGTCCTTCGGTAATCTTACGGCAGACTTCGCAGAGCCTGTCGCTGCACCGCTGGAGTTTATCAAAGGTGTAGATCTGCTCGTCCGAGTAGTAGTCGTTCTTCACGTCCGTAGAGTACATAACGTAAATGACGGCGTACAGAGTCTCAAGTTCCACATATTCGTCGTAGAGCTTGTCGTATTTTCTGATTACTTTTTCTGCGTTGTCACCGGCTGCCAGTTCTTCCAGTTCGTCACACAGACGATTGAATTCCGCTGTATCGTAGTGGTAGTACTCAATGCCTGCCACGCTCTGCGATACATCGGCGCTCATGTCTTTTCCATCGCCGCAGCCTGTCAGCACGAATGCAAAAGCAACAACTATGCTCAGCAGAATCGCTGTTGTCCTCTTACATGTCTTCATCATGGGGTCATTATATCATAAACTTCAGTCCTTTACCTTTTTGGGTCTGCTATGTATAATAACTATGTATGTGCGATGAGGTGAAAACAGTGAAGAAATTAAGGACTACAATTCTCATAGCGTTGCTTGTAGCATGTATGACGGCCCTGTGCGGATGCACCACATGGGATAATTTCAAGTCGGCGTTCATCGACAAGCAGGACAAAGACACGACGATTCTGATCGGCGTGCTTGAGCCTGTCACTGGTGCTGATTCAAAGGCTGCGGAGGATGAGATCAGAGGCATCCAGCTGGCGAATAAAGTGCACCCGAACGTCAATGGTAAGCTCATCTCCCTCATGTTCTCCGACGACAAGTCGGACATCGATGCAGCGGAGACGGCGGCCAAGACTCTGGTGGACAAGAAGCCGATGGTCATCCTGGGAAGCTACGGCAACGTGTACTCGCTGGCGGCGTCGCCATACATCAAGGAAGCGAAGATTCCTGCCATTGCGATCACCAACACAAATCCGCTTGTGACGGTGAACAATCCGTACTATTATAGGGTCTGTTACGTCACATCGAATCAGGGAGATCTGCTGGCGCGGTATATACTTGAATCAGAGAATGAAAACGTGGCCGGCGTGCTTTTGCCTGTGGACAATGACGTGGCTCTGGCGGAAGCAACCGCTTTCACGGACAGGATGAAAGCCGAGACGGGAGACGACGACTCTGTCGCCTATTATGAACAGTATGTGACCGGACAGAAGGATTTCAGCGACGTGCTTGCCAGGCTGGCGGAAACAAAAGTCGACAAGGTGATTCTGTCGGGGAACTATACGGATGCGGCCAATATTATCAACCAGGCGGCTGAGATGGGGCTGAATGTCACGTTTCTGGGCGATTCCGATTGGGGCACGGAAGAGTTCCATAAACTCCTCAACGACAAGGTGCATTCCGGCAATCTGGCTTTTGTGCAGTTCTTCTCCGCTGACAACAGCGGCATCGAAGGCGAGGCGGTCACCAAGGAAAGGCGGAGTTTCCTAAAGGCGTACGCAGAAGAGTACGGTGCTGACAGTGAGCCTTCCGAATCGATGGCTCTGGGATACGACGCGTACTTTGTAGCGGTTGACGCCATCGACAAAGCGGCGGACGATGCGACGAGCGAAGAGGTGAACGCCATACTGGCGGATGCGCAGTACAGTTTTGAAGGGGCGACGGGGCTGATCAACTTCAACTCCAACGGCGACCCGATCAAGACGGCGTACATCAATACATGGGAAAAGGATAAGATGGCAACGATCTACACGGTCGAGGCTCTTAAATAAAGAAGGGAGAAAAATAAATGGAAGAGAAAATTAACAGCGCACTGGATCAGATCAGACCGTTCCTGCAGAGAGACGGCGGAGATATTGAGTTCGTAGAATATACAGAAGACAATATCGTCAAAGTAAGACTCAAGGGACACTGTGCAGGTTGCCCGGGCGCCCAGATGACCATCAAGGGCGTCGTCGAGAGAATTCTTCAGGAGAGCTATCCTGAGATCAAGGGCGTGGAGGCTGTACAGTAACGTGCAGCAGAAACGGACGACAGACATGGAATTTCTGGAAACAGTAAACAGAAAAATCGTCGAGAACAGGACAGAGATGCTCTCATCTCTGTCCAAACTTATCTCTGTGCCCAGCGTAGCAGGTGAGGGGTCGGAGGAGAAGCCTTTTGGCGAAGAGGTTGACAGAGCTTACCGTCTCATGCTGCAGATGGGTGAAGACGCGGGCTTCAGCACCTTTGACGCAGATGGCTACGGCGGACACATTGACTACGACGGAACAGAGGACGGCGTGATTGGCATCGTAGGACATCTGGATGTGGTGCCGGAAGGAGACGGCTGGGATTTCGAGCCTTACGGCGGTGAAATCGCAGACGGCTACGTACATGGCCGCGGAACTATGGATGACAAAGGACCGGTCATCGCGTCTTTTTATGCCATGAAGGCGCTGAAGCAGTGTGGATTCGAGCCTGCGAAGACCGTTCGTCTCATTCTGGGACTGGACGAGGAGACCGGTTGGAAGGGTATGCAGTACTATCTGGAGCGCACGCCGGATCTTCCGGACGCGGGTTTCACCCCGGACGGGGATTTTCCGGTCATCCGTGCGGAGAAGGGCATCCTGACCTTTGATATCATCGCTAAGTTCCCGAAGTCCAGAGGCAAAGGCCTGGAACTTACGTCCCTGACGGGCGGGACCGCGCATAACGCGGTACCTGATTTTGCGAAAGCAGTCATCAGTGATACGGCGGGCGGCGGATACGACCTGATCAGAGAGACGGTCGCGGGCTGCAGGGAAAAGTATGACTGGGATATCAGCAGCCGGGGCGTCGGCAGAAGTCTTGAGATCAGTGTACGAGGCAAATCCGCACATGCGGCAAAACCGCACCAGGGTGTAAATGCCATTTCGATCCTGATGGATTTTCTGGGCAGACTTACGTTCCTCAACGACGGCACGTCGGACTTCGTGAGCTTTTACAATGACAGAATCGGTTTCGATCTGCACGGCGAGAGGATCGGCTGCGCCTTTGAGGATGAAGATTCCGGAAAGCTTACCTTCAATGCGGCTATGATCGACGTGGACAGAAATGCGGCGAAGCTGACGGTCAATATCCGGTATCCGGTCAGCTGCTCCGGCGAACAGGTTTATGCCGGCATCATGGAAGTGCTGGATGGATACGGTTACGGCATTGTGAAGGGCAAGCAGCAGCTGCCGATCAATATCGACGCGGAATCGCATCTCGTGTCGGTGCTCATGAAAACGTACCGCTCCCATACGGGCGATTTTGAGAGCGAGCCGCTCGTCATCGGCGGCGGAACCTATGCCAGAACCTTTGACAATGTAGTCGCTTTTGGCGCCAGATTTCCGGGCGAGCCGGAACTGGGACACATGAAGAACGAGAAGATTTCCGCAGACAATATGGTGCGCCTTGCGCAGATCTATGCGGAGGCTGTTTATGAACTGGCTAAGGCAGAAGATTAACGAAAACAGATCGTTTGTCAGAGTCCTGGCTCTGGCGATTGGATGCAACCTGATCATCATCGGGCTGTTTGCCATGATTTCATACAGCGTCAAAGATATTACTGTCACAGTCAACGGCAAAACCGCACAGTACAAAACTGTCAAGAACTCTGTCAGCGACATGCTTACAGGCTGGGGCGTAACGCTGGATGAGAAAGACGTAGTTAAGCCGGGTATGAATAATCAGCTGAAAGACGGAACCAACGTCGAGATCGATCTGTTCGAGGTCTATAAGGAGACGGTTTCCGAAGCTACGGACTTCGAGACAAAGACCGAGTACACATCAGACCTGCTTGAGGGAGAGACAGAGATCACGACCGAAGGGGTCAAGGGGGAGGACAGCGTAACCTATGAGGTCACCACCCTTGGCGGCGTCGAGCAGAGCCGGAAAGAGATTGCCAGAACAACGGTTAAAGAACCGGTTACCCAGATCGTCGCGGAAGGCACTGCCGTGTCCTACAACGGCGTCAAATACAGCAGGGTGATCAGAGTCGTCGCCACAGGTTACACCCATACAGGCCACAGGACCGCAACGGGAACGAAGCCGCACCGCGGCACAATGGCAGTTGACCGGCGCGTGGTGGCAATGGGCTCTTACGGCTATGTGCCGGGCTATGGCGAAGTGCATGCGGAGGATACGGGCGGCGCCATCAAAGGCAACCGCATCGACCTGTTCTTCAACACGAGAGGACAGGCGATATCCTGGGGGCGCAGAACCGTTGACCTCTATATCAAATAAAGGATGAAACGATAAAAGCCGCAGGCATCTGCTCGCGGCTTTTTGATTTGTTTTGTTTATGAAAGGTGTTTGCTCAACAGATCGGCAAATAGCGATGCGTTTTCGTCGCCGGTGAAAATGGCCCGCGCGGATACGTCGTTTCCGCCGCCTTTGCCCTGATAGAAGTTCGCGTATTCTTTGACCAGACTGCCGCAGTGGATCTTGCCGTCGCTGACGAGAATGTATGAGGTCGATGGCTTGGCGTACAGCAGAATCAGTTTGCCTTTGCACCTGTCTTTGCCCATGTAAGACTTGGCCATATTGAAGGCGTCGTCCATGGAGAAGTGCTCCAGTTCGTGTACGACGACCGCGCTGCCGGCTGCGTCCAGTTTCTCATCCAGCGCCGCGCACTCGATCTCTGTAAAAGCGTGCTTCAGTTTGATGAGTTCGCCCTTGGTGTCGGCGACCCGCTGCTCCAGCCCGCGGACCTTATCAGGGAAGTCCTCGATGGATGAGGAGTAACTGTTCGAGAGCTCTGTCAGCATGTCGTGCTTCATGTCATAGTCCGCCAGCGCGCGGGCTCCGGCTTCAAAGTAGATGCGGAACATGTCTTTATACTTTTCTACCTTATATAATTTAATAAGTCCTACCTGTCCTGCCGTGGAAGGGTGGGTGCCGCAGCATGCCACACAGTCTGCGGCGTGCTCAGGAGAACCGACGCATACGATGGAGATGTCTTCGTCGAAGGCCAGTTTCTTGCGCAGCGGCATTTTCTCCGCGGCTTCCCGGTTGTCGAAACGGAACACATGTACAGGCGCGTTGGACCAGACCACTTCGTTGGCCAGGCGTTCGCAGTGGAGCGCCGTATCCCAGTCGATGGCCTCAGGTCTGACGGCGTCCGGATTCGTCGGATCATCCTCCAGGCTGATATCGATGGTCATGTAGTCATCTCCCATGTGGAAGCCGCGGTTCACGCCGCCGCACTCCTGATAGAAGATTCCGGAGAGGATGTGTTCGCCGCAGTGACGCTGCATGTTGTCGAACCGGCGCGGCCAGTCAATGGCGCAGCTGACGCGGCAGCCTTCCTGCAGCCCATCATAGGCGGCCAGCCTGTGCACCACGTCGTCACCGTCTTCCTGCACATCGATAACCTGAAGCGGTTCGCCCGGCTGATCGCCGGAGAGAATCTGCATGGTTCCCAGATCGCAGCTTTGCCCGCCGCCTTCCGGGAAGAAGGCTGTCTGATCCAGGTAGATACCCTCGTCAGTGACCTTTACCACATCTGCAGTCCATTCTTTCGTATATACGTCATTTTGATACAATTTTGTTGCACCCATCATGTAGTACTCCTGTTTATTTCAGCAACAACATCATGGAGAGTGTAAATCCTTCCAACAAAAAAGTCAAACCTTATGCATATTCGCAACAAAAAAAGCGGTTTTTGTATTGAAAATGTCTTTTGCAGGGGAGTATAATTTGAAGGCAGTTTATTAGTTTGCTGTCAAAATACGGTTTGCATGATATTTACAGTAAAAAAATAACAAAAAGCCTGCAAACCGCAGAAAATCCGCATTTTTGGGAGTTTTGGGGTAAAGATGAAATAAAACGAAGAAAACCTGTGGAAATCTTTGTATTGGAATTAGAACTTGACAGCGCAAACCGTTGAAATTTCAACAATAGTAAAAAATTGGTTATCCACAAGCAACATTGGATTAAATTGTATACAATTTCCGAAATATTGTGGATAACCCCTGAAATGCCCATAATTACAAGGATTCCGGATTGTTGAACCAATTATTTACAATTGGGCCATCCGGTTTACATAATTCTAAGGAATAGAGGATTCTCAAATGCTCAAAGAAAAAATTATGTACAGAGATGAGCTGCCGATCAATGTGATCGTAGCCAACATCGAAGAGTACCCGATTCACTTCCATGACGACATGGAAGTTGTTTACGTTCTCGACGGAACCATCACCCTGCGCAACGGATATTACACCTATAATCTGAAACAGGGCGACGTATACATCCTGAATGACAGAGAAATGCACAGCTTCGAGAGCACCGGGGAGGACAACATGGTCATGATGCTCCAGTTGGATCTCTCCTATTTCTCCAGATACTATGACAATCTGAAGAACAGTTTCTTCGTCACGGAGATGGAGGATGACAGCGACGAGAGCCTGGATATCCTCCGGGGTATTCTGGCCAGAATCATGATGGAGGTTTTGCAGAAGGGTTACGGCTATGAACATAAAGTCATCGAGAGCACCCACAATCTGATCGCATGTCTCATCTCCGACTTCCGGTACTTCGTCATGGAAGACGGTAAGTTCAAGAACGAAGCAAAGAACAAAGGCAATAAGATTCTGGCAGGCCGCCTGAACAGAATCACGGATTACATGTACGACAACTACAACAGGAAGCTTACGCTTAACGAAATCGCGGAACGGGAACACTTGAGCATCTACTATCTGTCTCACATCATCAAAGAGGCAGCCGGTCTCAGTTTTCAGGACCTGCTCAGTTACATCAGGGTTGAGGAGTCCGAGAAGCTGCTGCTTGGAACCAACAAGAAGATCGGAACCATTGCCGAGGAGACCGGTTTCTCAGCCGTCCGCTACTACATCAAGCACTTTGAGCACTGGTTCGGCATGCACCCGCAGGAATACAGAAAGAAGTACATCGGAAAAACCATCAGCCGGGAGATCGAAGCCAAATACACCAAATGCTCCCCGAATCAGATCGAAAGCGCCATCCGCCGTCAGGTGAAGGGCGTCTACGCGGATTATCTGGACAAGCTCAAGGTTAAGCCGACCATCATCGACGTGGACATCTACGACGATTACGCCGAGGTTCTGACGAAAGAACCGGAGCTTGAGGAGATCATGAGCAGGGATATCAATAAGATCCTGGCGGAACCGTATCAGCTTCTGCGCGAGCTGGGAGAGAACATGGTCGCATCGGGAAGTAACTACATTGTGACAACCAGGGACAAGTTTCCGGGAGCCCTTAGCAGCCTGAGCATTCTGGTTTACAACTTCGACGACAACGTATCCAAGTCCCTGAAGCGGATTGGTTCCAATGCGGATCTGCTGCGGGTCGTCAGAAACTACGATGGCGAAGCGGAATTTCTGGTGCGATGCACGGGCCTTTCAGGGCAGTTCCGCGTGCTCCGGTTCAGAATGGACAGGGATACCCTCATCGGCAAGATCGAGGCGCAGAACAGAAAGACAGACGAACGATCCAGACGTGAAGAACTGCTCAGCGCACTGGAAGAAGAACCGTCGGTATCCAGCGCTACCTATTACAGTTCCGACGCACTGAGCCTGCGGAGCGTGTTCAAGGGGATGGGTTCGGAACTCATTCTGATCGACCTCAAGGACAGCAAATAAGTACAGTAATACAGCAAATGCCTTATTGAACAAAAATGGGAAAAGGCTTAATATTATAGTCAGGGAAGACCGTTCCCCTGCAGGGGCGGTCAACAGATAAACGGCAACAAAATAATAATTATATTATGGAGGTAAGAACTATGAAATTACTTATCATCGGAGCCGGCGGAGTAGGTACTTCAGCGGCTAAGATCATTGAGAGAGCCGGTGCGGAAGGCGACTGGGCTGAAAAAGTAGTAGTAGCCGACTATGACCTGGCCAGAGCAGAAAAAGTAGCCAACGAAATCTGCGGCGGCGGCAAGTTCGTTCCTGCACAGATCAACGCAATGGATCCTGAAAGCATCAAGGCTGTTGTTGCAGAGCACGGATGCGACTTCGCTATGAACGCTTGCGACCCAAGAATGAACCAGACTATTTTCGATACATGCCTGGAGCTGAAGATTGGATATCTTGACTGCGCCATGACACTTGGAACAGAGCATCCAGAAAAACCGTATGAACTGCCATACATCAAACTGGGCGATTATCAGTTTGCTAAGCAGAAGGAATGGGAAGCTTCCGGCAAGATCGCAGTATGCGGATCCGGTGTAGAGCCAGGTATGGCTGACGTATTCGCGAAGTATGCTGCGGTACATCTCTTCGACAAGATCGACAGAGTAGACGTACGTGACGGCGACAACTACGGAAACACGGATTCCGACTTCGGATTCTCCGTATGGACAACCATCGAAGAATGTCTGCAGCCACCTGTCATCTGGGAAAAGAATGAAGAGAATCCAGACGGACACTGGTTCTGCACAGAGCCATTCTCAGAACCTGAGATCTTCAACTTCCCTGGCGGAATCGGCGACGTAGAGGTTGTAAACGTAGAGCACGAAGAAGTACTGCTCGTTCCTAGAGAAATCGACTGCAACAGAGTTACCTTCAAGTACGGTGTTCCGAGAGAGTTCAGAGCGAAGCTGCTGACCCTCCACGGATGGGGCCTCGACAACAAGAGAGATAAGGTCAAGGTTGGTGACAGCGAAATCACACCGAGAGACTTTGTCTGCAAAGTCATCCCTTCACCAGTTGGAGCAACCGATGAAATGACTGGCAAGGGCTGCGCAGGCACTTGGGTAACCGGCTGGAAAGACGGTAAGTACAGATCAGTATATCTCTATCAGGTAGCTGACAACCAGGAATGCATCAAGAAGTACACGACCAACTCAGTCGTAGCGCAGACTGCAGTAGGTCCTGTCATCATGATGGAACTGATTGCGAAAGGCATCTGGAATGAACCGGGCGCCTGGGGTCCTGAGCACTTCGATCCAGATCCATTCGTAGAGAGACTGGCGAAGTACGAATTCCCTGCAGGAATCAAGGAAATGGATTCAGAGTATGCTGACGAACTTTCCGAGAAGGCCTTCCTCGCAGCAGTCAGCAAATAAATTTCATGCAAAAGCATCAGCAATTGCTGATACCAGAGAGACCCGCTTCGGCGGGTCTCTTTTTGCTGCACTTCGTTGACAAGGATAATTCAAAAGCCGTACAATAGGCCCATGGACACGAAACGCATCGACATCATCGTTCCTTGCTATAACGAGGAACAAAATATCGTAGCCTTTTATGAGACGGTGCAGGCTGTGGAGGCGCAGATCGCGGAAAGCGGCGGCCTTGAAAACAGCTATGATTTCAGTTACATTTTTATCGACGACGGCAGCACCGACGGAACCCTGCAGCAGATCAAGCAGATCGCCGACCGGGGTGCGGAGGAACTGACCGCAGTCAAGTACATTTCCTTCAGCAGAAACTTCGGCAAGGAGGCTGCTATCTACGCAGGATTGAAGGCTTCCGCCAAAGGCACCAGAGGCGGTCGGCCGGCTGATCTGGCGGTCCTGATTGATGCGGACCTGCAGCACCCGCCGCAGCTTATCGGCGAGATGCTGAAGAAGATGGAGAAGACAGACTGCGACACCGTTGCCGCCAGAAGAGTCAGCAGGAAAGGAGAACCGAAGATCCGGAGCGCCTTTGCCAGACTCTTCTACAAACTGATGAACAAATACTGTGAAATCGAAATCGTCGACGGCGCCGTCGACTTCCGGCTCATGTCCCGGCGGATGGTGAAGGCCATCGCCGACATGCCGGAGACCCAGCGCTTCAGCAAGGGCATCTTCGCCTGGGTCGGGTTCGATACAGAGTGGATCGAATTCGAGAACGTGAAGCGGTTTTCAGGTGAGACCAAGTGGACCGTCTGGGGACTCACCAGGTACGCCATCGACGGTTTCATAGATTTTGCGGATTCACCGCTGAAATTTGCGGGAGCCTTCGGCGGAGTCGTCGCCGTGGGATCGGCCCTTTATCTGATTATAGAAATTATCAAGACCCTCGTCATGGGCAAGGACACGCCGGGATACGCGTCTACCATCTGCCTCATTCTGTTCTTTGGCGGGGTCATCATTGCCATTCTTGGCCTGATTGGAGAATACATCGGCAGAATGTATCTCGAGACCAAGGGCAGACCAGTCTACGTGGAAAAGGAATCAAATATTGAAGAATAAGATCCAGAACTTCTTCAAAGTGAACAGATACGTCTTCATGGCGTTCTTCCTGCCGGTATGCATACTGGTGTTTGTTTTCGCGCTGACGGGCATTTATCCGTTTGGTTCGCAGCAGCTGGCGATCATCGACATGTATCACCAGTACATTCCGTTCCTCAGCGAACTTCAGTGCAGACTCCAGGGCGGAGGAAGTCTCTTCTACTCCTGGAACAGCGGCGGCGGATGCAATTTCTGGTGCCTCCTGTCCTATTATGGGGCCAGCCCGCTGAATCTGCTTCTCGTGTTCTTCCCGAAATCACTGATTGTGGAAGCGGTGAGCGTCATCCTGCTCATCAAGATCGGCCTGTCGGGAAGCTTCATGTACATCTACCTCAAGAATGTTTACAATCCTGTGGAACTTCTGGCTGACAGAAAGGCGGGACTGAAGACAGTCCTCTTCTCCTCCATGTACGCCCTCAGTTCCTTCACTATTGGGTACTACTGGTGCATCATGTGGCTGGACGCTGTCATGCTGCTGCCTTTGCTTATGCTCGGTCTCAACCGGCTCATCAAAGACGGACGCATGGCGCTGTACACCGTCACGCTGGCGATTATTGTGTTCAGTAATTACTATATCGCCATCATGGTGTGCATTTTCGTGCTCGCTTACTATCCAGTGTGCTACTTCATCACCGTCAGGAACAGAGGTGCGAAAGCATGCCTGTTCACGACTCTGAAAGCGGTCGGTGCTTCTCTGCTGGGAATCGCCATGTCCGCAGTAATGCTTTTGCCTACGTACATCAGCATGCAGAACGCCTACTACTTCTCCTCGTCCATGCCGGAAGAGTGGAAGCTGTATTATGACGCGCTGGATGTGATCAACCAACTGTTCCCGGTCGCGCATCTGACGTACCTCGATGGACTGCCGAATCTCTGCTGCGGATTCCTCGTAACAGTGATGCTGGCCTGCTACTTCATGTCCAGAGAGATTTCGTACAGAGAGAAAGCGCTGAACGGCGCCTTCCTCGTCCTTATGTACCTGAGTCTTAACGTCAATAAACTGGATTTCGTCTGGCACGGGATGCACTTCCCGAACCAGCTGCCGCATAGATTTTCGTTCGTCATTTGCTTCGTCCTCGTGGCCATGGGCTATCGGGCGTTCAACAGGCTGCACGACATCAGGCAGAGCAGGATCTTTGGGCTGTTTGTCCTGATTGGCGGGTACTACATTCTGGCGCAGAAGATTCTGACGAATGCAGTCGACAACATGAATATGTTCATGTATTACGGGCTGGCGCTGACTACAGCGTACGGCATCCTCTTCGGACTCTACAAACGGCAAAAGCTGACGCGCCGGCCGTTCATGGTACTGCTGGCCGTTGTGGTCGCGGCGGAACTGTGCGTGTCTACTGGCATGTATTTCGACACGATGGGCAATTCCTCGCGGGAAACCTATAATGAAAATAAAGCCAGCGTCACTCGATTGGCGAAGTACGCGGGAGAGGAAGGAGGCGCTACCGCAGACGGCGGAAACGGCAGATTCGCGCGGATGGAGATCGACGATCCGCTCATTCATAACTGTCCGGCCTTCTATCATTACAGAGGCATGGGTCAGTTTTCCTCGACGCTGAACAGCAATACGACCACCCTGATGGAGCGCATCGGACTGGAGGGACACCCGGGCAGCAACCGGTTTAACTTCAATGAAACAAGTCCGGTGACCAGCTGCATTACCAACGTGGACTATCTGATTGCCAAGAACAGAAAGCTCAATGATCCGGACTACCAATTCATCAAGATGGATGGAGATTCGAGATTGTATGCGAGCAACTATCCGCTGTCCATCGGATACGTGCTGCCGGATTCCATCCGGACATGGAAGCCGTATGACGCGAATCCGTTCGTCAATCTGGATGATTACGTCAGGGCGGCGACGTCCGGCAAAGTGGAGAAGGTGTTCGTCAATATGGGACAGGGTGAAGTGACCGGAGCGAATACGAGCGCAGCGTACGTCAGCGACTCTGAAATTGAAAGCACTCTGCGCGACCCGTCCGCCAGCGGATCCGTTCACGTCACATACACAGCGGAAACGGCGGCCAAGTATTACGTTTATGTCGCTGCGGACTACGCAGAAGATATCTATATAGAATGCGAAGACAGTCCGGAGGATATCGCGGTTCAGGCGGACTGCGGATCCATCCTCAACATCGGCGTCATGGAGAAGGGCAAGACCTTTAAGATCAAGGTCGACTTCGAATCAGGCAGAGCCGGACGTGTTACCTGTTACGTCTGCACTCTGGATGAAGAAGCCTGGAGCAAAGCCTACAGCATGATATCTTCAAATCTCATGACGGTGACCAATGCGACCGACACTTGCCTTAAGGGTACTGTCGACGCAGGGCTGGGCGGCGTCTTCGTGACATCCATCCCTTACGAAGATGGGTGGAGCATGAAAATCGACGGCAGGAAGACGGAAATCACGGAGTTGACAGGCGACTGCTGGATCAGCGCAGGACTCAGCGCAGGAACCCACGAAATAGAACTATCTTTCCGGCCAAAAGGATTCATGAACGGTCTCCTGATCACCATCGCGTCGATTCTGGTTCTCATTGCCGCCACAACTCTGCCAACTGTGATACGGCGCCATCGATTTCTGAAAGAGGAATCTGATTATAGTAAAGAATAATTCTGCGTCCAACGCAGACTGCAGGGATGCCGATGCCCTCGGCATCCTTTTTGATTTGCCCGGGAGTTTTCGGGGAGTCGATCTCCAGAATGATACTGATGCCGGAGGAAGAATTGATGACACGCACGAAGTCCGGAGCTTTTGCGAGAAACGCTTCCGTAATCCGCGTGAGTTTCTGGGAGTACAGTTTACGGAGTTTCTTGATGTGGGTCTGGTAGAGACCGCTCTCCATGAACATGGCCAGAGTCAGTTGCTCAAGTTTGGAGCAGGTCGGCGAGTAATCGCCGGCAATCGAGGAGAAAACACGTGCCATCTCTGCAGGGAGAACCATGTAACTGATCTTGAGGGCTGCGAAGAGGGTGCTCGAAAAAGAGCTCAGATAGATGACACGGTCGCTGCCGGGCAGGCTCTTCAGTGCCGGGATCGGTTTGCCGAAGTACCGCAGCTCGCTGTCATAGTCGTCTTCGATGATATAACTGTTGTTCTCCTCTGCCCAGGAAAGGAGTTCATACCGGCGTCCGATCGGCATGACGCTCCCCGTATATGCATGATTGGATGGACTGACATAAGCGGCCGCCTGGATATTGGCCGGCAGTTTCTCGATGGCCAGACCGTTGTTCCGGACTGCAACCGATGTGATGGCGAAACCTCTGTCGCGAAAAGCGTTCCTGACAGGCATGTACCCCGGATCTTCCAGGGCTACATGTTCAACGCCCAGCTTACGCAGGAGTGTGGCCAGCTGATTTGTGATCTGCTGTGTGCCGGCGCCGATGATAATCTGATCTGGTGTGCATTTCACGCCGCGGGACGTATAGAGGTAACGTGAGATCTCCGTTCGCAGGGCGCTCTCGCCCTGCGGACTTCCTTCATACATCAGGGAAGGGGAGTAGTCGTTGAGGATTTTGTTCATGCACTTCTTCCATTTATTGAAGTCAAAGCACTCTGGGTCGTACTGCATGGGCGGGAGATCCGGTCCGGGTGTTTCTTCGATGGTGAACACTTCTGCTTCACGATCGCCTGCTTCGGCAGGTACAGTTTGACTGCGGCCCGTCAGGACTCTGCTGACATAATAGCCCGACTGGGGTTTTGCATAGATGTATCCTTCGACTAAAAGCTGGTTGTAGCTTTGCTCCACGGTGGTAATGCTCAGAGCGGTAGACCGCGCAAGGCTCCTAAGGGATGGGAGCTTTTCGCCTTCTCTGATTTCGCCCGCCAGAATGGCGTCCTTGATGTAGCTGTAGAGCTGCAGGTAGTATGGCTTTTCGCGTGTTTCGTCGAACACAGGAAGCAGCGCTTTCATGACAATCCTCCAACTGTTATTATAAAAATAATTATTTTTGTCTATTTAATTACATACAATATTGGCTTAATATAGTATAAACCAGACAGAAGCCGTTGAAAAGGGTGATTCTTATGGAGACAAGAATGGAGACAAGACTGAAAAAGACGTCGGTGACGGTTCTCACTGCCATGATGATGTGCATCATTATGGTGGCCATTTTTGTACTCCGGATTCCAGTGCCTTTTACCCAGGGCTACGTCAACCTGAGCGACGGCATCATCTTTATCGCCATCGCCCTTCTGGACAGAAAACATAGCGTCGCGGCAGCATCTCTCGGCAGCATGATGGGAGACGTGCTGGGCGGATTCGCCATGTGGGCGCCGTGGACATTCTTCATCAAGGGAATCATGGCCCTCATCACAGTACTCATCATCGACACCTTTACCGTTAAATGCACCACAGCAAACGGCAGACTTGCGGTGCGCATCATCGCCATGGTCTGCGGCGGTCTGTTCATGGTCTTCGGATATTTCATCGCAGAGGGCGTCATGTATGGATCCTGGGTGGTGGCAGCCATCGGCGTGCCGTGGAACATTGGACAGTTTGCCGTCGGCATTGCGATTGCCCTCGCCATCACTTCGGCGCTGAACAAAGTGGGCATCGGCAGAAGATAGTATCCCGGAAAGACAGCATCACATAGAAATGGATTACATCAGAGTAGAAGATCTTATATTTGATTATACGAAGTTGGATGAAGGAGGAGCCCCTGTCGCGACCAGAGCAATAGACGGCGTCTCCTTTACTGTTGCGCGGGGAAGTTTCACCGCCATCATTGGCCAGAATGGTTCGGGCAAATCGACATTAGCCAAGAGCCTGAACGGTCTGCTTTTGCCTACCTCAGGCAAAGTCTTCATCGACGGTCTTGATACCGCTGCGCCGGAGAACACCTGGAACGTGCGCCAGAAGGTGGCCATGGTCTTCCAGAATCCGGACAATCAGATTGTTTCTGCCATTGTCGAGGACGACGTGGCCTTCGGACCGGAAAATCTGGGAATCGATCCGGCGGAGATTCGCCGGCGCGTCGACAGTGCGCTCGAAAGCGTTGAGATGGGCGACTACAAAGGCAAGGCGCCGCATCTGCTCTCGGGTGGGCAGAAACAAAGAATCGCCATCGCAGGCGCTGTGGCCATGGAGCCAGAGTGCATCGTCTTTGATGAACCGACTGCCATGCTCGACCCGAAGGGCCGCCGGGAGGTGCTGGGCATCGCCAGACAGCTGAACCGAAAAGGCATGACGGTCGTTTTTATCACGCATTTTATGGAAGAAGCCGCCTGCGCGGATCACGTCATCGTCCTGGACGGCGGCGTTATCCGGATGGAAGGCACCCCGCGGGAAATCTTCTCGCAGGAAGAGGAACTGGAAGCCCTGAGTCTGGGCGTTCCGACTGCGGTGCGGATGGCGTCCCTGCTGAGAAAACGGGGCGTCGAACTGCCGGACAGCATACTTACCGATGAGGAACTCGTCAGCGCACTGATGGAGGCGAAGGCCTGATGATAGAAGTAAAGAATCTGACACATATCTATAATGAAGGACTGCCGCATGAATCGGTAGCGCTCGACGACGTCAGTTTTCGGATCGAAGACGGCAGTTTCGTGGGCATTATCGGACATACGGGATCCGGCAAGTCCACGTTGCTGCAGCATCTCAATGGTCTTCTGAAACCGGAATCCGGAACCATCGTCATTGACGGTGTTGACATTACGGACAGCCACACGAAGATGCTCGACATCAGGAGAAAGGTCGGGCTGGTTTTTCAGTACCCGGAATACCAGCTCTTTGAAGAGACGGTGGCCAAAGACGTCGCCTTCGGTCCGGGAAACCTGGGACTGACCCAGGAGGAAATCGATCAGAGGGTGCGCGACTCCATTGAACTCGTCGGGCTGGATTATGAACATATCAAAGATCAGTCGCCATTCGAACTCTCCGGCGGACAGCGGCGGCGCGTCGCTATCGCAGGCGTATTGGCGATGAAACCGGAAGTGCTGGTTCTCGACGAGCCAACGGCCGGACTCAATCCGAAGGCGCATTACGATATTCTGGACATGGTGGAACGAATCCACAGGGAGGAAGGGAACATCACCATCTTCGTGTCTCACAACATGAATGACATCGCCCGCATGTCCGATCAGGTGCTGGTCATCGATCGGGGCAGACTGGCCATGGACGGAACGCCGGCTGATGTTTTTGCGAGAGAAAAAGAATTAAAATCCATGGGACTGGCTCTGCCTGATGCGACAGAGATCGTGTCGCAGCTCAGGAAGCAGGGAATGGAACTACCGCCGGACTGCCTGACGGCGGAGCAGGCGGCGGAAGCCATCGCGGCAGCATTGGGAAAATAAGGGCGTCATACGCAATAGATAAATGATAAGAGATATCACACTGGGACAATATTATCCGGGGAACTCGGTGATTCACAGGCTGGATCCGCGGGTTAAAATCATGGCGACACTGCTCTATATCGTGGCGCTTTTTGTCGTGAAGGATTTTGTCGGATTCATTGCGCCGGTGGTGCTGCTGGAAGCGGTAATCATCCTGTCGAGGGTGCCGCGCAGATACATATGGCGCGGTCTGAAACCAGTACTGATCATCATCGCCTTCACCTTGATTGTGAACATCTTCATGATCCGGGGAGAGGTGCTCTGGCAGTTCGGCGTTTTGCACATTACCCGCGAAGGGCTGCGCATGGCGGCCTTCGTCGGTATCCGACTGGTACTGCTCATCATCGGCTCGACCATGCTGACGCTGACAACGCGTCCGATCGGGTTGACGGATGGGATCGAAGCACTGCTATCGCCGTTCAAGAAGATTGGTCTGCCGGCCCATGAGCTGGCCATGATGATGACCATCGCCCTGCGGTTCATTCCGACCCTGCTGGAGGAGACGGATAAAATCATCAAAGCTCAGCAGGCCAGAGGCGCGGATTTTGAGAGC
>JAILDT010000075.1 GCA_024689085.1 Clostridia bacterium | reverse complement strand
AAACGATGGGGTATAGCCAAGCGGTAAGGCAACGGACTTTGACTCCGTCATGCGTAGGTTCGAGTCCTGCTACCCCAGCCATTATGACCCATTAGCTCAGGCGGTAGAGCACTTGACTTTTAATCAAGGTGTCCGGAGTTCGAGCCTCCGATGGGTCACCAATTTATTTATGAGGTTGGGGTGTCGTAAGAAGGTCGGACACGCAGTATCACTGGGAGCATGAGGAGAGGTGTCCGAGCGGTTTATGGTGCTGGTCTTGAAAACCAGTGAAGGTAAAACTTCCGTGGGTTCGAATCCCACCCTCTCCGCCACAATTGTATCCATTATGGAGAAGTACTCAAGAGGCTAAAGAGGACGGTTTGCTAAATCGTTAGGGTTCGCAAGGGCCGCATGGGTTCGAATCCCATCTTCTCCGCCATTTTAGGGGTATAGCTCAGTTGGTAGAGCAGCGGTCTCCAAAACCGCGTGTCGAGGGTTCGAGTCCTTCTGCCCCTGCCAATTGTTACAAAGTGCCAGGCACTTGAAATAGATATCGGGGTGTAGCGCAGTTTGGTAGCGCAACTGGTTTGGGACCAGTGGGCCGCGGGTTCAAATCCTGCCACCCCGACCAACCTGATTGAAATGTGGGCCATTAGCTCAGTTGGTCAGAGCATCCGGCTCATAACCGGCAGGTCCTGGGTTCAAGTCCCCGATGGCCCACCAATTAGTTTGACAATTCAATAATAGCTTGCAAAAGCAAGACGATGTGCCCAGATAGCTCAGTTGGTAGAGCAGAGGACTGAAAATCCTCGTGTCCTTGGTTCGATTCCGAGTCTGGGCACCATTTATTTTAAAAGACTCTGAGAAATCAGAGTCTTTTTCCTTGCCATGTATTGCGCTGGCGCATTTCTTTGTGGATGTTGTTGAGAATGGTTCGTTTTTTGTAGCTCCATTCCGGTGCGATGAGCGTCGCGCGCGGCGCGTCGCCGGAGATGCGGTGCAGTGTGATCCCGGGCGGGATGATCTCGAGCGCTTCTATGAGCAGGTCGATGTATTCCTCCATGGAATCGAACGGGACGTAGTCAGGCATGGCCTGCGCCATTCCGCTGCCGCGGACTAGGTTGAGCATGTGGAGTTTCAGACCGAAGATATGACTTCCCGCCGTGCCGTCGATGGACCGGCAGGCATATCGTACGGAGTTCAGCATCATCTCCCGCGTTTCACCAGGCAGGCCCAGGATGAGGTGGGTGACCACACGGATCCCGCGGTCGGTGAGCCGGCGGACAGCATCGTCGTAATCTGCCAGATTGTGACACAGATTCATGGCCCGCGCCGTGGTGTCATGAATGGTCTGCAATCCCAGTTCCACCCACAGGAACGTCTTCTCGTTCAGTTCTGTGAGCAGATCGAGAACGTCGTCCGGAATGCAGTCCGGACGGGTCGCGATAGCCAGCCCAACGACGTCAGGCACCTCCAGCGCTGCTTCAAATTTCTCCCGCAGCTCCTCAACCGATGCGTAGGTGTTCGTGTGACTCTGGAAGTAGGCCATATATTTCAGATTGTATTTGTCGGCCGGCCACTTGTCGGACAGCAGCTTGATCTGGTCCTCGATTGTGCTCGCCATATCCCCGGATCCGCTTTCCGAGCAGAACAGACAGCCGCCGATGCCTTTGCTTCCGTCGCGGTTCGGGCATGTGAAGCCGCCGTCGAGAGAGAGCTTGACGATTTTGGCAGGAGCAGCGAGCCCCAGTTCTTCATAGTGGCTTTTGAGCCAGGAACTGATCATGTTGATGCGCAGTTCCTGTCCGTCTGATGTGCCAAAAATAATAGGCGTTTCCATAGCAATGATTTTACCACAATAATCGCCGCAATATAATGTATGTTTCATGGTATGTTTCATGCGCGTTTGTGGTATAATGAATCGTTATAGTAGAGATTTGATACAATAGGGAAATTGTGTGGAGCCGCAGGCATGAAAGACGAGAAAAAAGCGGCGCCTCTGCGGGCGTGTTTGTTCACAAGTGAAGACGTAGGTCTGATGCCCTCTGATGCCCTCGACAGGAAGGTCGACAGGCTCAGTCTGCTTTTGCACAGTTGCTGCGGGCCTTGCAGCAGCAGTGTGATCGAGCGCCTCGCCGGGGAGTTCAATATCACCGTGCTCTACTACAATCCGTGCATCACGGACGAGGAAGAATACAAGAGGAGAAGAGCGGCGCAGGTCCTGTTCCTTGAGAAGTTCAACGCGGAGCGAATCGACCTGCCGGATATCAGCTTCATGGAAGGGCCGTATGAGCCGGGCGCTTTTCTCGAACTGACCAGGGGACACGAGGAGGACCCCGAGGGAGGACAGCGGTGCAGCCTTTGCTTCAGGCAGAGACTGGAGAAAGCCGCGGAAACGGCTGCGTTCATGGGATTCGATCTCTTCGGAACGACACTGACTGTCAGCCCGCACAAGAATTTCGAGATCATTTCCGCCATCGGTAAGGACATCGCGGGTCGCTACGGCATCGGCTTCCTCGACAGGGATTTCAAGAAACAGGACGGCTTCAAACGGTCCATCGAACTGTCGCGGAAGTATGGGCTGTACAGACAGAATTACTGCGGCTGCAAGTACAGCGAACGATAAACTCAGTTAAAGATCACATTCATATACACAGGAGGACATTATGTCAAAACTAATTATCCCGGAAGGCTACACGCCTGAGATCGACTACATGGAGAGCCAGCGGGCAATCAAGAAAATCAAAGATTTCTTTCAGCAGGAACTGGCTTACGGACTGAAACTCAGAAGAGTTTCCGCGCCGCTTTTCGTGGCGCCGGAAACCGGACTCAACGATAACCTGAACGGCGTTGAGCGGACTGTCAGCTTCACCGTCAAGGATATGAGCGAAAAGGAAGTCGAAATCGTACAGTCTCTCGCCAAGTGGAAGAGAATGGCCCTGGGCAGATACAACTTCAAGCCGGGCACCGGTCTCTACACGGATATGAACGCCATCAGAAGAGATGAAGAACTGGACAACCTCCACTCCATCTATGTGGATCAGTGGGACTGGGAGAAGGCCATCAACAAGGAAGACCGGACGCAGGAGTATCTCCATCAGGTGGTCACCAGGCTGTACATTGCCCTGAAGAACTTGAATGACTTCGTGAACAGACATTATAACGAACTGAAGACGGATCTGCCGAACGAGATTTTCTTCATCACGTCCCAGGAACTGGAGGATATGTATCCGGACCTGGATGTCAAGGCAAGAGAAGACGCCATCTGTAAGGAGAAGAGAGCGGTCTTCATCGAAAAGATCGGCGGCGCCCTGAAGTCAGGCAAGCCGCATGACGGCAGAGCCCCGGACTACGACGATTGGGAACTGAATGGGGACATTCTTTTGTGGAACGACATTCTGGAATGCGCATTCGAAATCTCGTCTATGGGAATCCGCGTTGATGAGGAATCCATGCTCCGCCAGCTGGAAATCGCGGGCGCTACGGAGAGAGCTGATCTGGACTTCCACAAGAAGATCCTGAACTGTGAGCTGCCGTACTCCATCGGCGGCGGCATCGGTCAGTCCAGACTTTGCATGTACTTTCTGCGCAAGGCTCACATCGGCGAAGTGCAGGCTGCCATCTGGCCGGAAGACATGATCGCAGAGTGCGAAGCAAACGACATCTTCCTGCTGTAACAGACGGCAGGCGGGATAGGGATCAATGAAATACGTAGACGTAGTAATCGACAACAAAAGCAACAGCACGGACAGCTTTTTCACCTACAAGTGCGACGACGACGCAGTGCAGGTGGGCAGCAAAGTCTACGTGCCTTTTGCGAAGAGCAGCAAGTTGCGGGAAGGATACGTGGTCGAGGTCAGAGCAGATGCGGCCGGTATTGAGGAAGCGGTGCTGCCGAAACTGCGTGCGGTGGACCACGTCGACAGCGAAGTGTCCCTGACGGAGGAGATGATCCGGAGCGCCATGTGGATGCGGGGCAGATACCTCTGCAGATACATCGACGCCATCCGGTGCTTCACGCCGGCGGGCAGCGCTGCGGTGCGCCGGGAGAAACAGGATTCTCTGGCCGGTGAGCAGGGATTCGCAGAACCGGTCGAGGCATTGACCGATGAGCAGGAGAAGGCTGTTCAGCAGATCGACGAGGCCATCGGAAACAGAAGAAACGAACGCTTTCTGATTCACGGCGTGACAGGAAGCGGAAAGACAGAAATCTATATCCGCGCGGCAAAGAAGGCCCTCGATGAGGACAGAGGCGTCATCATTCTGGTGCCTGAGATCTCCCTGACGGGTCAGATCATCGAGCGGTTTCTGGGAAACTTCGGCGAAGACTCTGTAGCAGTGCTCCATTCGAGACTGTCGGCGGGAGAACGCTACGACCAGTGGAAAAAAATCCGCGACGGACTGACCCGCATCGTGATCGGCGCCCGGTCTGCTGCTTTTGCGCCGGTGGACAATCTGGGACTCATCGTGGTCGACGAGGAGCACGAATCGACATACAAATCCGATTTTACACCGAAGTACGATACAGTGGAAGTGGCGGTTAAGCGGCTCCAGGATCAGGACAGCAAGGGTGTGCTGATTTTAGGCAGCGCCACTCCTTCCGTGGTTACCTACAGCCGCGCCAAAGAGGGAATCTACAAGCTCATCGAGCTGACAAAACGATACAACGAAGTGAGCCTTCCAAAGACAGAAATCGTGGATATGCGCGAGGAGATGAAGGAAGGCAACCGATCCGTCATCAGCTGCAGGCTTGCTGACGAGATGCGAGCGCAGTTGGACGCCGGCAAACAGGTCATGCTCTTCCTCAACCGGAGAGGGTATTCCACCTTCGTATCCTGCAGGGAGTGCGGCTATGTGGCCAAGTGCCCGACCTGCGGACTGTCCCTGACGTACCATAGAGGCGGAAGAGGCGAAGAGGGCAGGCTCGTGTGCCACTACTGCGGCCATGAGGAAGCGCCGCCGGCGGTCTGCCCGGAGTGCGGCAGTTCCTATGTGCGGTACTTCGGCAGCGGGACAGAGAAGATCGAAGAGACGATCCGGAAACTCTTTCCTGAGCACACGGCGGACCGACTGGATCTGGATTCGGTGAAGAAGAAGGGCGAACTGAAGAAGAAACTCAAGGACTTCGAGAAGGGGCGCACGGATATCCTCATCGGGACCCAGCTCATCGCCAAGGGACTGGATTTTAAAAACGTGGGGCTGGTGGGCATCGTCTCAGCGGACGTGTCCCTGAACATCCCGGATTTCCGGTCGCCGGAGCGGGCGTTTCAGCTCATCACCCAGGCGGCGGGAAGAGCCGGCCGCGGAAGCGAGCCGGGCAGCGTCATCATCCAGACCTACAGCCCGGAGCACTACGCCGTGGTCATGGCGGCAGAGCACGATTACGGTCACTTCTTCGAGGCCGAAGACAAGTTCCGCAGGTTCATGATGTACCCGCCGTACAGTGATATTTTCCAGATCGTGTTCACGTCCCATGATCAGGGAGCAGCCAAAGCGGGTGCGGAGAAATGGTACAGACGGATCGGGGCGCTTTTGCCTGTGGAGGATAAAGCCAATCTCTTCCGGCCGCAGGAAGCCTACATGAGCAAGATTCGGGACACCTACCGGTACTCGCTGGTGATCAAGTGCCCGAAGGGCAAGCGGCACGAGTATGCTGGGATCGTCTACAAAGTGAGGGCGGAGGAAATCGAGGAAGCCCGCCGGAAGAAACAGGACTACATTGCTGTGGTGGATATCAATCCGTACAGCTTCTCATAGAATGATTTATACAAAAGCAATAAGAGGAATTACAAAATGGCACTGAGAAACATCGTAACTGACGAAGATCCGATACTGAAAAAAACTTGCAGACCTGTCGGCGAGGTCACACCGCGCATCCAGATGATCCTGGACGACATGGTGGAGACGATGCGTGACGCCAACGGCGTAGGCCTGGCGGCACCGCAGGTGGGCATCATGAGAAGAATGTTCGTGGCCGAACCGGAGCCGGAGAGAGTCTACATATTCGTGGATCCGGAGATGATCTCCCTGGAAGGGGAGCAGGAAGGCACAGAAGGCTGCCTGTCGGTGCCGGGATACGTGGGCACCGTCAAGAGACCTGAGAAGATCGTGATCCGGGGCAAGGACAGATACGGCAAGGAGAAGGAGTACACCTTTGAGGGCTTCGACGCTGTCGTCATGTGCCACGAGTTCGATCATCTGGAGGGAATTCTCTATACAGACAAAGCGACAGAAGTATTCAAAGCAGAAGAGCTGGAAGCAGAGGAGCAGGAATGAGACTGATTTACATGGGCACGCCGGATTTCGCCGTACCTCCCCTGGAGATGCTGGCGGAAGCAGGACATGAAATCGCATATGTGGTGACCCAGCCCGACGCAGTCAGAGACAGGGGAAAGAAAGTCAAGTTCTCGCCAGTCAAGGAAAAGGCGATTGAACTCGGCATTCCTGTGCTACAACCGTCCAGGATCCGTCGCAACGAAGAGTTTGCACAGACCCTGCGGGATGCCAGCCCGGATGCTGCCATCGTAGCGGCTTACGGCAAGATTCTGCCGAAGCACATCCTGGATATTCCGAAGTACGGATGTCTGAACATCCATGGATCGCTTTTGCCGCGCTTCCGGGGCGCCGCGCCGATTCAGGCGGCAATCATCGCCGGCGATGTAGAAACGGGCATCACCATCATGCATATGGATGAGGGACTCGATACAGGCGATATGCTCGCAAAGGCATCGACTCCTGTGGACAGCAAGAACTGCGAGCAGCTCCACGATGAACTGGCGCAGATGGGCGGCAGGCTCATCGTCGGGACCCTGGCGGATATAGAAGGAGCGCTGGCGAACGCTGAGAAACAGGACGACGCGCTGTCCACCTACGCGCCGATGATTTCCAAGGCCGATGGCCACATTGACTTCGGCCAGTCGCCGGAGGAAATTGAGCGCAGGATGCGTGCGTTTGATCCATGGCCGGGAACCTTCGCGGAGATGAACGGGAAGACCTTCAAGCTCTGGCGGGCAGAGGCACTGGATGAAGCGTCGTCTGCGCCGGAAGGCACCGTCATTGGGGCCGGGAAGGAAGGCCTGGATATTGCCGCAGGCGGCAGGGTGCTTCGTGTTACACAGCTGCAGGCGCCGGGCAAAAAACGCATGGAAACCGGCGACTATTTAAGGGGCAATTCCATTGAAATCGGGATGGTTTTGCGATAAACTATAGGGTGAGGTGATAGGATGTTTTACGGATTTGACCCGACATTCATACTGCTGATTCCGGCGATCATATTTACCGTCTACGCGCAGAACAAGGTGAAGAGCACCTATGCGACGTATTCGCGCGTTCCGACGAGAAAAAACATCACCGGAGGACAGGTCGCCAGAATGATTTTGGATCACAATGGTATGGCGCATGTGCCGATCGAAGTCGTGCCGGGAGCGCTGACAGATAACTACGATCCGACGAAGGACGTGATGCATCTGTCGGAGGGAACCTACAACAGCTCGTCGGTGGCGTCCGTTGCCGTCGCAGCCCACGAATCGGGTCACGCCATGCAGGACGGAACCAACTACAGTTTCCTGAAACTCAGGATCGCGCTGGTACCGGCCGTGAACGTGGTGTCGGCCTTTTCAATGCCAATCATCATGGTCGGCATCGCACTGATTCTCGCCGGACAGGGGACAGGAACCATGCTCTTCAATATCGGTGTGATCATGTTTGCGCTGGTGGTGTTCTTCCACACGATTACACTGCCGGTGGAATTCGATGCCAGTAAGCGTGCGCTGCAGCAGCTTACCAGCCTGGATATCGTGGAAGGAAATGAAATCAGAGGAGCCGAGAAAGTGCTGCGTGCAGCTGCGCTGACCTATGTGGGAGCACTGGCGGTTTCGCTGGTTATGCTTATAAGAATACTGCTCATAAGGGGGAACCGCTAATGGACAACAATCGCAAGACCGCTTACCAGACACTCCTGGACGTAGAATCAAAGAAGGCGTACTCGAACATCGCCCTCAATCACAAGATCGCCGTGAACAAACCGGGATCTCCCGCTTTTGTACGAGAGCTCGTGTACGGCGTCCTGGAGAGAAAACTCACACTGGACTATTACATCGATCAGCTTCTGAAGGAAGGCATCGACAGCCTCAAGGCGCCGGAGATCAACATCCTCCGTATGGGCATCTACCAGCTGGGATACATGGACAAAGTTCCGGAGTACGCTGCGATCAGTGAGAGCGTCGAACTGGCCAAGAAGTACTGCAAAGGCAGGGCAGGCCTCATCAATGGCGTGCTGAGAGAGTACCAGAACAAGAAGATCTACCTGACGCTCCCGGCGAGGGATGAGGACGAAGTCAGACATTTGTCGATCAAGTATTCCTATGCCCCTTGGATCATCGAACTGTGGCTGCGGTACTATGATAAGGCGTTTGTTGAAAAGCTCCTGGCAGCAGGCAACGAGACACCGGCGATGACCATTCGCACCAACTGGCTTAAGATCAGAAAAGACGATCTGAAGAAGGTCCTGACGGAGAGAGGATTTGAAGCGGAAGACGGCAAGCTCTGCCAGAATGCACTCAATGTCAAAGGCAGCAAGCTGCTGGAGACGGAAATGTACAGCTACGGCCTCTTCACGCCGCAAGATGAAAGCTCCATGCTCGTATCCGAGAAGATCGGTGTGAAGCAGGGCGATTTCGTCATGGATGTATGCGCTGCGCCAGGCGGTAAGACGACAGCCATCGCAGAGAGAATGAACAACACGGGCAGAATCATTGCTTCCGATATCTACCGCAGAAAGCTTGATATCGTGGACAAGGAAGCGAAGAGACTGGGCATCACCAATATCGAAACGAGATCCTGGGACGCGACCAGAGTGGATTCCACTCTCGTAAAGAAAGCGGACAAAGTTCTGGTGGACGCACCTTGCTCCGGTCTCGGCGTCATCCGGAGAAAGCCGGAGATCAAATATAAGGAATACACCAACGAGATGATGCTGCTGCCGAAGAAGCAGCAGGCCATCCTTTCGGCGTCATCCTCCTATGTCAGACCGGGCGGTACGCTGGTTTACAGCACATGCACGGTCAACCCGGAGGAGAACGAGAAAGTTGTCACGGAATTCCTCAAGAGGAACAGAGATTTCGAGCAGGTGGAGAGAATTCTGCTTCTGCCGAACGTCAATGGTACAGACGGATTCTTCATCTGCGTGATGAGGAGAGCCGACTTGATAGACTAACAGTTATTTCAGACAGGGAGAATGAAGAACCAATGCTGCAAATAGGATTTAAATGCAACAGAGGAGTCGTAAGAAAGAACAATGAAGACGCGTGTTTTCTGATTCCGAATCAGGATGTCTACATCGTCGCTGACGGCGTCGGAGGGAACAACTCCGGCGAGATTGCAAGCAGCACGGCTGTGGAATCGCTGGCATCATTTGTCAAGGCGGGCGACATCAAAAGTTTGAAGACGCCGGAGGAGATCTTCGGATTCTTTACCGAGGCAGTGGACGCGGCCAATCGCAACGTCTATGAAATGAATCAGGAAAACCTCAATTACAGAGGCATGGCCACCACGGTGGTCATGACATACATACGCGACGGCAGCGCCTATATCACCAACATCGGCGACAGCAGAGCGTATCTGTTCAGAAACGGCAGACTGAAGCGCATCACGAAGGATCATACCTACGTCAATGAGCTTATCGATAAGGGCATCATCACAGAGAGAGAAGCTGAGAGCCACAGCCAGAAGAACGTCATAACAAAGGCTCTCGGTGCAGAACCGCAGGCGGAACCGGACTTCTACAAAGTCACGCTGGAAAGAGGGGATATCATGGTCCTCTGTTCCGACGGGCTTTACGGTGAAGTGGGGGAAGACAGGATGACGGAGCTTCTCCGTGACGCTTACGAGAGGGACACCAAGATGAACGACCTGTGCGCTGACTTCGTGGACGAAGCCATCCTCGCAGGCGGGCGAGACAACATTACAGTGATATGCATCAGGGTCTGATTTTTCTAGGAGGAAGTTATGAGTAAAGTACTCGCAAACAGATATGAACTGTACGAGAGAGTAGGAGAAGGCGGTATGTCTGTGGTCTACAAGGCCAAGGACCGACTTCTCAATAGATTTGTGGCAATCAAGATTCTCAAACCGGAATTCATCGGGGACCAGAAGTTCATCGAGAGTTTCCGGAGAGAGTCCCAGAACGCAGCCAGCATGAGCCATCCGAACATCGTCAACATCTACGACGTAGGACGGGAAGGCAACATTCACTATATCGTTATGGAGCTCATCGAAGGGCGGGCTCTCAGCGACTACATTCATGAACAGGGTCCGATGGCCTATCCGAAGGTGATTGCCTTGTCCAAGCAGGTCGCGTCGGCTCTTGCTTTTGCGCACAAAAATCACATCATCCACAGAGATGTGAAGCCGCACAATATCATGATCACGCCGAACGGAACGGCGAAGATCACGGACTTCGGCATTGCGAAGGCAGTTAACGCGGCGACCATCGTCGACAACACCGACGGCATCGTCGGTTCAGTTCACTACTTCTCTCCGGAGCAGGCGAGAGGCGGATACGTGGATGAGAAATCCGATATCTATTCTCTTGGCATCGTCATGTATGAGATGCTCACGGGGCAGGTGCCGTTCGACGGAGATAATCCGGTGAATATCGCCCTGCAGCATATCAACGCAGAAATGACACCGCCGTCACAGCTGGTCAGCGGCGTGCCGCCGGCTTTGGAGCACATCATCATGAAGTGCTGTGACAAGTATCCGGTGAACCGGTATGCATCGGCGGATGATTTGATTGAGGCGCTGAACAATCTGGAGTTCGTCGGCAGCGTCGTGGGCAACTCCGTGCTCATGGGCGGCGCGTCAGCCGGTAAGGAGACCACCAAGGTCCGTCCGCAGAAATCAAACGGCCCGGTCGCTGAGACAGACTACGACAGCGGAGAAGAGGAATACGAAGAACCGGAAGGCCGGAAGAAAAAGGCCAAGAAAAAGAAGAACAACAAGCGCATCATCCTCATCGCGGCCATTGCGGCTGCTGTGATTGCTCTCCTGATCGGCATCCTCGCGCTCACCGGCGGAGAGGAAATCGAAGCACCTGACTTCAAAGGTATGACCATGCAGCAGGCACAGGAACTGGCTGATAAGATGGACATCAAGGTCAAAGAAGGTGATGAGGTCATCAGTGATGAGGTCGACAAGGGACTTGTCGTATCCCAGAATCCAGAAGCGGGTTCGACCATCAAGACCGGCAGCACGGTCACCCTCAACATCAGCAAAGGCCTGGGCGACGGCAGTGTGCCGGATCTGACGGGCAAGATGAAGGACGAGCTGTCGGATTATCTGGAGGCGGCTGGCTTCAAGCTGGGCGCAGTGACCACCAAGGCAAGTGATGAGCCGGAAGGAACGGTTCTCAGCCAGAATCCAAAGGCGGGCTCTGAGGTTGAGAAAGGAACTGCTATCGATGTCGTCGTCAGTGACGGTTCCAAAGCAAAGGCAACCGTACCGTATCTGGTTGGACGGTCTCTGGATGAAGCGAAGGGTGAACTGGCTGGCGCCGGTCTGAAGACCGGTAATGTCAGCTACGATTACAGTTCGACTTACGCCGAAGGTGAGGTCATGTGGCAGCAGTACGACGCAGGAGCTTCCATTGATAAAGGTTCGTCTGTCAAGCTCAGAGTCAGCAAGGGACCGGAGCCTACTACTACTACTACGACTACGCAGACAGAACCGGAACTGGATGGTCCTGCAGACGACGATTAATATATGAGAGGAACAATAGTCAAGGGAATCGCCGGATTTTATTATGTGAAATCCGGCGAAACAGTATACAGATGCCGGGCGAAAGGAGCCTTCAAGGAGCAGGGAATCAAGCCTGCCGTGGGCGACGAGGTGCGCTTTCAGGTAGGTGCGGAAGAGGACAACACCCTCATCACGGAAATCCTGCCTCGGAAGAATGTCTTCATCCGGCCGTTCGTGGCCAACGTGGATTGCTTCGTGGTCGTGACCGCGGCTAAGAAGCCGGCACCGGTGCTTGCGACCATCGACCGCTTTCTGGTCATGGCCGAAAAGGCGGGAACGGACATCGTCTTCGCCATCAACAAGTGCGACCTGAAGGGCAGGCAGGAAGAACTGCGGGAGATTTACGAGCCATTGTATCCGGTGGTCTGTCTGGGCGAAGGCATGGAGGAAGGCCTGGAGGAACTGAAAGGGCTTATCAAAGGCAGGAAGGCGGCGCTGGCAGGCGCTTCGGGCGTCGGAAAGTCCACCATCCTGAACCGACTGCATGCGGACGAGCTCATGGAGACGGGCAGCATCAGCCGCAAGTCCCAGAGGGGCAAACACACCACCCGGCACAGCGAACTGTTCGAGCTGGATGACGCCGGCACTATGATATTCGACACACCGGGATTCACATCCTTCGACATACTGGAAGCGGACGCAGAGGAACTGCAGTTTCTGTACCCGGAGATCGGGGTCTATGCAGGGAAATGCAGATACGATAACTGCAGGCATCTGGCGGAACCGGACTGCGCCGTGAAGCAGGCCCTGGAAGAAGGAAAGATCAATCCGAGCAGATACAGATCCTACAAAGAGCAGATGGAGGAAATCACGAAATGAAAAAGCTAGCACCATCCATACTGTCAGCGGATTTTTCGAAGCTGGCGGAAGACGTTGGCCAGATTGAGAAGGGCGGCGCTGACTACATCCACGTGGATGTCATGGACGGCCACTTTGTTCCGAATATCACCTATGGCGCTGTGGTCATGAAGAGCCTGGAAGGCAAGACGAAGCTGCCTTTCGACGTCCATCTGATGATTGAGAATCCGGACGCTTTTCTGGAAGATTTCCTGACGCCGAATACGGAATACATCACCGTGCATCAGGAGGCGTGTCCGCACCTGCACAGAACGGTGCAGCACATCAAATCCCTGGGTGTGAAGGCAGGCGTAGCCATCAATCCGGCCACGACGCTGGCGACGTTGGATTTCATCCTGGATGACGTGGACATGGTTCTCGTCATGTCGGTCAACCCGGGCTTTGGCGGGCAGAAGTTCATTCCGTCTGCCTTGGAGAAGATCCGGGAGCTGGCGGAGATCCGGAGAGCGGAAGAACTGGATTTTGAGATTGAGATCGACGGCGGCGTGAACCTGGACAATGTGCAGGAGATCGCATCGGCAGGAACAGATATCATTGTTGCAGGTTCCGCAGTATTCAAGACGGCGGATATCGAGGAGACGACGGAGCAGTTCGTCAAGAAGATAAGGAGTGTCTAAATGAGAATCGTAATCGACGGAATGGGCGGCGATCACGCGCCTGAAGAAATCGTAAAGGGAGCTGTAGCTGCAGCAAGAGACATCGGTGACGAGATATTCATCGTAGGCGATCCGGCGGCCATCAGAAAACAGCTTGATGTATGTAAGTACGAAGGCAATCAGATTCAGATTGTTCCGGCGCATGAAGTCATCACCATGCGCGACAGTCCGGTCAAAGCGATTCGCCAGAAAAAAGACTCTTCCCTCGTCGTCGGGCTGAACATGCTCAAGAACGGCGAAGGCGACATGTTCGTTTCCGCGGGCAATACGGGTGCGCTCATCGTCGGATCCAGGCTGATTCTGGGCCGCATCAAGGGAATCGACAGACCGGCACTGGCCAGTATCTATCCTGATATGACCGGCGGAGATCCATGTCTGCTGGTGGATGCGGGCGCAAGCTCTGAGTCGAAGGCCAGAAACCTTCTGGAGTACGGCCTCATGGGCAGCATCTACATCGAGAAGGTCTGGGGCAGAGACAATCCGCGGGTCGGTCTGGTCAATCTGGGCGCCGAGGAGAGCAAAGGCACCAGCATTACGAAGGAAGCCTATCAGATGCTCATGAATTCCCAACTGAACTTCATTGGCAACGTGGAGGGAAGGGACGTTCCAAAGGGCGTCTGCGACGTCATCGTGTGCGACGGTTTCACGGGCAACGTCATCCTGAAACTGACGGAAGGCGTATCCCTGAGCATTTTCAAACTGATTAAAGAAGCCCTCAAGAGCAACGCCAAGGCGATGCTGGGCGGCGCACTGGTCAAGTCCAAACTCAGCGGACTGAAGGATGAGTTCGACTACGAAGAGTACGGCGGCGCGCCGGTGCTCGGCGTATCCGGCCCGGTCATCAAGATGCACGGATCCTCCACAGAGAGAGCCGTCAGAAGCGCGATTCTGAGAGGACTGCCTTACGCGGAAGAAAACGTCGTGGATATCATCAAGGAGGAGATGCAGGACGTAGCGGAATTCATCGAAGAGGAGTAGCAGAGTCAATCAGCTTTCAGATGAAAAGA
Source organism: Clostridia bacterium (assembly GCA_024689085.1). GTDB lineage: Bacteria > Bacillota > Clostridia > Peptostreptococcales > Anaerovoracaceae > Lentihominibacter. Next base: position 20,562 of record JAILDT010000075.1, on the reverse strand, counting down.
ATAGAAGAGAAAATCGGATACAGTTTCAAAGACAGAGCGCTGCTGGAGACGGCCCTGACACACAGTTCCTACGCCAGGGAATCGGGCGGCAGCGTGTTCAACGAGAGAATGGAGTTCCTTGGGGACGCCATGCTTGATGCTATCGCGGGCGAAGAGCTGTACAGAGAGTTTCCCGGAAAAGGCGAAGGATTTCTCTCAAGAACAAGGGCAAGCCTTGTCTGTGAGAAATTTCTTTTTGAGGTCGCTGTTCACATCAGTCTCGGAGAGCACCTGCGTCTGGGCGCAGGAGAGGAAAAGACCGGCGGACGAAACCGGCCGTCGATTCTGGCGGATGCCGTGGAAGCGCTTATTGGAGCCGTGTTCCTGGACGGCGGATATGAGGCAGCCAGAGACGTGGTCCTGCGCCTTCTGGCGGACGGATTGCAGGACGCCCGGGAAGGCAGACTGCTCGTGACAGATTATAAGACGGCGCTGCAGGAGCTTTTGCAGTCCGAAGGCGTCAGCACGGCGGGCATCCAGTACGTGGACGCGGGTCAGTCAGGTCCCGATCACGACAAGGTGTTCACGGTGCATCTCATGATAAACGGCCAAACGGAGGCCGAAGGGGTGGGAAAGAGTAAGAAGCAGGCGCAGCAGGAAGCTGCACGCGCCGCACTTTCAAGGAGAAATTATGCTATTTAAGAGAATTGAAATGCACGGGTTCAAGTCATTTGCGGAACCCATTACAATTGAATTCAACGAGGGCATCACAGGCATTGTAGGACCAAACGGCAGCGGTAAAAGCAACATCAGCGACGCCATCCGTTGGGTTCTGGGCGAGCAGAGTCCGAAGATGCTGCGCGGCGGCAAGATGGAGGAAGTCATCTTCAACGGCACCGACAGCAGGAAACCGCGCGGTATGGCCGAGGTCACCCTCTTCATCGATAACAGTGACGGCAGCCTTCCGATCGATTACAAGGAAGTCGCCATCACAAGAAGAATGTTCCGCTCCGGCGAGAGTGAATACCACATCAACGGGAACCAGTGCAGGCTGCGGGATATTCGTGAGCTGATCATGGACACGGGTATCGGCGTGGACGGTTACTCCCTCATCGGGCAGGGCAAGATCGCGGATATCATCAGCAACAAAACAGAATCACGCCGCGAGATCTTCGAGGAAGCCGCCGGCATCGTAGCTTACAGAACCAAAAAGGCCGAGGCCGAGCGGAAGCTGGCGTCCACCACGTTGAATATGAATCGGGTGCAGGACATCATCGGCGAGATTGAAGGCCGCATCGACGGCCTGCGGGAAGACAGCGAGAAGGCGACGGAGTATCTCCAGCTGCGCGATAGAAACAAGACTTTGGAGATCAACATCATTCTCAAGAATGTGGAAGGACTCGAGCGGAAGAACGAGTTTGCCGAGGAAGATCTGCGGAACGTCGTCTACAATCTGGAACGCCTCAAGGCGGAGAAGGACAAGCTTGAAGAGGAGATCAACGAGAGCAACAGCAAGAACGAGACGCTGGAAGCCATCTCTGTCGACGCCAGAGAAGCCCTGATCAAAGCCATCGACAAGCTGAATCTGGCGGTGAACAAGGGTGAAGTCGATCGGGAGAGAATGTCGGCCATCGAGGGCAATACTTCGAGAATCATCGAAGAACTACAGGCTCTTGAAGAAAAGAAGGAAAAAGAAGCGGCCAATGCGGAAGGATTCCTCCAGCAGAAGGAGGAAGCAGACCGGCAGGCAGCGGAAGCAGAAGCAAACCTTCAGGAGAAGGTGGACAAATACAACACCATCGCGGACGATCTGGTGCGGATCGGTGAAGAGGCGGACGAATGCAGGAACGACATGTTCCGGCTGACATCCGAAATCTCCGGATGCAAGTCCGAAATCAGCAGCATGGAGCTCATCGGCGAGACGCTGGAACGGAGAAAGCAGGCCCTGCTTAGCGAATCCGAAGCCAGAGAGGATTCGGAGAAAACCGCACGGCAGAGCATCGAGGAAGCCCAGCGCGAACGCGAAGAACTTGCTGCGGAAGCGGAGAAGATCAGGACAGAAAAAGAAACAGCGGTCAGCAACCACGAACAGGCACAGAAGGAAGAGCGCCAGATTTCCATGGCGGCAGAAGAGCTCCGCCTGTCCATGGGCAGAATGTCCGCGCGGCTCAAGACCATCGAAGAGATGGAGAGCAACTACGAAGGATACACCAGCGCCGTCAAGCACGTCATGAAGTCCGGCATGTCCGGCGTTCACGGCGTCGTGGCGGAACTGATCACCGTTCCGGCCGGCTATGAAACGGCCATTGAAACGGCTCTCGGTCAGTCCCTGCAGAACATCGTCTGCGACGACGACACGAGCGCCCGCAGAGCCATCCGTTCTCTGAAGGAGAACAAAGCCGGCAGAATGACCTTCCTGCCGCTGCAGTCCATCAGAGGAAGAGAAAAACCTTCCAGAACGCTGGCGGATGAAGCGGGATTTGTTGGTTTTGCACCGGAATGCATTTCCTATGGGAAGAAGTACGATGATGTCATCAGCTACCTGCTGGGACGCGTGGTCATCGTGCGGGATCTGGAGAGCGCCATCAGGATTTCAAAACTGGAGAAGGACATCCTGACCGTCACGCTGGAGGGCGAAATCATCAACGCCCGCGGCGCCATCACAGGCGGTCGGTTTAAGCACAAGACCGCCAATATTCTGGACAGAAGGGCGGAGATGGCACGGCTTGATCAGGAGATCAAAGACGGAGCGGAAAAACAGGAAGCTTACGCTGCGAAACTTGACGGGCTGAAAGAGGAAATCCGCGGTTTCAGCGAAGAAATCGCAGGCCTCGATGAGAAGCAGCGCGGCATCGAAAGCTCGCTCATGCTCAAGGAAAGCGCCATTCGTGTTGCGGAAGGCACCCTGGAAGACATGAAGAGCAGCGCTGACAAGCTGGAGAGAGAACTGGAGAGCATCAGACAGGAGCAGGAAAACACTGCCCTGATGATTGAGCAGGCCAATGAGAAGATCAAGGCCAAACAGGAAGCAGCCGCAGAAGCGGAGAAGATTGCCGACGAGAAGCTCACTCAGTACGACGATAAAAAAGAAGAAGCCCGCGTTATCAGCGAGGAGATCACGGCGGCAAGGATTCTCGTCACGACTTGCGATGAGAAGAAGGCTCACGCTGACGATATCGCTGACAGAATCAACAGCGCCATCGCTGAGATCACCGCGGACATCGATACGAGAAAACGGCAGCTGGAGCTTTTGGAAGAAGAGAAGAGCCAGCTGACGGAAGGCCACATGGATATCGACGGCATGATCCACGAGCTGGAGGAGCAGAAGACGACGGCAGAAGAGCATCTGCAGACTGTTACGGATGAGAAGTCCGCCCTGACAGCGCGTCTGGCTGCGATGAACAACGACAGAGAGGAACTGACCGGCAAGATCCAGACCTTCCAGGATCAGAAGTACGATCTGGATGTGCGCAAGGCAAGACACGATACCCAGCTTGAAACATATAAAGAAAAACTCTGGGAAGATTTCGAAGTGTCCTACATTCAGGCGATGGAATTCAAAGCCGACGACTTCGTGATGTCCCGTGCTGTTAAGGAAAACCGGCAGATCAAGAGCCGCATGCGGGAGCTGGGCGAGGTCAACATCGGCGCCATTGAAGAGTACAAGCAGGTCAGTGAGCGTTACGAGTTCCTGACCAGCGAACGGGCTGATGTGCAGAAGGCCATGGACGATCTGAACGGCATCATCACTGAGATGGACCGCACCATCCGCAAGAAGTTCAAGGAGAGTTTCGACCAGATCGTCGTCAACTTCGAGAAACAGTTCCAGGATCTCTTCGGAGGCGGTCATGCAGAGCTGCGCCTCTCAGACGAGAACGACCCGCTGGAGTCCAGCATCGATATCGTGGCACAGCCGCCGGGCAAGAAACTGCAGAACATCAACCTGCTCTCCGGCGGAGAAAAGACACTGACGGCAATCGCCCTCATGTTCGCGGTGCTGCAGGCCAAACCGACCCCGTTCTGCATACTGGACGAGGTGGAGGCGGCGCTGGACGACGCCAACATCGACCGGTTCATGGATTGCCTGCGTCAGTTCGACGGTATCCAGTTCGCTCTGGTTACCCACCAGAAGGCGACCATGGAACAGGCGGATGTGCTCTACGGGGTGACCATGCCGGAGAAGGGCGTATCCAAGGTGCTGTCCCTGTCACTGGAGGACGACCTGAGCAAATACAGCGGCTAAATGCTGCATGACAAACCATTGGAGAAAACAAAATGTTAGAAGAGAAAAAAGGCTTTTTCGGGAGAATGTCGGAGCGCATCAACGACGCGCTCATGATGAACCCGACCATAGATGAGGACTTCTTCGATGAACTGGAGGAGATCCTGATCACCTCCGACATCGGCATGGATACGACTATGAAAGTCGTGGAGACGCTGCGCACGGAAGTCAAGGCCAACAATATGACCAAGCCGGGTGTCATTAAGATCCGTCTCGGGAAAATCATCGCGGACACCATCAACAAGGGCGACGCCCAGAAGCTTTCGGAAGAGAGTCCGCTGGTCATCCTGATGATCGGCATCAACGGCGGCGGCAAGACCACTTCCATCGGCAAGCTGGCCTATAAGCTCAAGCAGGAAGGCCGGACGGTCATGCTGGCCGCAGCCGATACGTTCCGCGCGGCTGCCGGCGAGCAGCTGGCGATCTGGGGCGACCGGGTCGGCGTTAATGTGATCCGTCACGCGGAAGGGGCGGATCCTTCCGCAGTCATCTACGACGCCATCCAGTCAGCAAAGGCCAAGAAGATGGACGTGCTCATCTGCGATACGGCGGGCAGACTCCAGAACAAGAAAAATCTTATGGATGAGCTCGCTAAAATGAATAAAGTAATCGGACGCGAGTGGCCGGAGGCCGCCCGCGAGAATCTCCTCGTTCTGGACGCCACCACGGGCAAGAATGCGGTCTCACAGGTCGCTGAGTTCGGCGAGGCGGCGGACATTACCGGCATCATTCTGACCAAGCTGGACGGTACGGCCAAGGGCGGTATCGTGCTGACCATCGCTGACGAGTTTGATATGCCGGTCAAATATGTTGGCCTGGGCGAGGGTATAGAGGATCTGAAGGAATTCGATCCGGAAGATTTTGCGAAAGGAATTTTTGAATGAGTCTGCCGCTTGTTGCAGTAGTCGGACGGCCGAACGTCGGCAAGTCCACATTCTTTAATAAAGTGGTCGGCAAGAGACTGTCGATCGTTGAGGATACGCCGGGTGTCACCCGCGACCGCATCTATGCGGAAGCCGAGTGGTGCGGGGTGCATTTTGCGTTGATCGATACGGGCGGCATCGAGCCGAACACCAAGGATGTGATCCTCTCCCAGATGCGGGAGCAGGCGGAGATGGCCATCGACACCTCCGATGTGATTCTGTTCATGGTGGACGGCAAGGAGGGGCTCACCGCGGCGGACCGTGAAGTGGGCGAGATGCTCATGAGGACGGGTAAAAAAGTGGTGCTGGCCGTCAATAAAATCGACAAGCCGGAACTGCCGGATGATTTCTATGATTTTTACGAGCTGGGTCTCGGGGAGCCGATCCCGATTTCCTCGGCAAACATGATGAACCTGGGCGACCTGCTGGACGAAATCGTCGCCAGTTTCCCGGAGGGAGCCGGCGCTGAAGAAGACGACTCCATTAAGATCGCCATGATCGGCAAGCCGAATGTCGGTAAGTCGTCCCTGGTCAACAAGCTCCTGGGCGAGAACCGTGTCATCGTATCGCCGATTGCGGGCACGACCCGGGATTCCATCGACACACCGTTTGAGTTCGACGGCGACCAGTACACTTTGATTGATACTGCGGGCATCCGCCGCAAAAGCAAGGTCAACGAGGACATCGAAAAGTTCAGTATTATCCGCGCCGTGGCGGCCATCGAGCGCTGCGATGTGTGCATGCTCATGATCGACGCGCAGGAAGGCGTTACGGAGCAGGATAAGAAGATCGCCGGTATCGCCCATGAGGCGGGCAAAGGCATCGTGATCCTGGTGAACAAGTGGGACCTGATCGAAAAAGAGACCAACACCATGAAGAAGTTCCGGGAGAATATGGACACGGAACTGGGCTTCATGTCTTACGCGCCGTCGCTCTTTATTTCAGCACTCACAGGACAGCGGGTCAATCAGGTCATGGGACTTGCCAAGGTCGTGGCCGAAAACCGGGCTATGCGTGTGCCGACAGGACAGCTGAACACGGTCATCACCGACGCGACCATGATGAAGCAGCCGCCGTCGGATAAGGGCAAGAGACTGAAAATCTATTATGTGACGCAGGTCGGCGTGAAGCCGCCTCTGTTCTCATTCAAGATAAACGCAAGGAAGCTGATGCATTTCTCCTACTCCAGATATCTGGAGAACCAGATCAGAAATGCCTTCGGCTTCGAAGGAACATCGCTGAAATTCGTCTTCCGTGAGAAGGGCGAGAAAGAGGAGGAGTTCTAGTATGGGTGGATTAGGAACGACCGAAATCATTCTGCTCGGCGTACTGGGCCTCGTAGCCTATTTCATCGGCAACATTTCCCCGTCGACGATCATGGCGAAACGGCAGGGACTGGACATCAAGAAAGAAGGCAGCGGCAACGCGGGAACCACCAATGCACTGCGCGTCATGGGCAAGAAAGCCGGCGCGATCACATGCATTGTGGATATCCTGAAAGGCGTGGTCGCTGTTCTGATCGGGCTGCTTGTCGGCGGACCGCTGGCAGCGTACCTGTGCGCCCTTTGCGTATTTCTGGGACATGTGTGGCCGATCGTCTACAAGTTCCAGGGCGGCAAGGGCGTAGCCACGGCCTTCGGCGCGGTGCTGGCAGTGAATCCGCTGCTGGCCTTGATTTCACTGGTGATTGTCGCCATCGTCGTCTTCACCTCAAAGCGGATGTCTTTGGGATCCATCGTTGGGGCGGTTGCCTTTGCGGTATTGGCGGCGTTCATGGAGCCGGGATTCTTTGTCTTTGCATGTGTGATGGCCATCATCATGATCATCAAGCACCGGACGAATATCGTCAGGCTGATTCATGGCGAAGAGCCGATCATGGGTATATTTAAGAAAAAAGATCAAACGGAGGCGGACGAAGGAGGGCAGGAAGATGAGTAATATCGGTGTCATCGGCGCAGGCAGCTGGGGAACAGCGCTTGCCACAGTGGTCGCAGAAAAAGGCCATGCCGTAAAGATCTTTGACGTGGACGAGAAGCATCTCCGTTCCATGGAAGAGCACCGGGAAAACGTGGATTACCTGCCGGGTGTTCCGCTCTCGGATCACATTCAGATGGCGTACACCAGCGAAGAGGCGCTGAAGGATGCGGACGTCGTTCTGTTCTCAGCGCCGGCACAGCACTTCCGCAGCGCTCTGACATCGGCGAAGGAGTTCATCAGAGACGACGCTTTGGTCATCGACGTGGCCAAGGGCATCGAGAAGGGCACCCACAAGAGGATGTCTGAGATTGCAGAGGAAGTCATGGGGAAGGAATTCCTCGACCGCTACGTTGTGCTGTCGGGACCGTCCCACGCGGAAGAAGTGGGGCGCAGACTTCCGACCACCGTTGCGACAGCTTCGGACAATCCGGAAGCTGCCAAAGCGATTCAGGATCTGTTCATCACGGATCGTTTCCGCGTCTACACAACGGATGACGTCACCGGCGTGGAACTGGGCGGTGCGCTGAAGAACATCATTGCGCTGGGCGCCGGCATCTCCGACGGCATGGGCTTCGGCGACAATGCCAAGGCAGCCCTTATGACGAGAGGCCTGGCGGAGATTACCCGTCTAGGTCTGAAACTGGGCGCGCGGCCGGAGACCTTCGCGGGCCTGACGGGAACGGGCGATTTGATCGTCACCTGCACCAGCATGCACTCCAGGAACCGCCGCTGCGGCATCCTGATGGGAGAGGGCATGGGGCCGGAAGAGGCCATCGCCAAAGTCGGCATGGTCGTCGAGGGTATGTTTACGGCGGAAGCCGCCTATGAACTGGCCAAACTGGCAGGGGTGGAAATGCCGATCACAGAGGCAATCTACAAAGTGACAACCGGTGAGATCACAGCGCCGGAAGCCCTCCGGTCACTCATGGGACGGAGCAGGAAGGCGGAGTTCTGATACGACACAAGATATGGGCCCCGGAATGCAGTTCCGGGGCTTTTTTTGCGCATTATCGCAAAAGTTGACATAATCTTAAAATACTGTTAGATTCCACATTCGCAAAAAAATCTTTGTTATAATTTTTTCGTATATTTATATATTACTTAATGTGGAGAGACTATGAAAACACTATATATTGATTGCACGAACGGTGTCAGCGGTGACATGGTGCTTCGCGCGCTGAATGATCTCGCCGGGACCGCAGGGGATAGTGTACCCCTCAAACACGTGCACCACGAGCACACACACAGCCACGACCACGACCATCACCACGATCATCACGGACGCAGTTACGAAGACGTCAAGGCCATCATCGACGGGCAGGAGCAGTACACTGCAAAAGCAAGACAGACGGCCCGTGACATCTACGCGGTCATCGCGAAGGCGGAAGCCGGCGTACACGGCATGACGCTGGAGACCGTTCACTTCCACGAGGTGGGCAGGGATCAGGCCATCGCCAACGCGCTGGGCATCGGCGCAGCGCTGGACATCATCAGTCCGGACCGGATCCTGGTCTCGAAGATCAACGACGGTAAAGGATTCGTGGACTGTGCACACGGACGCATCCCCGTACCTGTGCCGGCCGTGCAGGCCATGATGGACGAGTGCGGAAGAGTCTATCCGGCTCTGAAGTTTGATACCTGCGCGGACGTGGACACAGAGATGGTGACCCCTTCGGGGCTGGCTGCGATCATCGGCATCGGCGCCGTCCCGGCGGACAGCGGCATGATGTTCATGGAAGGTCAGCTCACAGGAGAGACAGAAGCCAAAGGCACGAGAGATACAGGCCGCGGCGGCCTCAGAATGTATATCATCGAGAAGTAACAGAGGAGAGACTATGGAGAAGAACTTAGCAAAGACATACGATCCGAAAGATTTTGAAGACAGAATATACGAGGCATGGGAGACGAGCGGCGCTTTCCGGGCGTACAGAGATCCGGACAGGACTCCGTTCACCATCGTCATGCCGCCGCCTAATATCACAGGGCAGCTCCACATGGGACACGCTCTGGACCAGACTTTGCAGGATGTACTGACCAGGTTCCGCAGATTGCAGGGATACAGCGCCCTGTGGCTGCCGGGCAGCGACCACGCCAGCATCGCCACCGAGGTCAAGGTGGTCGAAAAGCTTCGCGAGGAGGAAGGCTTGGAAAAAGAAGATCTGGGAAGGGAAGAATTCCTCAAGCGTGCCTGGGAGTGGAAACGCATCTACGGCGGCAAGATCACCAAGCAGTGCCGTAAGCTGGGCGACTCCTGCGATTGGGAGCGCGAGCGCTTCACCATGGACGAAGGCTGCAACAAGGCGGTCAGACACTTCTTCGTCCAGCTGTACAACAAAGGCCTCATCTACAGAGGCAACCGCCTCATCAACTGGTGTCCGCAGTGCGGCACATCACTGAGTGATGCGGAAGTTGAACACGAAGATCAGACCGGTTCCTACTGGTACTTCAGATATCCGGGCGCGGACGGCAGCGAAGGCATCGTCGTCGCAACGTCCAGACCGGAGACCATGTTCGGAGACGTGGCCATTGCGGTCCACCCGAGCGATGAGAGATACAAGGACATGGTAGGCAAGAAGGTCATCCTGCCGCTGGTCGGCAAGGAAATCCCGGTCATCACAGATATGTATCCTGACCCTGAGAAGGGTACCGGCGCGGTCAAGATCACGCCGGCGCATGACGAAAACGACTTCATGGTCGGAGAGAGAAACGATCTGCCGATCGTCTGCTGCATCAACGAAGATGCGACCATGAACGAGGAAGCAGGTAAGTACGCAGGCATGGACCGCTACGAATGCCGAAAGGCCTGGGTCAAGGATCTGGATGAAGCGGGTTATCTGGTCAAGACCGAAGAGATGATCATCCCGGCGGGAACCTGCTACCGGTGCCATACGGTCGTTGAGCCAATGATCTCCGACCAGTGGTTCGTCAAGATGGAAGATCTGGCAAAGCCGGCTATGGAAGCCGCAAGAAAAGGCGATCTCAGGCACGTGCCGGAGAGATTCGAAAAGATATACATGCACTGGCTGGAAGAAATCAGAGACTGGTGTATCTCCAGACAGCTGTGGTGGGGACACCGGATTCCGGCCTGGTACTGCCAGGATTGCGGCGAGATCGTCGTCACAGAGGACGATGCGCCGACGAAGTGCCCGAAGTGCGGATGCACGAACCTGAAACAGGATGAGGACGTTCTGGACACCTGGTTCTCATCGGCGTTGTGGCCGTTCTCTACACTGGGCTGGCCGGAAGAAACCGAAGACTTCAAGTATTTCTATCCGACGAGCGTGCTCGTGACAGGATACGACATCATCTTCTTCTGGGTCGTCAGAATGGTGTTCTCCGCACTGGAGACCACAGGCAGCGTACCGTTCAGTGACGTCTATGTACACGGACTGGTCCGCGATGCCCAGGGACGCAAGATGAGCAAATCCCTTGGCAATGGCATCGACCCACTGGAGGTCATCGACCAGTACGGTGCGGACGCTCTGCGTTTCATGCTGACCACGGGCATCACTCCGGGCAACGACATGCGGTTCAAGGAAGACCGGCTCGAGGCTGCGAGAAACTTCGCGAACAAACTCTGGAACGCGTCCCGATTCGTCATTATGAACCTGCAGGATGAGAACGGAGATTTCCTCCCGATGCTGAAATGCTGCGAAGACTGCTGCGGCATGGCCTGCTGCAACGACGCGGCACTGCCGGGCGGACCGGGTGCAGACAAGCTGAAGGACGAAGACAAGTGGATTCTCAGCCGCGTCAACGACGCGACGAAATACATCACCGAAACCATGGAACGTTACGATCTGGCCCTGGCGGGACAGAGAGCCTACGACTTGATCTGGAATGAGTTCTGCGACTGGTATATCGAGATTGTCAAAGGAAGACTCTACGGCGGCGACGAAGAGGACAAGAAGGTCGCGCGGTACGTACTCGTCAGAGTGCTCAAGAGTGTCCTGACGTTGCTCCATCCGTTCATGCCGTTCATTACGGAAGAAATCTGGAGTTACCTGCCGCAGGGAGAAGCGAAAGCAGACAATCCGCACAACTTCATCATCCGGACAGACTGGCCGGAGTACACGGAAGACCTTCACTTCCCGGCGGAGACAGAAAAACTGGAGATGGCAATGTCCATCATCAAGGCCATCAGAAATATCCGGGCGGAGGCGGAAGCAGCGCCGAGCAAGAAACTCTCGGCAGTCATCCTCAGCGACGGAGACAGAGATGCGGTGGTCAAGGCCGGTGAGAGATACATCAAGAAGCTGGCCAACATCACGCAGATCACCTTCATCGCGGACAAAAAGGATGTTCCGGAAGAGACCATGTCGGCCGTCGTCGACGGTGCGGAAGTCTACATCCCGTTGGATGAGCTGATGGACTACAAGGCAGAGCTCGACCGACTGACCAAGGAAAAGAAACGCCTCGAAGGAGAGGTCAAGAGAGCCACCGGCAAACTCAGCAACGAAGGGTTCGTGAGCAAAGCGCCTGCGAAGCTCATCGAAGAGGAGAAAGCCAAGAAGGCAATGTACGAAGACATGCTGGCCAAGGTCGTCGACAGACTGGCGGTCGTGGAAGCCAAACTCAAATAAACAAAAGCAACAAACAGGATCAAGATAGAAGTTATGACGACAGCAGTAGATAAATTCCACGAGTTCGACAAGTTCGGCAGCGTACTGGGTCTGCAGAGGGTCAGCGAACTCTTAAAACGGCTTGGGAACCCGCATCAGGGGATGAAATACATCCACGTGGCGGGCACCAACGGCAAAGGCTCCACATGCAAGTTCATCGAAGCCGGACTCGCAGGATGCGGATACAAGGTGGGACTTTACATTTCGCCTTATATCGAAAAATTCAATGAGCGCATACAGTGCGGCGGTCGGGATATCTCCGACGAGGAACTCGAACGGTACGGTGGCCAGGCTCTCGCAAAAGCAGCAGAGATGGTCGAGGACGGCCTGGATTCCCCGACGGAGTTCGAGGTGGTCATGGCAACAGCCTTCCTGTTCTTCCAAAGCCAGAATCCGGACTACGTGGTTCTGGAGGTGGGCATGGGCGGTATCGGCGACGCCACCAACGTCATCGAACAGCCGCTGGCCAGCGTCATCACCAGCATCGGGTTCGATCACATGCATGTGCTGGGCGACACCCTGGAGGAAATCGCCTGGAACAAGGCCGGTATCATCAAAGAAGGATGCCCGGTGATCTCCAATGTGTCAGATCATGAAGCGGCTGCCGTCATTGCGAAGAAAGCCTATGAAACGGGCAGCAGATTGTACGATGTCTCAAAGATCAGATACTCCACTGACTGGATTTCCCCGGAGGGGCAGCAGGTGAGCATGGAGCTCTGGCATACGGACTACGGCGAAGTTGTCACGAAGATGATAGGACGTCACCAGGCGGAGAATCTCAAGACCGCTCTGGCGACCATCGAAGTTCTCAGAAAGAACGGAGAGATACAAATTGAACGAAGCCGGCTCTACGCCGGGATCAGGGACGCGGCGCAGCCGGGACGGTTCGAGGTCATGGCACGACCGGAAAGCGAATGGAATGCTTATGTCGTTCTCGACGGCGCCCACAACGATCCGGGTGCGGAGGCTCTGGCGCAGACCATGGCTGATGTCTTTCCGGAAAAGAAGACACTGATCGTAGCGGGCATGGTCGAGAAAAAAGAGACCGATAAAGTGCTGGCTCACTTCGCGAAAGTGAGCAGGGACTTCATCGCCACCCAGCCGGACTACGAAGGAAGAGCCATGGCGGCGGAGACCTTCGCGCAATTCATCCGGGAAGCGAGAGATCCGGAGGGAATGCCTTTGCATATCCTGCAGGTCTGCGGAAGCCCGGAAGAAGCGGTGGACGCGGCGCGAAGAGAAGCCGCGAAGGGGGAGTATGAGGTGATCCTGTTCACCGGATCACTGTATCTGATCGGCGCGGTCAGAAGCATCCTCCGGGCCAGGACTGACTACGATCATTACCGTACGCTTAAGTATGGGGACGGGAGAAAACATGACTAAGATCGCGAGAAGCAAAGTGCTGCTCTATTACAACGCCTACTCAGGGAACGGTCTGTTCAAAAACTATCTGGACTTCATCATCGAGCAGTGCCAGGCGAAGGGATTCCAGGTTACTGCGGTCAGAGCCGAGAAGGGCACGCAGATCGACAAAGCTCTGGAGGGCATCGACGAAAACGAGTACAGCAGAATCATCGCCTGCGGCGGGGACGGGACGTTCAACATCTGCGTCAACAGCATGCTGCGGCACGATATCCATCTGCCGCTCGGTCTGCTTCCGGCAGGTACGGCCAACGATTTCGCCTACTATTTCGAACTGCCGTCGGACATCAACGCAGCGCTGGAGATTGCGCTGGGTGAGAAGATCACAAAGGCGGACGTGGGAACCGTCAACAACAAGTACTTCATCAATGTGGCAGCCATGGGCGCCATGGTGGATGTGAGTCAGAAGACGGATCCGTACGTGAAGACCGCCATCGGCCCGCTGGCTTACTACCTGCGGGCAGCCGCGGAGTTGAATCAGGTGCACCCGATCAAGGTGAAACTGACGACGCCTGAAGAAGTCATGGAAGAGGAGATCTACTTCATGACTGTGTGCAACGGTGAATCAGCGGGCGGTTTCCGGAAACTGTCGCCCCATTCGAAGATGAACGACGGCAAACTGGACGTCGTCGCCTTCCGCAAGATGCCGATTCTGGAATTCGGTCCTTTGCTCATGGAAGTCATCAACGGCAGACACCCGGACAACAAGTACGTTCTCTACTTCCAGACACCGAGTATGACGGTCGAGTCGGAGGAGGATATCCCGACGGATATCGATGGAGAACACGGCGAGAAACTGCCGCTGCGATTCGGGGTGCTGAAGGAGCGGCTGGAGATTTTTGTCGACGAAGGAACCTGGGAGTACGATTAAAAGGATCGCAAGGGAAATGAAACAGTACATCATCAGCGAAACAGAAGAGTATGAAAAACTGGTGCCGTTCTTCATTGAGAACGAACTGGAATTCACAGACGAAGATGCCGAAGAAGTTCCGACAGATCTGGTCAAATGCTGGCAGATCGCAGACCTGGACGGAGATTTGGTAGGCGCCTTTGTCCTCGCGCAAAGAGAAGGCGAGTACATCTGCGACGGCATCGCCATAGATGAGTCCCTGAGGGGGACAGGGCTCGGCAGCAGACTGCTGGAGCTCGGATTAGCGGAGACGGTGAAACTGGGCGGAGAAAGAATGTATCTGGTGGCGAGAGCCCCGGAGTTCTTCCGCAGGAACGGATTCGTCACGGTCCCGAGGCAGGACGCGCCGAACTTCTTCGAGTGCCTTACCTGTCCGCAGTATGGCGTTTCATGCCATCCGGAGGTGATGAAAATTGATCTTTAACAAAAAATGCAGCAAGTTCATTGCTGCAGTCCTGACGGCATCCATGGCTTTGTCGCCCGTCTTTGTGTCGCCAATTTCGGCAGACGACGGACAGGATGTGGAGACACAGGCCAGCAGCTGGCGGTATCAGGACGGAGACATCATCATAGACGAAAGTCCGGACGCGGCGGAAGATTCAGACGGGCAGCTCACGGAAGACTACAACGCCCAGATGGGCAGCAGCGAAGAGGAGCAGACGGAAGAAGATTCCGTGGAGGCGTCTGCAGAGGCATCTGATGAAATGACGGCTGCCGCTGCCGACGAAGCGGCTGAAATAGAAACTGAAGAGGCGATCGAAGCCAAATCCGCAACAGAAAAGAATAAGTACTGGACCATCAGCGGGAACAAGCGGTATGGCTATCTCAAGGGCATCGATGTCAGTTACTGGCAGCACACCATCGACTGGGCCAAGGTCAAATCCAGTGGGATCGATTTCGCAATCATACGCTGCGGGTACGGCTCGAACACCACGTCGAAGGATGACAGCAGATTCGCAGCCAACGTCAAAGGATGCGTCGCCAATGGCATCCCGTACGGTGTATATCTCTACTCCTATGCGAATACGGAAGCAGGAGCGCTGGATGAGGCGAATCATGCGCTGCGGCTGCTTGCTGACAACGGATTCCATCCGGATCTTCCGGTCTACTACGATCTGGAGGACAAGACGGTCAGCAAGGCGTCGAATGCGACGATCAGGAAAATGGCAACAGTTTTCTGCAACAAGCTTACGCTGGAAGGATACAGAGCGGGTGTCTATGCGAACCTTTCCTGGTGGAATCAAAAGCTCTCAGGGTTCGGTACTTATGACAAGTGGATCGCACAGTGGAACAGCAATTGCACCTATAGCGGCACATATTACTTCTGGCAGTGCTCCAGCAGCGGCGCTGTTGGCGGAATCAGCGGCAGAGTCGACGCAGATCTGTCGATGCAACCGAAAGCATATATGGACAGTTTCATGAGCGGCGCGTATACACAGCTTGCGTCTTATGTGACAGGCATAACGGCGCAGGATTACGAAGCCTATGTGACGGCCTCGGACGCTGCGGCGACCGTGGCGGGAAAGAAGGGCCCCGGCCGTGGATACTACGGCACAGCGCCATTCCCGGATGGAACAAAAGTTGCGGTGACAAGAAGCGCCAACGGATACCTGGAGATCACCGATACAGAAGGCAGTCTGGGCACAGCGTGGATCAAGAGCGGAAACCTTGCGAAGGGTTCGGATCCGAAGGATTTCATCGACAGTGTACTTTACTCCTATGATGGGAACGTCGTAAAGAATCAGTGGGTGAAAGTAAGAGGCAGGACCTATTATGTGGATTCTGAGGGTATCGCCCTGACGGGACGGCAGACCATCGGCGGCAAAGAGTATTATCTGGGAGCGGACGGCGTTGAGGTTTCCAATACACTTGCCACCATCGATGGCAAACAGTATTATCTGGGAACGAACGGGCTTATCACGAAGAACAGTTTTGTCAAAATCGGATCGTACATCTACGGATTCGGACAGGACGGTGTAAAACTGACAGGGAAAAAAGTAAGGCTCGGATACAAAAGCTACATCCTGGACAGCCAGGGCAGAGCCTATATCAATAAATCAAAAACCAGGGAAAAAACAAAATACTACGCGAAGCCGGGAAGCGGCAAGAAGGGAACCCTGAAGAAAGGCAAAAAAATCTATGTACTCCGGACCAGCGGTAAGTGGAGCCAGATGGCGAACGGATACTGGATCAAGACGAGCAAGACAAAGAAGACAGCCGTTTATCCGGAATACCAGCCGGACGTGGCAGTCAAGTACAAAGCCAAACTGAAGAAGAAGACAACGAGCAGGTCAGGTCCGTCAAATAATTACATCAAGAAAAAGACATTCAAGAAGAATAAGAAAGTTACAGTCATCGGAACATACGGAGGCTGGGCAAAAATCAGCAGCGGACAGTGGCTGCCGCTCAGCAGACTGAAGAAGTAGAGGAGAGAATTATGAGAAAGATCACAACAATCGCACTTACTATGATCATAGGATTGTCGATGACCTTGGCACCTTCCATGGCTGCGGAAGAACTGGATGTAACGCAAACCGACGAAACAGTTTCCGCAGAGGAAGCAGTTCCCGCTGAAGATGACGTCGCCGCGGAGGAAGTCGCCGCGGCAGAGATGCCGGACATTACGGCGGACAATGCCTTCGAAGGGCTGGAAGGACTGAACATCAGCGATGTCGAGAACGATCCGGAACTATGCGCTTTGCTGGAGGACCCGACCTTCTTCAGATACTATGAAGTTGACGAAAGCGGCATCCTTTGCAAGAAGCAGTTCGATCTCGATGAAGTGGAACAATTTATCGCGGACGCGGATGCCAATGCAGAAGGCATCGATGATGTCGACAACATCCAGCCGTGTGACATTACTGCCATGGGAGGCGGCGTAACGGGCCTGGGCAAAGGCCAGACACCGGCCAAGTACGCTTCATACAACAGGTACCACTGTATCGATATCTCCTGGTGGCAGGGCAGCATCAGTGCCGCCAACTGGAAGAAAGTAAGGGCGGCCGGCGTAACCCATGCAATTATCAGGTGCGGATACAGCTCCCTGAGCAACGGTGCCCACAATATGGACTCCACCTTTGCAAACAATGTCAACGGCGCCTACAACGCAGGCATCAAGGTTGGCGTGTACTACTACTCGACCGCTGTCAGCGCTGCAGAAGCGACGTCGGAGGCGCAGTATGTGAAGACACTTCTGACAAACTACAGAAGCAAGATCACACTCCCGGTCGCGTTCGACTATGAGACGGGCGGCAGGCTGACGTCAAAAGTCATGAAAAACGTCGGAACTGCCTCATGCACCGCATTCTGTGATACAATAAAAGCAGCGGGCTATGAGCCGATGGTCTATGCCAATTACAATACATTGACCAAATTTATCAGCTACGCGACACTGCAAAGCAAGTACAAGATCTGGCTGGCCAACTACACTACCAACGGCGTCGCCACGACGTATCCGGGTGACTACTGGATGTGGCAGTACAGTTCCTCAGGTATTGTCAACGGTATTTCCAAGCGTGTTGATATCAACTATATCTTTGAGTCGAAGACAGCGGCCTCAACCGCCGCATCAACGGCGTCAACTGCGTCAACGACGGCTGTGTCGACGATTCCGGCAGGCTGCCACGCGGCGGTGACGACCTGTAAGATGAACTACAGAAAAGGCCCGAGCAAGAAGAAAAAGATCGTCGGCTCCTATTCGAAAGGTACGACAGTTTACATCAAGAGTTTCCACGGCAACTGGGCGAAGCTGAGCAATGGATACTATATGAACAGAAGCCATCTGAAATATAAGGCGAAGACCAGGACTGCGGTGAATTACAGAACCGGTCCGGGGACCAAGTACAAGAAGAAGGGCACCTATAAAAAGGGCGTCTTCGTGACCATCGTCCAAGTCAAGAACGGTTGGGCCAGAATGTCTAATGGCAGGTGGCTGGCCGTCAAGTATACGGGCATACAGTAAGCAGCAATGGATAAACACGAGAAAGAGTATCAGGAATATCTGTCTCTGCGGCTGCACGAGCAGGAAGAAGAAATCAGCAGAGGATACAACAGCAAAAACGGCGTCGACAGCGACGAGAAGTACGGGCAGTTTTTCCCTGAGGACCGCCGCACCCGAAAGGTGAACCGGATCTCCGCTATGGAGGAGCCTTACGAGGCACCTGATCCATGGAAGGACCGGAAGGAAAGGCAGCGCCGCGACAGGGAGATGCAGGAGTATCTCGCCGCCCGGCAGGCCGACCGGGACGAACGGGGCGTGCGGTCGGGCATCGTTCATACTGATTATGACGAATACGGAAACCTCAGAGGCAGAAAGAAAAACAGCAAAAGGAAATACAAAGAACTGACGAAAGCAGCCAAAAAAGTCGGTAAGACCGGACGTCCGAAGAGGAGGATGCCGGCGCCGGTCATGGCGTTCCTGATCGTGCTGGCGCTGGCGGCGGTGCTGGCTGTCGGCGGCGGCGGACTGCTTTTCACCACACTGGCAAGCGCCCAGCACGTCTCAGTCGACCGGAACAACATCGGCATAGATGCCGGCGCGGCGGGCCAGCTGGACGGCTACCGGAACATCGCGGTGCTCGGCACAGACGCCCGCGCGGACGATAACGACTCTCAGGTGCGCAGCGACGCGATCATCGTGGCAAGTATCAATGAGGAGACGGATGAGGTCAAGATGTTCTCCGTCTTCCGGGATACGCTGCTCGACGTCGGAGATCAGGGACTGGATAAGATCACCCACGCCTACTTCTACGGCGGGGCAGAACAGTCTCTCTACACGCTGAACAAGAATCTGGATCTGAATATCGACGAGGTCGTGGTCATCAACTGGAAGACTGTGGCGGACGTGATCGATTCCGTGGGCGGCATCGAAATCGACGTGCAGGAATCGGAAATCGATGAAATGAACAAATACATCAACGAGACCGCCAAGAATGTGGACGGTCCGGATGATAAGATCGAGGGACCGGGCAAGCAGACGCTGAACGGCGTCCAGGCGGTCACTTACTCCAGGATCCGTAAGGATGCGGCGACGGGCGACTACAGAAGAAACGAACGCATGAAGATCGTCTTCAGCGAGACCTTCAAGAAAGTCAAGAGCGCAGGACCGTTCAAGATGCTCTCCGTGGCGCGGCACGCCATGCCGGAAGTCAGGACGAACATCGGCACCCTTTCTATGCTGAAACTGATGCTCCACGCCAAGTCCTACGACATGACTGATTCGACAACAGGATTCCCGTATGATGTGGGAAGCTGGACCGGATACGGCGGCGCAGGCTACGCCTGGTACGGACCGCCGATCAATTTGACGAACAACGTGAGCAAGCTCCACGCCCAGTTCTTCAATCAGGAAGGCTATGAACCTTCCGCAACAGTACAGGAGATCAGCGCGGAGATTTCGGCGCTGACAGGATTGTATTGAGAATCGATACACAGTTTCATGAAAGTATAGATCAAATGGTACAGGAAATGGATAAGAAGAAAAACCTGATGCTTCTCTTCGGCGGCGTGTCCTCGGAACATGAGGTCTCCAGAGTATCGGCCGCGTCTGTTCTGGGGCATATCGATCGAGATAAATATGAAATAATCAAAGTCGGCATTACAAAGGACGGCAAATGGATGCAGACGGACGCAGAGCCGGATGCTGTTGCAGACGGCAGCTGGGAAAACCACCCGTCGAATAAAGACGTCTATCTGATGCCGGGCGCCGGATTCGCAGGACTCGACGTAGACGTGGTCTTTCCTTTGCTGCACGGGCGGAACGGGGAAGACGGCAGAATGCAGGGATTCCTTGCGATTGCCGGGATCCCGTTCGTTGGATCTGATTCGACATCCTCATCTGTCTGTATGGACAAAGCAGTGACAAAGGCTGTGATCGACCAGACGGAAGTCTGCGACCAGGCAAAGTGCTGTATTGCGCACAAAGGCTGTGATGAGGAAGAGGCTGCCGTGGTCATCGGCGATTTCTTCGAAGGCAGATTCCCGCTCTTCGTCAAACCGGCCAACGCCGGATCTTCCGTGGGGATTTCGAAGGTGAAGAATCTGACCGGGCTGCCGCAGGCCCTGCGTGTTGCCTTTGGGGAAGACACAAAGGCTGTGATCGAGGAAGCCATCGTCGGCAGAGAACTGGAAGTGGCAATTCTGGGCAATAGAGACCCGCAGGCCAGCTGCATCGGAGAAATCGTGGCGGCGAATGAGTTCTATGATTATGCGGCAAAATATGATAATATAGGGTCAGTAACATCCATCGTTACCGATCTTTCGGAAGAGCTGCAAAGCCAGATTCGCCAGACGGCGGTGAACATCTTTGAGATTATGGGCTGCAGAGGATTGGCGAGAGTGGACTTTTTCCTGGAGAGGGGCCCATCCGGAGGATACGACGACGGCATTTTGGTGTTCAATGAGATCAACACCATGCCGGGATTTACGAAGATCAGCATGTACCCGCAG
>JAILDT010000053.1 GCA_024689085.1 Clostridia bacterium | reverse complement strand
CCGATTCCCATCTTTTCGCCGTTGTTTGGGACCGTGGCGTAGTCACGCCAGATAGTCTGATAGATTTCGGCCTTGAGAAGCGGACCGCCGCCGCGGGCTGACGCCAGATGGGCGCGCCCCCAGCGAAGCAAATCACAGACGTTTGCGGTCAGCGTTGAACTCGGCGCGTGCTGTCGGGTATAAGGGTAGTCATCTACTGGGCCGATGGAACGATCGGCCTTTTTTTCGTATGGCTGCGTGATCTGATTGAGATCCCGCTCGAAGGTTTTCATGGTTGCGCCGGTCATGCCAGCTGGTTTCAGAAGGTATTTCGCAACGAAATCCTCATAGGAGAGGGTTCCGTCCGCGTCCGGCATCCGATTAGAGTATTCGGCTATGATTTGCCCAAGGATTTCATACGCCACATTGCTGTACCGGAAACGGTTTTCTTCCCCGGCAGGATGTTCCTGCGGGTTCCAAAGCATTGACTGGTCCAGTACTTCTGCCGACGCATACACATAGCGCCGGAGAGAATCCTCATCCGTTTCGAAATCATACCAGTGGTAATCATCGACATCGCCGAGCCCGGACGTATGGGTGAGCATGTTCCAGAGACGGATCTCTTGGAACCGTTGATCCGCGATGTGTAAGTCCGGCAGCAGATCGCACAATCTGTCCTCCAGCTGCAGCGCACCAGCCTCTGCCAGCTTCATGATCGCAGAGGACGTGAACAGTTTGGATACGGAGGCGCAGTGGAAGATATCATCTTCCTGCAGCGGCACGCGGGCGAAGTAATCCCGGTATCCGCGTACACCGACGAATTCGGCCGGCTGGTCTGACCCGCCGTCCACGCCGCCAACCGATACGCCGATGGCCAGTCCGGGCAGGTCGTTCAGATTCATGGTCTCGTCCAGAAACCGATTGCATTTTTCAATAAGGGTTTCTTGCTTCATGCTGTAAGTATAGCACAACTGAATATTTGTTAATAACACAGAATCGACACACACTTCTGGTATATAATGATGTGCGAACCAAAGAAGAATGACCACTTGAAACGGAAGGGGTATGAAAATGAACGTGAAAAAAACAAAGAGAACCATTGCAGTTGTTCTTGCTTTTGCATTAGCGGTGACGATGAGTATGACGACCGTCAGTTTCGCGGCGGAAGGCGACGGGTATCTTGCCCTGGGGGAAGATCTCTCCGAGTCGGAACGGAACACAGTCATGGATCTGCTGGGCGTCGATGACCCAGCCAACTACAATGTGATTTACGTCACGAACGCGGAAGAGCATAAATATCTGGACAGCTACGTCGATACAGACCAGATTGGCAGCAGGGCGCTGTCGTCCGTTCTGATTAAGGAGCAAGGCGGCGATGACATCGATGTGGAAATCCATAACATCGGCTACTGTACGGAAGGGATGTACAGAAACGCCCTTCAGACAGCAGGCGTGGAAGGCGCGAAAGTCGTTGTGGCCGGACCGTTCGAGATTTCCGGTACGGCGGCTCTGGTCGGTACGATCAAGGCATATGAGAAGATGAGCGGCGAGAGCGTTGACGATGAAGTCATCGAAGGAGCCGTGGATGAGCTGACCACAACAGGGGAGGTCGGCGAGGAGATCGGCGACAAGGAAGCAGCAGAAGGAATCATTTCGGAAGTCAAAGAAGAACTGGCCGAAAATCCTGACATGACCGACGAGGAGATCGAGGAAGTCATCAAGCAGGCGGCCAAAGAGAAGGGAATCGACCTGTCCCAGTCAGCTCTTGAGAAAATCAAGAAGCTGGTCAAGAATCTGCAGGGACTGGACATCGACTGGGGCGGTCTCAAAGACAAGCTCCAGGGAATCGACGCAGGCGGCTGGTTCCAAAGACTGGTCAACTGGGTCAAGGGATTCTTTGAGTAAAATGTGAAAACAGGAGAATCGAGATGAACGATGGATTGGAAGAAAAGATAGTCCTGACGCAGGACGATCTAGCCCGGGAGCGGACGGAACTGTCCGAGCTGAGGACGGGCATGGCCACGGAGCGTACGGACCTGGCTTATGAGAGGACAGCGCTCACGAATTCACAGACATTTCTTGCCTACTGCAGAACCGCGATAGGTACGTTTGCAGCGGGCATCGGTATGTTCGAGTTCATCAACAATCCTAACATCATTCACATCGGCGTAGGTCTGATGGTGATTTCTCCGCTCATCGTTATTCTGGGTGCAGTGCATTTCTTTCGGGTGCGGCACAGACTGGAACGCGAAGCAGACCGGCGAAAGCAGGTCGCCGCGCAGATTGAGCAGAGCTATCGGGAGATGCATGCGGAAGATACAGCCGATCTTGACGATTAAAGAAACATCTTCGTAAGGAAGAGTGTCCAGAGCGCCAGGGTGCCCAGTGAGAAGAACGTGGTGGAAGCCACGCCCTCCGCGGCAAGCTTGGCGTTTTTGTTATAGCGGTTGCAGAGCACCGTGGTGATGGCGGCCGACGGCATGGCCATCAGGAACACGTGGATGACCAGGGCGAAATCGCTGATTGGCAGCAGCAGGTCCACGCCCAAAGTAAAGAATGGAACGATAATCAGTGAGACAGCGCAGAGAAGCAGATTTCTCGGCGTGAAGATCTCGCTGATTTTGCTGTTGGAGAGGTTGATGCCGACGATGAACATAGCGACCGGCGAAACTGTCGCAGCCATGAGCGACAGCGTGCCGTCGATGAAGGTCGGGAAATGAAATCCGGTGATGAAGATGAGCAGTCCTGCGAGGGAAGCCAGGAACGGAACGCTCAGCATCCGAACCATCAGCTTCATGGTGAACAGCTTCTCGCCTTTTTTATGCAAAAGCATCACGACCCCGATGGAATACAGGAAGGTCGTGAAGACGATGTTCATGATGATGGCCAGGAACAGACCGTACTGACCGAACATGACTGTGGTAAGAGGATATCCCATGAAGCCGCAGTTGGTGAAGGCCAGCTGGACAGAGTAAATCCCCTTGTCGTCTTCCGGAACGGTCTTGATCCGGCGCATGACAAAGACCGCAATCGCCGCGATGAGAAGGGTCACGATGGCAAAGGCCGCCAGAGACCACAGGATATCGCGCTTGACCGCGTCGCTGATTTCGTCCCGCTGCATGCTCTGCAGAATCAGGCACGGCACTGCGACGTTGAGCACGAAGGCGTTCAGCGTTTTCAGTGCGTCATAAGGCACCAGCCGGATCTTGTACACGAAGTATCCGATGCCGACCAGCAGGAATATGCTTAAGATCTTCAGTAAGATTTCCAGAAACATATCGCTATTGTATCACAGAAGTACATTAACAAGAATATAGAATGTATGTTCTTGAACACGCGTTCGCGATGCGGTATAATAAAGCCATGGAAGAGAAACTCATGCAAAAGCTTCAAATCCTGGCCGACAGCGCCAAGTACGACGTATCCTGCTCGAGCAGCGGGTCCAGCCGCCAGGCAAACGGGAG
>JAILDT010000033.1 GCA_024689085.1 Clostridia bacterium | reverse complement strand
TTCTGGACGTACTTCAGGCAGTCGATGGTGACGGCTGCGAGAATGATCAGTCCGGAGAATACAAACTGCAGATTGGTATCCACACCGAGAACGGTGAGGGAATAGGTCAGCGCCGTGAAGATCAGGACACCGACGACAATGCCCTGGATCTTGCCGATGCCGCCGCTGAAGGAGATTCCGCCGACCACGCAGGCCGCGATGGCGTCGGTCTCCCAGCCCTGGCCGTAGGAGGCTGAACCGGAGCCCACCATGCGGATGCACTCAAGCCACGCGCCGAAGCCGTAGAGAACACCGGCAATGGCGAAGGCAGTCAGAGTAACCTTGAACACGTTGATACCTGAAACGGACGCTGCCTCCGGGTTGCCGCCGACGGCGTACATGTTCTTGCCCAGTGTCGTCTTGTTCCAGACAAAATACATGATGGCGACCGCCGCCACAGCCCACAGAATGATCGTCGGGAACCTGCCGATCTTCGGGATGATCATCTTCGGAATGGAGATTTCGATCGCACCGAAGGAAACACCCTTGGTCGCAAAGGTCATAAGACCGAACATGATCAGCATGTTTGCCATAGTGGAGATAAAGGGATGAATCTTAAACCGAGCCGTGAAGAAGCCGGCAATGCAGGTGAAGGTTGTCGTGACGATGCAGCAGACCAGCAGCGCGAGGAACACGCGGGCCAGAACGGGAATACTCGTAAAATCATAGATGTGCCCGAAAAGCGCACCCGTGTTGATGCCCTTGTGCATGATCATCGTCGCAAGCACCATGCTGGTGCCCACCATACGCCCCACAGAGAGGTCTGTACCGGCCAGGAGGATCAGGCCGCCGACACCCAGTGCCAGGAACATGCGCGGGGATGCCGCCTGCAGGATGTTCAGGATATTGTTCATCGTCAGCAGTTGGGTATGCTTGATCACCGGAGCCAGGATGCAAAGCAGGATAAAGACGCAGACGATCACGATATACAGACCGTTGGTCAGGAAAAACTGCTTCACGTTAAAGGTATATTTGTAGTTTTCCCAGTTCTGCTTCCGTTTCTCCCCGCGGGTGAAATGCGAGAGCCGGAGCAGGTCGATCAGGTGATAGCGATAGGCAAAGGCGTCATGTCTCCGATCCTTGATCTCCTGAAGGGTAGCGTCGTGCTTGAGCTTCGCATCAAACTGACGGTTTTTATAGACGTATTTTTCGTCCTTGATTTCGCCCGGATCCTTCAGCTTCGCAAGCTCCGCTTCATGTTCGCGCTTCAGTTCGGAGAGCTCCGCTTCATAACGTTTGTCCTCTTCCGCCTTTTCCGCCGCACAGGAAGCGACGACCTTGTCGTAGTATTCCTTGTCGTAGTTTGCGTCCAGATAACTGACCGCCTCGTCGATCAGTGATTTGATCTCTGCGCGGTTCGCTTCTTCTACTGCCTTGGCTTTTTCCAGTGCTTTCCGATCCTCAGCGATGATGGCAGACTTTTCCGCTTTGTTATAATTGGCGTTCTCCTTGACAATCGCCATATGGTTGGTCAGAGAGACAACCTTGTCGGTGCCTTCCACCCGGAGGGCATTGATTTTCTCCTGGATTCCGCCGATGTATTGGTCAATGGGCGCCAGAAGGCCCCGTTCCTCTTCGACGGAGAGGATCGCTTCGTTTTTCGTATCCATGCTTCTGTCTTGCCTCCGATTAAAGATATTTCGCGCTGAGTCTCAGGAGTTCCTGCTGGTTCGTTTCTTTGGTGTTGACGATCCCGGAAAGCCGCCCGTTGGACATGACACCGATCCGGTTTGTGATGCCCAGAATCTCCGGCATCTCGGATGAGACAACAATGATTGCCTTCCCGAGTTTTGCCATTTTGATGATCAGCTCATAGATTTCGTATTTGGCACCCACGTCAATGCCGCGGGTGGGTTCATCCATCATGAATACCGCCGGATCGCGCTCCAGCCATTTGCCGAAAATCACCTTCTGCTGGTTCCCGCCGGACAGAGCGGTAATCGGGTCTGCCGGCCCCATGCACTTGGTGTGCATGACATTGATCTCATTGGCCGTCGCTTTGACCATCTTGTCTTTTGAAAGGGCAATGCCGGATTTATAATGACTCAGATTCGTAATTGTCGTGTTGAAGGTCAGGTCCCCTTCGAGGAAAAGACCGGTGGATTTTCGCTCTTCGGTGATCATCGCGAAGCCGTGTGCCATGGCGTCCTTCGCACTCTCAAAGTTCATCAGACGCCCCTTGTAGTAGACACGACCGGCTGCGCGTGTTCTGACGCCGAACATGGTCTCCAGCAGCTCAGTCCGTCCTGCACCGACAAGACCGTAGAGACCGAAGATTTCACCCTCGCGTACATCAAAGGAGATATCCTTGAGGTTGGGAGCGAACTTGGTGGTCAGATGCTGTACGGACAGAACCACTTCGCCTGGAGTGTTGTCTACAGCGGGAAAACGGTTTGCCAGCGAGCGGCCGACCATGTAGGCAATCAGCTGGTTCATATTCGTATTTTTGGTCTCGGTTGTGACCACCATTTTACCGTCACGCAGGACGGAAACTTCATCGCATATCTCAAAGATCTCATCCATCTTGTGGGAGATATAGATCAGAGAAATACCCTGCGCCTTGAGATTGCGCATCATCTCAAAGAGCTTCTCCACCTCCCTGACGGTGAGGGAAGAAGTGGGCTCGTCCAGTACGATCAGCTTTGCGTTATAGGAAATCGCCTTGGCGATCTCCACCATCTGCCGCGCCGAAACCGACATGGTCTTCATGGGTGCGGTCAGATTGACGGTCATATTCAGTTTTCGGAAAAGCTCTGTCGCCTCATTTTTCATACGGGCTTCGTCGACGATTCCGAGAGAGTTTTTCGGATAGCGCCCCAGGAACAGGTTGTCCAGGACATTACGCTCCAGGCACTGGTTCAGTTCCTGATGGACCATGGCAACGCCGTTTTCCAGCGCGTCTTTCGGACCGGAAAAGTTGACCTCTTTTCCGTTCAGGCAGATGGTCCCCTCGTCCTTCTGATAGGTGCCAAACAGGCATTTCATCATGGTTGATTTTCCGGCGCCGTTCTCGCCCATCAGACCCATGATACTGCCTTCTTTCACATCCAGGTCGATGTGGTCGAGAACGCGGTTGCGTCCGAAGGACTTGCACATGTCCCGAATCGATAAGACTGTTTTGGTATTCGAATCAGCCATCGTTGTATTCCTGCCTTTTTCTATGCATGATTAAAACGGG
>JAILDT010000025.1 GCA_024689085.1 Clostridia bacterium | reverse complement strand
CCGATGATGGAGACGACCTCGCCTTTTTTGATGTGCTCGGAAACGCCCTTCAGCACGTGAAGGGGTTCTGCCTGTCCTTCTATCTTAAAGCTTTTATGCAGATCTACCGTTTTAATCACTGGTGCGCATCCTCCTCTCCATACGTCCGACGAGGCGGTTCATGATCCACGTCATAGAGAAGTATATCACAGCGACGATCGTAAGGCATTCCATAGACAGGAACGTTTTGCCCTTTACGATCAGGTACGACGTCATGACCTCTCCCACGAAGAACGTGGATGCCAGCGACGTATCCTTGGTGATGGTCACGAACTCGTTGCCCAGCGCCGGCAGAATGTTCTTGATCGCCTGCGGCAGGACGATCTTCGTCATGGTCTGACGGCCGTCCAGACCGAGGCTCCGGGCTGCTTCTGTCTGTCCCTTATCGACCGCCTGGATGCCGGAGCGGAACACCTCCGACACGTAGCAGGCGCTGTTGATGATGAAGCCTACGGATACGCAAAGGAATTCGCTGGGCCGGAACGGCAGCAGCTTCGGAACGAGGAAATACCCCACGTACAGCTGCAGCAGCATGGGCGTGCCGCGGATGATCTCGCCGAATCCGAGCGCAAGTTTGCTCAGGATATTGATCTTCGACATTCTGGCCAGGCAGATGAACACGCCCAGGATCGCGCCGAAGAAGACGGTGATCATAGTCAGCAGCAGCGTATATCCTACGCCTTTCAGCAAAAAGACCTGCCAGTACTGGGACAGGATCTTGGCGATGTTGGCAAAATAATCTCCCACTTTGAAACTCCTGTTGATACAAACGAAACGGGCGGGTCATCTGAGGAGGTCGTGACCCGCCCTGTTCTTTCGGTTCAGTTCTATTCTGTCGAGCGTTTAGTAGCTGACTTCTTCCGCGGTATCGATACCGGCGAGAGCCTGCGCTTCTTCGTACCAGCTGCCATAGTAACCGTTGTCGTAAGCGATGGCGAGGATCTCGTTGACCTTCTCCAGCAGCGCGTCGTTATCCTTGTTCAGCATGATAACGTTGTTTTCGGCTTCTTCGGAAACTTCGAACTCAAAGCCGCTCATGGCGATCGCGTCGTTGCTGGCGATGATGGCTTCGCCGTTGCCGTATGCGACGGCCACGCCGTCTACGATGCCGCTGCGCAGCGCTTCAACGGCGGTGCCCAGGTCGGAAAATTCCTTGATGTTGCAGTCGGAGGGCAGCTGGCTGGTGACCAGGTTCATCTGCAGGGACGCGGTCTGCGCGGCGATCGTCAGTCCGCTGTAGTCTTCGGCCTTCGTCCACTTGCCTTCGTCTTCCTTCAGCACGATGATGGTCTGCTCGGTCTCGTTATCGCCCGCATAGTAGTAGTCGGACAGATTAAAGTTCTCCGCGCGTTCCGGCGTGTAGCTGAAGCCGGAGATGGACATATCCACGGTGTTGGTCTGAACGGCCGCCTGGCAGGCGTCGAAACTCATGGGCTTGATCTCCAGTTCCAGGCCCATCTGCTCCGCGATGAACTTGGAGAGCGTTACGTCAAAGCCTACGTACTGGTCCTGGCCGGTCTTGGAGGTATCGACGAATTCCATCGGCGCGAAGTCCGGGGAGATCGCTACCAGCAGTTTGCCGGCTTCCAGGGTCAGCTGCTCTTCCGCGGCTTCTTCGCCGCTTTCGGCTTCAGGCGCGGGCTCCGGGGCAGGTTCCGCAGCCGGTTCGTTCGATGAGGTACATGCGGTGATCGAGAACAGCATCAGGGCTGCCATGAGGATTGCTAAAAACTTTTTCATTGTATGGTCTCCTTCTAAACTTGTTTCCTTACACGTTTGTTATCCGGGTCATGTTTCAGCTGATGTGTATATTATAATGCATAGTATTGAATAGTCAAGGGGTTAATTTGCATACTTTAGACCATTTTTCGTATTTTCGCAGATTTTTATGCATTTTAATCAAATAAAACCCGGGACAGGCCCGGGCGATCGTTTTCAAACGGAGGATCAGATCAAAGTATCCATATTCTCATCGAACAGAGCGTCGTTGATCTCATGCAGATCCTGTTCGTGTGTAATGCCATAGATGATGATTGCATCCCGCTTATCTCTCGCATACAATTCCGCATAACCGCAGCGCTTCAGAAGACGCTGCACGTCATCCAAGCAGACGCCCATACCAACAGAGAGACAAATCAGACGGTCACGGGACGGATTACGCTTGCCGGCAAACAGTTGGTGCAGATAGACAGAACTCATTCCGCTGCGACGGGCAACTTCCGCTTTGGACAGCTTCGTTTCACGATAGAGCCCTTCCAGCAGTTCCGGCACGCTTTCCGAGGAAAAATACTCCTGGTTCTCCGACAGATACTCAGCCAAATTCGGAGCGGCAGCAAGCTCTTTGCGAATATCTTCTGTTTTTTTCTGATCTTGCGTCAGACTCATACTTTCCACCGGTTTTATGCAATGCTACAATAACTAATAAGGATTTTAACCCTTTTTTGTGCCAAAAACAATATGCTGACAGCTTACTGCTCAGGAGGCCCGCCATATACGACTTTTTGATGGAACATATCCGATCCGACTATACGCAAGTCAGAGAACTGCACCGCACAGACAGGGGGTCTGTCCTTCTTGTCCGTCACGATCAGACCCATACGCCCTATATCTTCCGTCACTTTAAAGGAAGTGCGGAAGTCTACCGCAAGCTTCTCTTTCTCGACTGTGCAAATCTTCCTCACATCTATGAGGCAGCGGAGAAAGAAGGCAACGCTGTAGTCCTGGAGGAATATATCGAAGGCGACAATATGCAGGAGCTTCTGAAAGGCGTTCTATTTTCCAAAGAGGAGACCCGGGCTATTGTCCGGGACCTTTGTCAGGGGCTATGGGTCCTGCATAAAAACGGTGCTGTGCACAGAGACATCAAACCGGAGAATATCATTCTCCGAGGCGACACAGCCATCCTGATTGATTTTGATGCATCCCGCATCTTCAAAAAAGAGAGCGCTGCGGACACTATCGTCCTTGGGACAACAGGCTTTGCCGCGCCCGAACAGTACGGTATGGGGCAGTCCGACCGCCGTTCTGACATCTATTCGCTCGGCGTGCTCATGAACGTGATGCTCACCGGAAAACACCCTTCCCATCAGCTGACCCCCGGCAGATTCGGCCGGATCATCAGCAAGTGCACCATGATGGACCCGGCTGCCCGCTACGATTCTGTGGTAGAACTGCTGGAAGCGCTTTGATCTGAGGTTGAACGATGAAACAATGTATCCATTGTGGGAAAGACCTTCCCGACGACGCATCTTTTTGCCCTTACTGCGAGACCGTTCAGGGCAGCACTGTCCGGGCAGAAACTCCCGAACCCCGAAAACACAAGGTTCTCCCCTTTCTGATCTGTCTTGCGGTTCTTGCGACGATCCTTTTCGTCCGCCATTTTAACAGCCCGAAAGTGATCGATGCCGAAGGGCCTGAACTGATCTATGGCGATTATCGGCTCATCCTGGCATTTATACCTATCGAAAGCGGAGAGGAGATTCCGCAGCCCCAGGAGCACGATGGAAACAGCCTGCCCGCTATGGAAAACGCAGCTATACCCTCCTTTCTCTATGCAGCAGGAGCTTCCGACGGCCGGAACCGCAAAGACGATTTTCTGGAACAGCTCGAAAGCGCCGCCATAGAGACCGTTCCACGGGACAACGCCGAACAGATGATGTGCGGAGAGCCGGAGCCAAATCCGGTCTTCCCAGAAGTCACGCTGTCCGGCAATATTGGATACTGGCCGGCCTGCGGCAGCAACGATATCTGCTGGACACTGCACATGAAGAACGGGGATACGCTGAAACTGCGTCACACCTACACCTGTCTGGAGACCGAATCCATTATTTACCATCCGGAAGATATACCGATGGAGAGCATCGAAGACCTTCAGGCGTTGATCACCCACATCGAAGAGGAAGTTCCCCCACAGATGCCGGTGTTCATCTTTCTCCCGGCTGTCACCTACGAGGGCGACCTTAAAATAGAAAAGCGTACCTGCAGGCTTATCGGAGCAGAAGGAGAAAGCGGAGAAACCATTTTCAACGGAACGATACGAGTGAGCGCGACCATGCCGGAAAAGCAGCATTTCGAGTGGATCCGCTTTAGCGGAGATGGACCCGGCGTCGAAGCCCATTCCAGGGTCATGCTCTCAGAATGTACGTTCTCCAATATGAAAACAGGGCTTACCGTCTGCGAAGAAGCCTATATCGATCCCCACCGCTGTCTGTTCGAAAACTGTGAAACCGGATTGCTGTACGATTGTCCGCACTCTCCGTACAATGTGATCTTCGAGTTGGACCGGTGCGAATTCCGCAGCAATCGCATCGGCATACATCTGCGCGCTTTCGACAACGGCAGAAGCGTCGCTTGTGTCGGATGCACCTTCGCCGGCAACGGAGCAGATATCCTCAACGAAACCGATGTGCCGGTGGATACGAGCACCACGACATTTGAATAGTGCTCCATACTGTAAAAGGCCCGGCGGATTGACCGCCGGGCCTTTGTTCTGTATCTGGATCTGTTATTATTCTATCGCATTATGCAAGAAAGTTACGATCTGCCCTCTTGTGCATGGCGCATCCGGAGAGAAGGTATCTACGGAAGTACCCGCTGTGATACTGTTTTCGAACGCCCACGCAACGGCCTCTGCATAATAGGCATCGGCAGGAACGTCACAGAATCCCACTGTGCTGGCTGCTTTCGGTTTCCCCTGTG
>JAILDT010000155.1 GCA_024689085.1 Clostridia bacterium | reverse complement strand
GCAGATGAACATACGGTCAGCGCCGTTGATGTTCAGAGTCATTTTCTTTAAGTTCATTCTTTGCCTCCGTTTTGATTATAACTAACATTGACTTTTGATTAACACAATAAATTCGTACATATATATGCACAGAATATACCTAGCATAATTTTACCCAATTAAACTGTTGAGTGTCAAGGATTTGGAGCGCATGGAGAGGCCCTGTTTCAAACAAAACAAACAAAGTATCAAAACATACTAGAATAGTACCGACTTGGTGTATAATAATGCAAAAGCATATCACTTCCGATTTGAAACAGGTGACAGTATGAAAAAGATTGTAATCGCAGGCGCAGGTAACATGGGGCTTGCCGCGGCAAGGCTTCTGGATCCGAACAGGGTGGAATTTCTCGGCTTCGCGGACAACGATCCGGGTAAATGGACGAAGGAAGACGGCAGCTATCCGGACACAGCGGACAAGACACCGGTGTTCTCCATCCAGACGGCAGTCAATCTGGCACCGGATGAGTTCATCATCAGCGCCATCGATAAGGAACGTTCCCGGGCCATCGCGGAACAGCTCAAGGTCTGCAGATTCTACGGCAACATCATGAGTCTGCATGAGTTGTATGAAGATTTTGATATCCGGAGCCGTTGTCTGAAAGAACTGGCGGACCGCATTTCCGGAGCGGCCGGTTTACCGGAGGTTCCAGGCGCCGCGGCGGAACTTGGCGTCTACAAAGGCGACACCGCCTGGCAGATCAACCTGTTCCTTCCGGAGAAACCATTTTACCTCTTTGATACCTTTGATGGGTTTGCGGAAGAGGATATTAAGATCGAGAAAGCCTTCGCGCTGTCAAAAGCGGAAGCAGGAGAGTTTTCCGATACATCTGTCGGCGCGGTGCTGGAGCGCATGCCGCATCCTGAAAAGTGTCACCTGAGAAAAGGTCACTTTCCGGAGACGGCGGCAGGGCTTGCCCATACAGAGTTCGCGTTCGTCAGTCTGGATCCGGATCTTTATGAACCAATGCTGGCGGGAATGGATTTTTTCTATCCTCGGTTGAACGAGGGCGGCGTCATAATCATCCATGACTACGATAATACCCGTTTCAAAGGTGTCCGTCAGGCAGTGAAGGAATACGAACAGAAGCTCATCGCCATGGGTGAAAAGCCTCTGAAACTCGTACCGCTTGGAGATCTGCACGGAAGCTGTGTGATCATTAAATAGTAAGAGGGAAAAATGACAACAATCAACTGGAATGAAATATGGCGCGGCGCGGAGGATTCCATTGAGCGTTCAGATAATCTGGAGTTCTGGAATGCATTTGCTCCGAGATTCGGCAGAAATGGTTCGGAGCCCGATCCATATGTAGAGATATTCTATGAATATATGTCGCCGGAGCCTGAAGATACGCTCTTTGATATGGGCTGCGGACCGGGAACGCTGGCTATCCCGTTTGCGCAGAAAGGCCATGAAATAGTTGCGGCGGACTTTTCACCGGAAATGCTGAAGTACTTGATGGAACGTGCGAAAGAGGCGGGTGTTGCAGACCGCATCCATCCCATCGAACTGAACTGGAACGAAGACTGGAGCCTGCGGGAACTGCCGCAGTGCGATATCGCGTTTTCGTCCCGGTCATTTATTACACGCGATCTGACAAGTTCTCTCGAGAAACTGGAATCCGTAACCAAACGCAAAATCTGCATCGGCGCCTGGGATACGCCGGTAGAGGGATATGACAGACACCTTGCCAAAGCGATCGGTTATGAGCGGCCTGGCATAGGCACCCATTATCTGATTATGGGTGAACTGATGGACAGGGATGTTTTTCCGGAGCTCAGATACATCTACACCCCTTTCAGACAGGCCAAATATGAAAGCCGGCAGGCAGCAGAGGAACAGTTGCGCCGGGCATTCTCCCATATGACTTCCGAGCAGGAAAAACTGTTCCGCAAGTATCTTGAGGATCACCTCACCTACCATCCTGAAGCGGCCGTGTTCCGCGGCAGAGATCTGAACGGCTATTGGCAGTTTGATCACAATGACAACAGTTCTATGGCGTTTATCAGCTGGAATAAGAACAGCCCCATTGTGTAACAACGAAATGTTGTCACGCCAACATTTTTTGCTGTATAATTGTGCTACCATGAATGCGGAGGAGCACAAATGCAGTATTTGGAGAGCGTAATTAACAGCGGCCTGTTCAATGAACTGAAAAAATCCGACTATATGGATGCTTTTGAGCAGCTGAAAGTATCGGGGAGGAGTTACCAGCCCGGGGAGGCGGTCTTCTTCGAAGGAGATCTGATCGATAAGTTCTGCATCGTCAGAGAGGGCAGCGTGAGGAGTGAAAAGACCTATCTGAACGGGGAAGTACACATCATAGATATATTTGATGAGGGCTCTGTCTTCGGCCTTGCGGTGGCAGCGTCCAGAAGCCGCGTGTCTCCTGTCGATTATATCAGTAACGAAGAAGCTACGGTCGTCTTCGTGTCCATGCACTCCATTCAGAAAAACAGATTCTCGAAAGAGCTCCAGAGGACTCTGACTTATATGCTTGCTGACAGCAACATCAAGATGAGAAACAAAATCGAGATTCTGGCCGAAAGGGGGCTTCGGGACAGAGTGCTGATGTATCTGCACGTTCTGCAGGCAAAGTCTGGAACAGATACCGTAACTGTCAGACTGTCCAGAGAGCAGCTTGCCCAATTTCTGTGCGTGAACAGATCCGCGCTGTCGAATGAACTCAGTAAAATGAAAAAAGAGGGAATCTTAGATTTCAAAGGGTCTCAATTCACCATTCTGAAAAAGAAATAAATGTTGTTAAAACAACATACAAGCGTTAGATTAAGGAGTAATATACACGCAGATAGAAGAAACGTTTTGATAATTGACTTATGATTGACTGAAACAGCAGCGGGGAAACCCGCTGTTGTTTTAACAACATTTAATGGACGCATTTGTTGTATAATCAAAACCGCAGACAAAACGAACAGAGAACCAAAAGAGGTCAAAAAATGAAAGAAATCAAAACTGTCGATGCAGTCGGACACGTTCTGTGCCACGACATCACGCAGATTATCAAAGACGTCAGCAAGGGCCCGGTATTCAGAAAAGGGCATATCATAAGGGAAGAGGATATCCCGGTGCTGCTCAGCGTGGGCAAGGATCATATATACGTTTGGGAAAACGACGCATCCATGATGCATGAGGATGACGCGGCGGAAGTGCTGTGCGCCATCAGCAAAGGTGAAAATATCAGCCGGGGAGAGGCCAAGGAAGGCAAAATCGAGCTCAGAGCCGAATGCGACGGCCTGCTCAAGATCGATGAAGAGAAGCTGAAGATGGTGAATTCCTTCGGCCAGATGATGATTGCGACGCGCCACGGAAATTTCGCAGTGCACAAGGGTGACAAACTGGCCGGCACGCGCATCATCCCTCTCGTGATCGAAAAGGAAAAGATGGAGGCGGTAAAAGCAAAAGCAGGAGATGCACCGATTCTCAACGTTCTCCCTTTCCAGCATAAAAAAGTCGGCATCGTGACAACTGGCAATGAGGTGTTCCACGGAAGAATCAAAGATACTTTCACACCAGTCGTCATGGAGAAAGTAAATGAATTCGGAGCCGGAATTGTTGGTCATAAATACAGCGATGACGAGAACGAGCATATAGAAGCAGCGATCAGAGAACTGCTTGAAGCGGGCGCGGATATGATTCTCTGCACCGGCGGCATGAGCGTCGATCCGGATGACAAGACGCCTCTGGCCATCAGAAATGTCTGCGGCAGCGTGGTGACTTACGGCGCACCGGTTCTTCCCGGAGCCATGTTCCTGCTTGCTTACTACGGGGAAAAGCAGATTCCGGTCATGGGACTCCCGGGCTGCGTTATGTACGCCAGGAGGACCATATTCGATCTGGTGCTCCCGAGAATCATGGCAGGCGAGATCCTTGCCAAAGAAGATTTCGACAGACTGGGTCAGGGCGGCCTCTGCCTTGACTGTGAAGTGTGTACATTCCCGAACTGCGGGTTCGGTAAATAGAAGATGATAGACAGTTACGGCAGAACAATCAACTACATGAGAATATCTGTCACCGACCGATGTGATCTCAGGTGTCGTTACTGCATGCCGGCAGAAGGCATTGAGAAGGTATCCATGAGCAAAATCCTCACCTATGAGGAGATACTGCGCATCTGCAGGGTGGCGGCGGAGATCGGCATCAGCCGATTCAAGATCACAGGGGGAGAACCTCTGGTGCGCAAAGGCTGCACAAGCCTGGTGCGTGAGATGAAGCAAATACCGGGTGTCGAACAAGTCACCCTGACAACCAACGGACAGCAGCTGGCAGAGACGGTTGACGAACTGGCTGAAGCGGGTATAGATGGACTGAATATCAGCATGGACTCCCTCAGAGAGGACCGCTACAGTCTGATCACAGGCGGCGGCAAGCTGGACAAGACGCTTAGAGCCATTGACAAAAGCATCGATGCAGGCATCAGAACCAAAGTCAACTGCCTCCTGCAAAAGCGGGTAAACGAGGATGAGATTCTGGATTTTGCTGCTTTTGCATTTGAGAAAGGCATCGATGTGAGATTCATAGAAATCATGCCTGTCGGCTATGGCAATCCGGACGCAGGGTTGTCCAACGACGAGGTGTTGGCGGTATTGAAGGAGAGATATCCGCAGCTGGAACAGGATGAAACAGTTCACGGCAATGGTCCGGCCGTATATTATAAGCTGCCGGGCGAAGACGGAACAATCGGACTGATCAGCGCCATGAATCACAGCTTCTGCAACAGATGCAACAGAATCAGACTCACATCCCAGGGGCTGATCAAACCGTGCCTGTGTTATGAGGACGGCGTTGACCTGAGGCGGGCGCTTGCGGAGGACGATGATGCGTTGAAGGCGGCTCTGGAAGAGGCTGTTCGAAATAAGCCTGCAGGGCATTCATTCCACGACAGGGCAAGCGTCGAACATAGGGCCATGTCCCAGATCGGAGGATAAGTTGGGAAAACTGATCGCTATATGCACAAGTGAAAAAAAGGGAACCCAGAAACAGCAGGTGGAATCTGCAGTGCTGAGAGAAGATTACGGTATTGAAGGTGACGCCCACGCAGGCAACTGGCACAGGCAGGTGAGCCTTCTGGGTCTTGAAAAGATAGCATCATTCAGAGAGCGCGGCGCGGAGGTGGAATTCGGCGCATTCGGAGAGAACCTCGTCATAGAAGGGTTTGACTTCAGAAATCTCCCTGTCGGAACACGTTTTCGCATCGGTAATGTGCTCCTGGAGATGACGCAGATTGGTAAGGAGTGCCACACGCACTGCGCCATCTACCACATGGTCGGTGACTGTATTATGCCGAGGGAGGGCGTCTTCGCCAAGGTGCTGGAGGGCGGCGAGATCAGAGTGGGCGATGAAGTCACAGAAATCCAGCCTGATCCGGAAAGACCGTTCACGGCGGCATGGATCACGTTGTCCGACAAGGGCGCTGAGGGACTCCGAAAAGACGAAAGCGGCCCTCTGATTGGTGCCATACTAACAGAAAACGGCTACGATGTTGTTGAAACAATTCTCATTC
Organism: Clostridia bacterium; assembly: GCA_024689085.1. Lineage (GTDB taxonomy): Bacteria > Bacillota > Clostridia > Peptostreptococcales > Anaerovoracaceae > Lentihominibacter. The sequence continues at coordinate 7,875 of JAILDT010000155.1, read as the reverse complement.
CTGATGATGAAGATATACTGAAAAAGGAGCTCATAAGACTGGCTGACCAGCGCCAGGTGGACGTTGTCATGACAACGGGCGGAACAGGGTTTTCGCCGAGAGATATCACACCTGAAGCGACAGAAGCAGTCTGCGAGCGCATGACGCCGGGGATATCGGAGGCGATCCGCGCCTATTCGATGACCAAAACTCCCCGCGCGATGCTTTCGAGAGCAGTGTCCGGGATTCGCGGAACAACATTGATTATCAATCTTCCGGGAAGCCCGAAGGCTGTCAGGGAGAGCATGGAATTTATGATGTCTTCATTAAAGCACGGGCTGGAGATCCTGAACGGCAGGACATCCGACTGCGCGCGAAAGTAATCAGGAGGTAGGAATGAAGAAAACATTATTGGCATTGCTCACTTGTCTGGCAATGGTCTTCGCATTCACCGCATGCGGCGGCAGCGAAGAAGAAGCGGCGACAGACGAGAGCACGGAAGTTATTGTGTTTGCTGCTGCGAGCATGCAGTCATCTCTGGAGGAACTGGAGGCCAGCTTTGAGGCTGAGAACCCTGGAATCGATGTGATTCTCAACTGCGACAGCTCTGGTACGCTGCAGGAACAGATCATGGAAGGTGCTCCTTGTGATATCTTCTTCAGCGCAGCACAGAAGAACATGGACGCACTGGAAGAAGAGGGCCTCGTAGTAGAAGGAACCCGCTCCAATGTTCTGAACAACCAGCTGGTTGTCATTACGCAGCCTGACAGCAAGACTGCAGTCACCGGGATCGAGAATCTCGGCGACGCGGAGAGCATCGCCCTGGCAGACGGCAGTGTACCAGTAGGCAAGTACACTCGCAGAGCGCTGATGAATCTGGGCGTTCTCGCTGAAGTAGAGGATCCGGCTGTTTACACAACGCAGGAAGTTTCCGACGCGCTGGGCGGCGTTGAAATCAGCGAGCAGGGAAATGTAAGTAAAGTTCTGGCAGCAGTACAGGAAGGATCCAGTGAGGTCGGAACCGTTTATCTTTCCGACACATATGGACAGGAAGACACTGTGAAGATTCTGCAGACTGTTTCCTACGATGTTGCGGGCGATATCATCTATCCAATCGCACAGATCGTAAATCAGGACGCGGATGACGCTGAGAACGAAGCGGCAGCTGCAGTTCTCGAATACCTGACCAATGACAATGCAAAGGAAGTCTATAAGACGCATCTCTTCGATATCGATGTAGAATAAGGTCTGATATAGACGCGCATAGTCCCGGTCAGAAGCGTCTCCGACCGGGACTATGTATTTTCAAAATCAAAACAGGTGACGCATTATGATGGATTTTCTCGAAAGTCTGGACTGGAGTCCGCTGATCATATCACTGAAGACCGGCGTAGTCGCAACGATCGTCTGCTTCTTTTTAGGAATGTACGCGGCACGGAAAGTAATCAAACTATCCTACAAGGCAAAAGCCGTTGTGGATGGCATATTGACTTTGCCGATGGTATTCCCGCCTACGGTCGCCGGCTTTATTCTGCTTCTCATTTTTTCCAGAAGAAGACCGATCGGCATATTTCTTGATCAGCAGCTTGACATACAGGTGGTGCACACATGGCTGGGCTGCATTTTGGCAGCGACGGTCATCGCGTTTCCGCTCATGTACAGGAATGCCAGAGCTGCTTTTGAGCAGATTGATGCCAATCTGGTATACGCGGGCAGAACGCTCGGCATGTCTGAGATGAATATCTTCTGGCGGATCGTCGTTCCGACGGCGGGACCGGGCATTGCTTCCGGAACCATCCTGACGTTCGCCAGAGCCATGGGAGAATATGGTGCCACGTCAATGCTGGCGGGAAATATTCCGGGTAAAACAGGAACCGTTTCCCAGAGAATCGCCATGGTCATACAGGACGGAGATTTCGCGACGGCTGGCTTCTGGGTTGTCATTGTATTGCTGATTTCCTTTGGCATAATCTTTCTGGTAAACATGGTGACAGGAAGCAGGATGAAGAATATCAGGCGTTGGTAGGTTATGAGTATTTCCGTAGACATCAACAAAAGACTCGGAGACTTTTCTCTGGAAATATCCTTTGAGACAGATGCGAAGCGTATCGGCATTCTGGGTCCTTCAGGCTGCGGCAAAAGCATAACGCTCAAAAGCATCGCCGGCATCGAAAAGCCTGACAGTGGTCATATCCGAATCGATAACCGTGTTCTCTTCGATCAGGGGCAGAAAATCAATCTGAAACCGCAGAAGAGAAGAGTCGGTTACATGTTCCAGAACTACGCGCTGTTCCCGACCATGAATGTCGTACAGAATATCGGCGCGGGGCTGGGTGTTGCCGATGAAGACAAAAGCGCGCGTATCTCCGATATGATAGAGCGCTTCCATTTGCAGGGGTTGGAGAAGCATTTGCCGGGACAGCTTTCGGGAGGTCAGCAGCAGAGAGTGGCTTTGGCCAGAATCATGGCCTACAGGCCGGATATTATCCTCCTCGACGAGCCGTTTTCGGCTCTGGACGAGCATCTCAAAGAACGCTTGCAGCATGAGATGATATCCATGCTGGAAGACTATGAGGGACAGGTTATACTTGTCTCCCACAATAGAGATGAGATTTACCGGTTCAGTGAGGAACTCCTCATTATGGATGACGGGCACGTTATGGCAAGAGGACAGACAGAGCGTCTGTTCGGCGATCCGGGTTCAGTGGCGGTGGCCCGCATGACGGGATGTAAGAACTTCTCGGATGCGGAGCGGCTGGATGATCACAGAATCAGGCTGAAAGAGTGGGGCGTTACGCTGGAGCTTGAAAGAGAGATTCCGGAAGACATCGACGCCATCGGGTACAGAGCGCACGCCTTTGAACCGGTGTGGGGAGAACGGCAGAAAAACTGTCTGCCGTTCCGTCTGTCGGGCGTGGACGAGCTGCCGTTTGAGCGCAGATACTATCTGCTGCCGGAAGAAGGCGAACTCATCTGCTGGTTCATACAGGACAATGAACGGGCGCAGATGGAAGGTAAACCGCATCCGGATTATCTGAAACTGCGGGAAGAATCGGTCATGCTTTTGCGTAGATAGAACTGTTGTTGATTTTGTATTGGAAGAGGTCATTATGGAATTCACACATTTTGATGAACAGGGAAACGCCCGTATGGTAGACGTTTCGGGAAAAGACATCACACATCGTGTCGCAGTCGCGGAAGGCACCATAGCCGTCAGCAGAGAAGTGATGGATGCAATCAGAGGGAATAAGGTGAAGAAGGGCGATGTGCTGACGGTTTCCCAGGTGGCGGGCATCATGGGCACCAAGCGTACGCCGGATTTGATTCCGATGTGCCATCCGCTGTCGCTGACGAATGCGGAAGTGACGTTTGAGGTGAACGATGAGGCCGGCGAGATCAAGGCGATTTGCCAGGCGGTTACAGATGGAAAAACTGGTGTTGAGATGGAGGCGCTGACGGGTGTTTCCACGGCACTGCTGACCGTCTACGATATGTGCAAAGCCATAGACAAACGAATGGTGATCAAAGAGATTCATCTTGTCAGCAAAGAAGGCGGCAAGAGCGGACAGTTTATCTATTAGGAGGTTTAACAATGAAATACACATTAAGCGCAAGAAATCAGTTTGAAGGAAAAGTAATTGATGTGAATGAAGGGGCCGTAAACGGTATCGTAAAAATCGAGATTCCGGGAGGTAACGTCATCACTGCAACGATTTCAATGACATCCATCAGGGAACTGGATCTGAAGGTTGGCGATGATGCGGTCGCGGTCATCAAGGCGACGGATGTTATGGTCGGAAAATAAATACTCGATAGAACGAATTAACAGGCCGGCGCACAAGACGCGCCGGCTATTTTCATGTTATAATGGGCAGGCGAAGCACGGAGGTTAGCAAATGGCAATCACAAGACCGGGCGGGTTCGAAGTGACGGACAAAGCCCTTGAAAAAGCGAATTACAAGATGGGAAGCCGCATTCTGGATATCGGATGCGGGGAAGGCGATACCGTCGATTACCTGAACAGGATGGGTCTGAAGGCGGAAGGCATCGATATCAATCTGGCGAAAATCGATACGGCCAAAAAAACGTTTCCCGGCATCGACGTGAAGTTCGGCGACGGCACGTTCCTGGACGACTATATGTCCTACACCTTCGACGGGATTATGATGGAATGCTCCCTGAGCGCCATGCCCCAGCCGGATGAGGCGCTGCACGAGGCGTACTGTGTGCTGAAAAAGGGCGGCAGACTCATCATCACCGACTACTATGAGAAGGATCCCGATCCGCGGCAGGTCAAGGTGGTCGCCATGGAAGCGGCCCGTCAGGCCAGGCTGCCCCACAATGAGGGGGACTGCGATGCAGGAACGCCGAGTCACTTCACGAACTTCTGCTTTGAGGGCGCCTTTTATCAGGAACCGCTCATCAGAATGATCGAGGATGAACTGGGGCTGCACGTATTGTCCTTTGAGGATGCAGGCGTGAGTGTCGATGCAGACAGCAAGAAGCGCAATCTGGGATACTTCATTCTGGTAGCCCAGAAACCGGTCATGTAGCCGGAGGGCGAAAACGATGGCATTGGATTTAGATAACTGGACAGCAGAATATCTGAGCGAAAAACTGGCAGACAGAGAGGACCTGGGCATGATGACGTTGCGGCAGGCCATCGACCTGTACACCAGAGAAAAGCTCACGGCGATTCTGGAGAAGACGGGCTGTGAGAGATGGGGCGAAGTGCCTTTTGCCGAAGGATGGCAGAGTATGGATCCGCAGCAGGAACTGGGTTTCTATATTGGCAGCATGTGGATGGTCATCGATGAAACGGATACCGTGCTGTTGCTGATGCCTTTGGAAAAAGGCGCGTCCGGCAGTCTGTTCGCGCAGGCAGCTGAACGGATCGGTGCAAAGGCAATCGCCTACGGGGAAGCCTTTGTGGAGAAGGAAACCGGTGGCAGGGAAGAAGCGGATCAGATCCTGCAGCTGATCAGAGAAGAAGGCGTTACCAGCGTAATTGCCTCGCCGACCCATATGGTGGCGCTGGCCAGAGCGGCGGCGCGCCAGGCGGAAGCAGGGGCGGACGACATCTATCTGAGGAGTATTCTGCTGACCGGCGGGTTCGCGCCGAACAAAACAGTCATGATGCTGGAGGAGACCTTTCAGGCCATGATCTTTGAGTTCAGCGACATTCCCGCAGCGGGGATTGGCATTGCGGCCAGTTGCGGCTACGGCAAAGGCAGTCACATCCGCGAAGCGGATCTGTTCATCGAACTGATCAATCCGGTGACGGAGGAGGCGGTCCGGTTCGAATCACCGAAGACGCCGGGGTTCAGTCAATACGGCGAGATCGTTCTCACCACGCTGAACCGGGAAGATGCGCAACTGGTCAGATTCAGAACAGGTTATTACAGCCGCTGGATCTTCGGCGTCTGCCCGTGCGGCAGCCAGCTGAAGCGGCTCGATAAAATCATACCGGGAGAAGAAAAATAGAGAGGAAACAAGATGGCAGATAAGATTTCATATATTGCGAGAAAGTTCATCGAAGAGAACGTTCCCTTCGTCATCGCGGAAGTCATTGAGACCAAAGGAAGTGCCCCGCGCAAGCGTGATGCAGTCCTGCTCATGAACTTCGAGGAGAAGACCTGGGGCACCGTGGGCGGCGGACTGCTGGAAGCGGAGACTGAGCGCCACTGCAGAGAGCAGCTCAAGACAAAAGAACCGCTTCGCACCTACGAGTTTATTCTCGACGAAGCGGCGACAGGCGAGGGCGCACTGGAGATGGGATGCGGTGGTGATGCGACAATACAGATCCGTTATGTGGACCCACAGAATCCGGGGACCTTTGTGGAGGATTTCAAGACGTCTTCCCAGGCGTATATCTTCGGCGGCGGTCACGTGGCGCTAGCGCTGGATCCTGTGCTCCGGCACATCGATTTCGAGACGACCATCATCGACGATCGGGCTGAGTATGCCAACGCAGAGCGTTTTCCGGCATCCAGGACCATCGTCTGTGACAACTTCGACCACTGTTTTGAAGAGATCGAACCGGATGAAGACAGCTTCCTGATTATCGTCACGAGAGGCCATAGAGGGGATCTGCAGGTTTTGCGGCAGGCGCTCAGAAAACCGCATGCTTACCTTGGCATGATCGGCAGCCGCCACAAGAACAGCGTTCTGTTTGAACAGTTATCAGAGGAAGGATTCACACAGGAAGAACTGGACAGTGTCTACGCGCCGATCGGACTGGACATCAAGTCGGAGACACCGGAGGAAATTGCCATCAGCATCGCTGCGGAGATCATCATGGTCCGCGCGGATCATGACGCAGAGCAAGGGGAAGAAGCGGTTAAAGCGCGCCACGCGGAAAGCCTGCGTGCGCTGCACGAATAAGTCATGAGAATCGGTTACAACAGAGAAAAAACGGAACAATATAACGAACGCTTCGGCGTTGTGATCCTGGCAGCCGGGCTGTCTTCACGGATGAAGGACTTCAAGCCTTTGCTTCCCGTCGACGGCCGGCCGGCCATCGAAGGTCTCGTGGAGACGGCAAAAGCAGCAGGTCTGACGGACATCACCGTTGTGACAGGTCATAACCGGGGCGCTTTGGCGGAAACACTGCTGCACCTCGGCGTCAGCGAAGCCTATAACGGGGATTACGAAAGCGGCATGTTCTCCTCCATCCAGGTGGGACTTGCAAAAGCAAGACAGTCCGGGAAGGAAGGCTATCTTCTGATGCCCGTAGACTGCCCGCTGATCAGCGTCAGCGTCATGCGGGCGGTCATGGATAAAGTGACCGAGGCAGGCGAAACGAGCAGTGATGCTTTTACAGTGGCGCTCTTCGAAGGCAAGAAGGGACATCCGCTGTACATACCGACGGGCTATATCGATGAGATCATAAACTTCGGCGGGCAGGGCGGACTTGCTGCGATTACTGACAAGTTCGCAGATACCATGATTCGCGTGGAGACCGGCGAGGAAGGGTGCCTGCTGGACATGGATACGCCGGCGGGCTACGCGGACATTCAGAAGTTTGTCGCGAAAGGGTTTGCCCGGGAGAAGCTGGAACTGCTGACCGCGCGGAAACGGATCATTCTGGTGCGCCACGGCGAGACCCGGCAGCATGAAGCGCCGATGTTCATCGGGCAATACGACGTGCCCCTTTCAGAGGAGGGACGCGCCCAGGCGGCGGAGCTCGGCAAGAGGATCGCGGGGCTCATGGCAGAAGACGTGGAAGCGGAACTGCTGGGCATGGATAAGTTCGGCAAGGAACCGATGCCTGCCATCGAACGGGTCTACGCCAGCGATCTGTCACGGGCGGCGGAAACGGCGGAAATCATTGCGGAGTCCATCAACAAGGCCTATCCGCAGTTGGCGGAGATGCTGGGCGGCCCGGTGAAGGTTAGATATGATAAAGGACTTCGGGAAATCAGTCTCGGCGACTGGGACGGACACCCAATTAGAGAGATCGCGGATACGTATCCGGAAGAATACGAACGCCGCGGACGCGACATCTTCTCATTCAAGATGCGCGGGGCAGAGAGCTTCTATGATATGCAGTACCGGGTCAAGGCGGCCCTGCGGAATATCCTGCGGAACGATGACGCGAAGGATATTATCATCGTCGCCCACAGCGGCGTCATCCGGGCGCTGGAGAACAATATCCTCGGCAAGCAGGTTGACGACGACTGGGAACCGGTTCCGAAGGGCGACCTGCGTATGCTGGAGCCGTTCCCGGAACAGCAGCGTGAAAAAGTCCACGGCGACAGGCCGATGAATATGAACGACCTGACGATGGAAGCCGTGTATGAGATGTATGAGTGATTCTATGGAAAAAATACTTCATATAGCAAACGAAACAGAAACAGAAAAGCTGGGCGAGAGAATCGGTCAGGCTGCAGTGCC
>JAILDT010000140.1 GCA_024689085.1 Clostridia bacterium | reverse complement strand
CCTGATTGAAACAATCCTGAAGGGACGCGGCATTACGCCGGCTGAAGCAGGTATCATCGGTGCGGCCTTCGTGGCTGCAGGCGTTGTCGGCGCCATCATTCTGCCGATTATTTCAGATAAGGTGGGCGTGAGAATCAGGTTTCTGCTGATTGCAGTCGCGCTGCTGGTACCTTTGTATCTGGGGCTGACCTTCGTGACAAGCTTCATGGCCCTCGTTGTGATTGCGGCCATTTCCGGATTCTCGATCATGGGCGTGGCGCCGATCCTGTTCCAGCACAGCTCGGAGGTTGCTTATCCTGCGCAGGAGGGCACATCTCTCGGCATGATTTTGCTCATGGGTCAGATTTCCGGCGCGTTGTTCGTGCTTCTGTTTGAGGCGATCACCAGCTCGGCCGGTTCCGTCACGGCGCCGATGATTGGCATCGTGATTCTGACCGCCATCGAGATTCCGATCGTGCTGAAGATGAAAGAGTCAAAACTGCTGGATGAAAAAAACACCCAATAACGAGATTACGAAATGAGAAAACTGAACAATTTCAACATGACCCTCGATGAATGCAGGCATGTCTTCGATACTCTGGACAACCTGGTCATCATCGATGGGAAAGGAAAAATCAAATATCTGTCTCCGGGCATGTATTTCATGATCGAGGCGTACAACAAGAAACCGGTGCCTCATGATGTGGTCGGCAAGCACATCCACGATGTGCATTATGTTTCGAAGATCACGCAGGCGATAGAAACAGGGGAGGAGATCAGCACTGCCTTCTACTTTTCTTCAAATGTCACCAACGTGGCGAGGATCGCTCCGCTGAAAAAAGACGGCGCCGTCGTCGGTGCCATCGACTACGATCTGTTTACGGACGGCAACATCCTGCGCGATTTTCTGGACGCAGTGAACGACTACCGCAGCAGCGGGTCCACGGTGCAGCGGAACATATACGCGAAAACAACGGACAAGAAAAACGCGATTCCGGCATCATATAAGAATTTTGATATGACGCTGGAAGAATGTAAACTGGTCTTTGACACTATGCGGAATCTCGTCGTCATCGACGCGAACCGATGCATCAAATATCTGGCACCTAGCATGTACGACATCATTGAAAAAGCAACCGGGACGCCTGTGCCGGATGATGTGGTGGGGCTCAGTATCGACAAGCTGCACTATACGTCCAAGGTGCAGAATGTCGTTGAGACAGGGCATCCGATCAAGACGGCGATCTATAACTACGACGGGAAAATCTACGTTTCCCGCATCGAGCCGTTGATCAAGGACGGTGAAATCGTCGGCGCCATCGATTACGATATCTTCTCGAGTAATGAGGAACTTGATGAGTTTCTGCACACGGTCGAAGAATACAACGAGATCGGCAGACTGAACTTTGAGAACACCTTCGAGTCCATGTATGACTCGAGCAAACGGCACAGCAACATCAAGTACACAATCAATAATATCCTCGGCAGCAGCGATGAGATGAAACGGCTGCGTACGAGCATCTCGGATATTTCTGAGAGCAATGCGACGGTTCTGATCACCGGAGAGACGGGTACCGGTAAGGAACTGGTAGCGAATGCCATCCACAATCTTTCCCTGCGGGCCGACCATCCGATCATCGCCGTCAACTGCGCGGCAATCCCTTTGACTTTGTTCGAATCGGAGCTGTTCGGTTACGAGGAGGGTGCTTTCACCGGCGCGAGCAAAGGCGGCAAGCCGGGTTTCTTCGATGCGGCGGATAAGGGAACGCTGTTTCTGGACGAGATTGATCAGCTGCCATATCACGTGCAGCCGAAACTGTTGCGTGCCATCCAGGAGAAGGAGATCGTTCCGGTCGGCGGCAAAGCAAGACCGATCGACATCCGGATTCTGGCAGCGACGAACAAGGATCTGTTGAAACTTGTTGAAGAGGGTAAGTTCCGGGAGGATCTGTATTACAGGCTGAATGTTGTGGAAATCCGCATTCCGCCGCTCAGGCAGCGACGGGAAGATATCCCGCTGCTTGCCCAGAGTTATCTGCAATACCTGAATCGGCAGTTGATGAAAAACGTGAAGGAGTTTTCCGGCGAAGTCATGAAGGCATTCCTGAGCTACGACTGGCCGGGCAATGTCAGAGAACTGTTCAATGTCCTGGAACGAAGCGTTGTTGCCTGCAGAGGCGACACCTTGGAACTTGAAGATTTGGGAACCTTCGCAGCGGACGTGTCCACAACCCAACTGCCTCTGGCTCTTGAAACGGACGCGCCGCTGGAATATGTGAGGAACCAGGCGGAAGCGGCGGCGATCCGTCAGGTGCTCGAATCAACGGGCGGCAATAAAGCAAAAGCAGCAAAAATGCTGAAAATCTCCAGGACAGCATTGTATGAAAAAATTAAAAAGCTGAATATCGAATAACTGATCATTCGAAAGAAAATAGTGTAAGGAATTCTTTACATATGTACGGAATACTTTACACTGGCAAATAATCGCTAAAAACGTTGGAATTCCAACGTTTTTTAGCTTTTTTGGAGGTGATTTTACCCGAAAGGGCAAAAAGTGTGCGGAAAACTTGACACTTTCTGCTTTTGCATAAATCGCCGAAACGGCTTGGAGACGAGAAACCCGCAGCAATTCAGAGAAAAAAACGAAAATGCGGAAACCGTTGGTACAATTGGGTTCCCGTTGCTTTTGCATGGTTGGGGAAGCATCGGAAATCAGCATCCGGCGGCGAGCGGCAGGTTTTGGCACGCCCCTTGCGCTATTAGAAGGCAAAAGAAAACGCATCATTCATAAGTGAGAAGGAGGAAAAGTAATGTCATCAAGTATTGTCGGTTATTTGATACTGGTTGTATTTGCCTTTGTGTTCATTGGTATTTCCTCACTGGTATCAAAGAAATTCCCGGTAGAAGGCGTCGATGACTTCGTAGCTGCCGGCAGAGGGATCCCGTTCGGTATCATCGCTGCCAGCGTTATGATTTCATGGGTATGGACGACGACCATCATGGGCGCTGCGGAAGCCGGTACCTGGTACGGTGTCTCCGGTGGTTTCAACTACATGTGGGGCGCTGCGCTGCCGTTCTTCGTATTCATCCCGATGGTTCTGCATCTGAGAAAGATCATGCCTAGATGTACGACCTTCACTGAATTCATCAGAGAGAGATTCGGCAACAAGGTTGCGAATCTGTTCTTCATCTTCGGTTTCGCCGTCGTACTCTACGTTGTAACAGAGCAGGGCGTCGGAATCGGCATCGTATTCAACACCATGTTCGGTATCCCTTACTGGGTAGGTGCGATCGTTCCGATCATGATCGTAGCGGTCTACATCTCCAGAGCTGGACTGAGAGGATCGATCTTCAACGATGTCATTCAGTTCTTCATCGTATGTATCATCTTCGTTATCTGTGTTCCGATCATTCTGAAGACGATCGGCATGGATACGATTTACAATGGCCTACAGGATGTTGTAAACAATCCTGACAATCCGAACTACAATCCGGAAGCGCTTTCGATGACTTCTATCGCAGGACTGAAGTACGGATTGATTGCCGCTATCGTCGCCATGGGTCAGGTACTCCTCGACCAGGGTTATTATTCCAAGGCGATCGCGACTGCCAGCCAGAAGGATCTGATGAAGGCTTACATTATTGGAACACTGCTGGGCTGGGCGCCGATTCCTGTACTGTCCGGTAACGTATTCGGAACATCCCTGATTTCCCTCGGCATCGGCGAGGGCGCAGGCGTCAGCTCACTGTCAGAAGCTGCACCTTACATCATGGATATGGTATTTGGTACCGGCATTGGTTCACTGCTCTTCGTACTCATGGCTTTCATGGCAGGTATGACGACGGGCGGTAACGGACTGGCAGGTGCGCAGGCACTGTTCACAGTCGACTTCTACAAGAGAGTCGTAAAGAAGGACGCAACAGAGAAAGAGCAGATGGCCTTTGGTAAGAAGGTTACCATTGCAATCGGCCTGCTGGTAGCCATCGTTGCCTCCATGCTCGAGGGCGTATCCCTTCTGAGAATCGATATCTTCAGCGGCATCCTGTTCGCAGCACCGACAGCGGCCTTCATCTTGGGTATGCTGTGGAAGAAGGTATCACCTGCATCCGCTATCGTTTCCATGATCGCCGGCCTCGGCGGCGGACTGATCGCATACTTCACGATCTCCGATCCGGATCAGGCGCAGTTCATCGGCAACCTGATTGCTCTCGTACTGCCGTATCTCGTACTGTTGGTATGGGGCGCATTCAGCAAGTATGAATTCGATTTTGCAAAGCTTAAGGATTACAGACCATCTCAGATGGTTCACGTATCAGATGAGGAGGTGTAAGGCATGAGTTTTGAAGCATTATCAATTTACTATTGGGGAGCATACCTGTGGATTATTGTTGGATTCCTGGTAATCGGTATCCCTGCCATCAAAGAGTTTATCGGTATAATCCGCAAGAAAGATGATAAAGAGGAGGGATAATCAGAAATGGCAAAAGTATCCTGTGTTCAGATGAAGCCGGAACTCGGCAATGTTGAATACAATGTCAACAAAATGGAGGAATTCATTAGGGATATCATGGGCAAAGAGCCTGAAACAGATCTGATCGTATTCCCTGAACTGATTACATCGGGTTACGAAGGTGAGCCGGAGCAGTTCCAGGAGATGGCGGAAACCCTGCCGAATGGCTACAGCCTCGACCGCATCAGTGCGTTGGCGAAGGAATTTCAGGTCAACATCATCTATGGTCTGCCGGAGAGAGACCCGCTCTATCCTGACGTTCTGTATAATGCGGCTGTCATCATCAATGACGAAGGCACTCCGCTGGGAACTTACAGAAAGGTTCATCCATTCGCGGACGAGAAAAGATGGTGCAGAGCAGGCTGCGACTTCCCGGTATTCGACACCAATATCGGTAAGATCGGCATTATGATTTGCTGGGATACCGCATTCCCTGAGGTAGCCAGATGCCTGGCTCTGAACGGAGCGGAACTGCTGGTCGTCAGCACCAACTGGGAAGATCCGTATGAGGAGCCGTGGGACCCTGCCGACGGCGTCAACAAGCATGAGAACGACTGGGATCTGATGACCCGTGCGAGAGCCTTTGACAACACACTCCATCTGGTCGCAGCCAATCGAATCGGCGGAGACGGCGGCGTGCTGACCTTCTTCGGAAGAAGCAAGATCATCGATCCACGCGGCAATGTGATCGCTGCTCTCGACAAGCGCGAGGAAGGCGTGATTTCCGCAGATCTGGATCTGTCGCTGACAAGAATGCACAGGGAGACCTACTACTGCTTCCTGAAGGACAGACGTCCGGATGCATACGGCGAAGTGACCAGACCGTACTAAGAAGTTATTACACCATAAAATACACCACAAACAACCCATAAAACAAAATGCCCGGAAACGGGCACCACCTCCAACTTAAGAAACCAAAATAGACCTCTCAGTGAGAGGTCTATTTTGTTGTATCTGTTTATTTGTTTGGATTTACCACTATACGCCGACGACCACATCGCCCTGGTCGGTGATCCCCATGACTTTCTCACCGTCTTCTCGGAGGGCCTTCACGTAGGAAATCATTTCTTCGGTGATTTCTTCGCCCGGACAGACTAGAGGGATGCCCGGCGGATATGGAATGAGGGAGCTGGCGCAGATTCTGCCGGCTGACGCATCCAGCGGGACCATTTCTTTATGAATCGGAATCGTATGCAGCTTGCCTGCCGCAGGTGCACGGAAGGCCGGTGCAGCGTCTGCCGCGCTGTCTGTGTAGCGCTCC
>JAILDT010000137.1 GCA_024689085.1 Clostridia bacterium | reverse complement strand
GCTTCCTGTTCTGCCGCCGGCTCTCCTTCTGCAAAGGCTGTACAAGTCGCCATCAGAAGCATTAACATTATGATCAGCAGTTTTCTCATCTCAATCTCCTTATCCGGATCTCCTCCCATGTGATAATACCAAGCTAATTATATCAGCATATGTCAAAAAAATACAGCCTCAACTATCCGGTTAACCCGCTTGCAGAACTGCCGTACAAAATCTGGATTATTTTAGTCCAGATTGCATTTTTGATGTTTTTTTGGATTTTGCTATATACAAGATAATGTGGTCTGTTATATAATCACCGTGCACGATAGCACCAAATCATGTGGTGCGGACAGTTGCGAAGAGGAGGAAAAAATCATGTCGATCGTAATCACAGGAAACGCAGATCCACAGGAAGCACAGGCTTACGTAGAATATCTGGAAGAAAAATATAACAGGAAGCTGAACAAACTGGACATCAATATCGATGGCGAATATGCCGATCTCAACTATGAGTTCTCACACGTTCCGTTCGAGAGAATCAGAAGAATCACCGGATATCTGGTAGGAACCATGGATCACTGGAATGACGCAAAGACTGCCGAAGAGGCTGACAGAGTCAAGCACTCATTGGGCGATGATAAGATGGAGACCCTTTCATAAATCATCGAACCCGTGATCGTATAAATGACAAAACTCCCGTCTCGTTTGAGGCGGGAGTTTTAATGTTGCTTTTGCAATGGATCAGTAAACGTAAACCTTAGGCAATCTCTGTCCGAAGGCGCAGGCGATCTCGTAGTTGATCGTTCCCGTCGCATTCGCGATGTCATCTGCAGAGATTTCATAGATTCCGTCCTTGCCCATGACTGTGACTTCGTCGCCAACGCGTACGTACGGTACGTGAGTGACGTCGATCATGCACTGGTCCATACAGATGTTGCCGGTAATGGGCGCCTTGACGCCATTGACAATGACCTCAGCTTTTGAGGAGTACGGGCGCGGATATCCGTCTGCGTAGCCCAGCGGAATTGTCGCGATGACGCTGTCTCTCTGCGCCGTCCACTTCCGCCCGTAACTGATGGATGTGCCGGCCGGTACCTTTTTCAGGTGGACGATATTGGCTTTGACGCTCATGACCGGTCTGATTTCGAACTTGCTTCTGTCGACTTCATCCGATGGATACAGCCCGTAGAGAATGATGCCCGGTCGCACCTGATTGAAATGGGCTGTCGGGATTTCCATGATCGCAGCGCTGTTTGCGAGCGCCCTCATCGGAAGAACGATGTCCTCTTTCAGCAGCGCCTTGTAGAAGCCTACGTATCTGTTCTCCTGCATGTGTGCGTAGTTCTTGTCCGCAGCGTCCGCTGTGGCGAAGTGTGAGAAAAGTCCGATCAGTTTCAGGTGCTGGAGCGACGTGATCATCTTCACATCTTCGATAGACGCCGGATCCTCCGGATTGTAGCCGATTCTGCCCATTCCCGTGTCGATGGCGATGTAACATTCAACGACCTTGCCCGCCTTACGCGCAGCGTTATTGATCGCCTCAGCGTTCGTGTAACTGCAGACGACCGGCGTCAGATCATACTCGACCAGTACGTCAGCGTAAGGTTCCGGAGTCAGCCCCAGAATGAGAATCTGTTCTTCTGTATATCCCGCCTTGCGGAGCTTGATCGCTTCCGACAGGGTCGCCACGCCGAAGGATTTCACTCCGTTGGCTTTGAGAACAGCGGCGCATTTGACGGAACCGTGGCCATAACCGTCAGCCTTGATAATGCCTGTGATTTTCTTGTCCATGCCGACTTTTTTTCTGATCTGCTTGATATTGAAATCCAGATTTGAAAGATTGATTTCGGCCCATGCGGCTCTCATTGCTTCTTTGTACATGTTATAAATAGTCCTTTCAGTATTTACCCCTATTGGATTATAGCACTATCGCAGGATTTGTGGTAGATTAAAGATAATCGAGGGGGAGGAATCTGAAATGGAGAAGAAACAGTATCTGACAGATGTCGCGCTGATGACATCGACGAACACCGAATTCCGTGCAATCACGCACTTTTATGACTGGGATCCACTCACGATTGACGGGGATGATCAAATCTATGAAACCGCCAGTTTTATGCGTGATGGGAAAACCTGCTCCCTGATCCATGTGAAACAGCCGGAAATGGGTATGACTTCCGCCGCAGTGACAGCGACAAAACTGATCTATGAATTCCGCCCTCGCTATCTGATTATGGTCGGCATCGCCGCCGGCGTCGCAACGGACGGTATCGCCAGTCAAATGTATGGTGATGTTGTTGTGCCGGATATCGTATGGAACTATTCCGCCGGGAAGTTCGTCAGCCCTGAAGATGCAGATATTTCATTCGGCGATCTGGGGTTTCTGCCGCGCTCGACACACCTGGCAATTCCGTCAGAAGTCCTGCCGTATGTCCGGCAAGCTATCGCCTCTCCTGAAAACCAGTGCCACGTTCACATCGGCCCTATGGCCTGCGGTAGCTCGGTCGTCGCCAATCGAAACGTGCTCGAAAAACAGATTCACGCACAGCTCGAGACAACCGCAGGGCTGGATATGGAATCTTATGCAGTCGTCTATGCGGCAGAAAATGCGCCCTTGCCGCGACCGATTCCGATTATCATAAAAAGCGTATGCGATTACGCCGACAGCAAAAAATCGGACGAATACCAGAAATTCGCAGCCTATACAAGCTGCGAATTCGCCAAACTTCTCTATGAAAAATATCTTCCGCTTGAGTGACAGTGTGCTGCTGTCACTTTTTGATTTCATCATGGTATCTGTCGAACCATCTGCACAGCGTTTCTGTATTGTGGCTGTCGCTGGACAGGATGAATCTGCCGTCGTGTGCCGCAATATAGTCGCGAATCGGTTTTGCCGGATAGGCGTCGGTTCTATATCCTCTTGACATACCCCCTGTGTTGATCTCAAAGGGAACGCCAGATTCCATCAGTTTATCCGCCGCCTTCTGCCAGGCCAAGATGTAACGCGGATGGCTTTCGTCGAAGAGCGCGCCTTTATTTCCGCCTTCTCCGCCGGTATTGTATTTGGTAATGAGATCGAAATGTCCTATGATATCAGCACCTGTCTTCTCGCAGACCATGGCCTCCGTCTCATAATACTTCTCGATCATGGCGTAGACGTCGCCGTCGAAATATCTGTCAGCAATGTTGAGCCAAGTCTCCCGGCTTTCGTCGATCACTTCGATGCCTCCGCCCTGCTCTCTGCAATCGATATAGTGGACGGAACCGATCACATAATCCCAGTTTCGGATTGGATTCCCCGCCAGGCAGTCCTGCTCCACGCCGCAGAGAACCTCGAGCCTGTCTGCGTACTCCTCTGCCAACGCGCGCACCTCTGCTTCATAGGCCGCTTCTTCCGCCTGCAGCATGCAGTAACTTTCATCGTAGGGCGTGTACCCGTGTCCGGACAGCCCGAACGCTTTCAGTCCTTTGTCCGCAGCAGCACGCACCATCTCCGCCGGCGTATTGTCACCGTCGCAGTAACACGTGTGAGCGTGAAAATCCGCCAGTCCCTGCCTGTTCAGTTCTCCGTATTTTTCGAGCCGCTTCAAACCATCTTCTCCTGTTTTACCTTG
Organism: Clostridia bacterium; assembly: GCA_024689085.1. Classification (GTDB taxonomy): domain Bacteria; phylum Bacillota; class Clostridia; order Peptostreptococcales; family Anaerovoracaceae; genus Lentihominibacter. The sequence goes on along the minus strand of JAILDT010000137.1, from coordinate 864 downwards.
TGGTCGATGACATGTCGGGACGCCAGTTCAGACTTGATATCGTCCAGGGAAATGCCCGCCTCAACCATCAGTACCATTACATGATACGCCAGGTCCGCGATTTCGTAAATGGTTTCCGCCTTATCTTCCGCCTTCGCGGCGATGATGACTTCTGTGGACTCCTCGCCGACTTTCTTCAGGATCTTGTCCAGACCCTTCTCAAAGAGATAGGTCGTATAAGACCCTTCCTTTCCTTCGGTCTTTCGCCCGCGGATCAGTTCCATTAGTCCTTCGTAGGAAAACGCCTCCTGCTCCGCCTCCAGCACCGGGTAATCGAAGCATGACCAGGTTCCCAGGTGACATGCCGGACCGTCCGGCTTCACCTTCACAACCAGAGCGTCCCGATCGCAGTCCGCTGTGATGGATACAATATGCTGGTAGTTGCCGCTGGTCTCGCCTTTGAGCCAGAGCTCCTGTCTGGATCTGCTCCAGAAGCAGGTCAGCCTTTTTTCCAGCGAAATCCGCAGACTCTCTTCATTCATATACGCCAGAGTGAGCACCTGATTCGTATCCGCGTCGACAACGATTGCCGGCACCAGTCCCTTCTCGTCAAACTTGATGTCTTCTACTTTTACCATTTCTGTCTCCTCGCCGGCGTCAGATCCTTGCCGGTATTCCTGCCTTTGCCATGGCCTGTTTCAGATCCGCAATCTCCACCTCACGGAAGTGGAAGATGCTTGCCGCCAGTCCCGCGTCGATCTCCGGAATCTCGGTGAACAGGTCGATGAAATCCTGGATGCATCCCGCGCCGCCTGATGCGATGACGGGAACATTGACTGCGTCGCAGACTTTCCGGAGCAGCGGGATGTCAAATCCTCTTTTGAC
>JAILDT010000103.1 GCA_024689085.1 Clostridia bacterium | reverse complement strand
GCTCTCCGCAGGAGAAGCTTTTCCGGGCATTGACCAGACCGGTGCATACGAGTATTCCGTTCATCCTCTATTCGCAGTAAGCGACAAGTACGAAGCTTACAAAGAATTGCAGGATGTTTTTTTCGCGGTCGAAGGAAACGAAGAACACCTTCCCGAGATCAAGGAAATGCTCAGAAGCGTCGGCATCGACCTGCAGGTTATCAGGGCGGAGGACAAGACCCTCTACCACGCGGCGGCAGTCACGGCCAGCAATCTGGCAGTCGCGCTGCTGGCAGAAAGCATCGATATGCTCTGCCAGTGCGGATTCAGTGAAGAAGACGCCCGCAAAGCCCTCACCCCTCTCGTCATGGGGAACGTGCAGCACGTTCTTGAGAAGGGACCTGCCGCAGCCCTCACCGGGCCTGTGGAACGGGGCGATGAGAAGACACTCATCAAACACCTGGGCTGCCTGAATGGCAGACAGCGTGAACTGTACCGGATGCTTTCTTCGCGGCTCATCCCGATTGCGGAATCCAAACATCCCGACCGTTTGTACCAGAACATCAAAGACCTGCTGGAAGAAGATCTGCTGAACGAAAAACTGCAGAACCAGGAGCTTTGATCAGAAAAGGACAAAACAAAGAAAGGAAAAAACAATGAGAAATTCAGTACTCACCTTCCAGAAGATGAAGGAGGAAGGTAAAAAAATCTCCATGCTTACGTGCTATGATTACACGACTGCGAAGCTCATGGACGGCAACATAGACGCGATACTGGTGGGAGATTCACTCGGCAACACAATGCTCGGACTCGGTGATACGATTCCTGTAACCGTGGACAACATGATTACGTACGGCGCTTCCGTAGTACGCGGAACGGAAACAACGATGATCGTCGTCGATATGCCGTTCATGTCCTATCAGGTATCCATGGAGCAGGCGCTCGAAAACGCAGGGCGCATCATGAAGGAAACACACTGCCAGGCCATCAAGCTCGAGGGCGGCGCGCGCGTATGCCCGCAGATCAAGGCGATGACCGAGGCAGGCATCCCTGTTATGGCCCACATCGGACTGACACCTCAGTCAATCAACGCGTTCGGCGGATGCCGTGTGCAGGGTAAGACAGAAGACGCAGCCAGAGAACTCCTCGAAGACGCTCTGGCCGTTCAGGAAGCGGGCGCTTTTTCAGTCGTTCTGGAGTGCATTCCTGCACCTGTATCAGCGCTCATCACAAGCAAGCTTGACATTCCAACCATCGGAATCGGCGGCGGAACCGAGTGCGACGGACAGATTCTGGTATATCAGGACATGCTCGGCACGTTCACAGACTACGTTCCTAAGTTCGTCAAGCACTTCGCAAACATCGGCGAGGAAATGACCAAGGCGTTCAAAGCCTACGATGAGGAAGTCAAAGCCAAGACCTTCCCGGATGAAGAGCACTCCTTCCAGATGAAGAACGAAGAAGCACTGAAGAGACTTTATTAATAATCAGAGGGAAAACCAATGAGAGTAATTACAACAATCGCTGAGATGCACGCGCAGATCGAGACGTGGAAAAACGCGGACCAGACCATCGGTCTCTGCCCTACCATGGGATACCTTCACGAAGGGCACGCCTCCCTCATGGACTACAGCAACGAAGATAACGACTATACTGTGGCATCGGTTTTCGTCAATCCGATTCAGTTCGGACCGAACGAAGATCTCTCCAAATATCCGAGAGATTTCGAGAGAGACTGCAAGATTCTCGAGGCCCACGGCGTAGACGTTGTATTCCATCCGGAACCGGAGGAGATGTATTTCCCTGACTTTTGTACTTACGCTGATGTAGACGTTGTCTCAGACACACTCTGCGGCGCGACAAGAGAAAATCACTTCAGAGGAGTCTGCACTGTAATAGCGAAATTTCTCAACGTCGTTCAGCCTGACAAGATTTACTTCGGCAAAAAAGACGCTCAGCAGCTGGCTGTCGTCCGCCGCATGGTCAGAGACCTTAACTTCGACGTTGACGTCGTCGGCTGCCCTACTGTAAGAGAAGAGGACGGTCTGGCGATGAGCTCGCGTAACGTCTACTTAAGCCCTGAGGAGCGGAAGGCTGCGCAGATCCTGTCGAGGACTCTGCGGCTCGGCCAGGACATGATCCGGGGCGGCTGCTCTGACTCAAAAGAACTTCTCGATGCCATGAAAGCCAACCTGGCTACGGAACCTATGGCCGATGTTGATTATGTGGAAGTGGTCGACGGAATGTCCATGCAGCCGATCGAGACCTTCGGCAAGGGCGACGTTGTCGCCATGGCAGTACGCATCGGTTCGACGCGTCTGATCGACAACTTCACCGTCGGGGACATGGCTATTGATGTATAATCTTTTCTAAAGCAAGAGCTGGCGCATCGTCAGATGCGCCAGCTCTTTTATTGTTTTTGCA
>JAILDT010000102.1 GCA_024689085.1 Clostridia bacterium | reverse complement strand
GAGCGTGAGATGACGGTTCTGGTGTCATCCCACAATCTGCGCGATCTGGAGTCCATCTGCGACTATGTTGGAATCATCGATAACGGAAAGACCGTGATGGAGCGTGACCTGGAGTCCATCAGAGAAGGAATCAATAAAGTACAGGTTGCTTTTGCGAAAGGGGAGGCCGGAGAGAACACTGCGGCAGAAGAAGCCGTTGCGAAGCTCAACGTTCTGCACAGAGATAAACACGGTTCTGTGGAACTGATTATCACGAGAGACAGTGCGGAGACGATTGAAGAAGTACTGGCGCCTGCCGGCCCGCTGATTCTGGACGTGCTGCCGCTCTCATTAGAAGAGGTATTCATTTATGAATTGGGAGGTGAGAAATATGACTTCAGCGAAATCATGTAAGAATCCTGAGAGGACATGGTTCGCGGAGATGATCAGACGCTGCAAAGCGCTGCCTGTCCTCATCGCTGTGGCATACTTCCTCAGCAATATACTTCCGGTTCTGCTGTCTTACAACAGACTGGAAAACGTAATCATGTATACGTACAACTGTATGACCGGATCGAACCTGCTGAATATGGCAATCGGCATCGCCGGCGGCATCGTGGTCAGCTGCGCAGTATTCAAATACCTGCACAGCACAGCGTCTATGATCGATGCCCATGCGAAACCGCTGACGAGAACGCAGCTGTTCCGAGGATCCTTCTTCGCGGGACTGGTCATGATCATCACGCCGGTCGTCCTGACGGGACTGTTCTACCTGTGCGTCATGGGAGCCCACGCGTCCGGAGACCTGATGGAAATCATGAAAAACTGGGGATACGACAGCACCTACGATGTGACGCATGTGCTGGAAGTTTCCAATATTCTCGGATGGACACTGGACAACATCCTGGTCATTGGCTTCACCTACTGCGTCGCGTGTTTTGCGGCCATTCTGGCGGGAACAGCCGTCGTACAGGCGTTGCTTTCCCTTGTGCTGATTGCGTTGCCTACGATAGTTTACACGTTCTTCCTGGGATACATGAACACGTTCCTGTATGGCTACGACGGTGGTACGAGCCTGCTGGGATATCTTTCGCCGTACGCACACTTGGCAACAAGAATGGTATATCCGTTCGCATCAGTACCACTTACGCTCCTCATATATGCGTTCATTTCGGTGTTACTGGTCTTCGCAGCGGTGGCCATCTACAGGAAAATCAAACTGGAAAATGAAGAAAACACCATCGTCGTGCCGTATGTGGCGGAAATCCTGGTGGTTCTACTCACCGCTATCGCGGTATCCATGTCCATGTTCGTCGCACGGAGTTTCCTGTCGATTGACACATCGGCGGGCGCGGTTATCACGATCATACTGGCGACAGTTGTGTTCTTCCCTATTTTCTGTATGATCGCGGATCAGAGTTTCCGGGTTTTCAAGGGCAGAAACGTCAAAGTGTTTCTCATCTATGCAGCTGTCATGTGCCTGGTTCTGGCATTCACGCTCTTTGATGTGACGGGGTTTGAGAAGAGAGTCCCGGCAGCGTCCGATGTGGAGTCAGTGACCGTTACGGATACCAATCTGATTCACACGACGATCAAAAACATGAAGGACGATGAGGCGGTAGCGTTGATTACTGATTTGCACAAGAGCATCGCAGCAAGAGGCGAAGCGACGGATGCAGAAATGAATAACCCGGTCGATGGACAGAACGGTTCCATCGGCGGTATCGAAGTCATCTACAAACTCAACAACGGCAAGACGCTGAAAAGAAATTATCCGGTCATTCTGCCTGCGTCATACGACACCTATGCAGAGTTTTATAACAGCAAGTCGGTCAGAGAACATGAGTGTCTGAGTGAAAAACAGCCAGTAAAGATCGGTCAGTATCTGGCCCTCAGTGATTCCCATGTAGATGAAAATGGCGATGCCGTAGACGTAAACGTCTACAAGGTGCCGGAGAAAGACGAGGCCGGACTGGTAAAGGCAGCCAATCAGGATATCAGAAACTGGACGGCAGAAAACCGTAAACTCTTTGTCTATGAAGAGTACGATCCGGCGAAGGACATCTCCGCGTACTGCATCGATGTGCGTGTAGACTACAGGTTGCCTTCGAAAACGACAACAGAACTGGAGAATTACGTCAGTTATTATTACTTCACTACGAAGGATAAGAACATCGCGAAGTATATCGAGGAGCATCCGGAGCTCATGTCCGCAGGGAACATCTTAAAGGATGACGATCCGATTCTCGGAGACGACAATTGGACAGATTAATAAAAAAGGCTGGCGCATCGAATGATGCGTCAGCCCCTTTCTTTTTTTGTGATAGGTTTCGCCGCTATACTTCCGGGATTTCGATGGCCATATCTCCAACCGTGAAGTTGTCGATGAGGCGCGTCGCGCCAATGCGAACAGCCATGGCGACAACATCGCCCTTGCCGAAGGTCTCGATCGGCTGCATGGATATTCCGTCAACCACTTCCACATAATCGATGTCGGCCATTGGTTCCGTTGCCAGGTTGGTCTTCATAGCGTCGAGGAGTTCCTTTGAGTCGGAGCAGCCTTCGCGAATCATGTCCTGGCCGAGACGAAGGGTTCTCGACAGGATGCGCGCGGCCTTGCGCTCTTCAGGACTCAGGTAGACGTTACGCGAGCTCATCGCCAGACCGTCTTCTTCTCTTACGGTAGGGCAGCCGACAACGTCGACGTCGAAGTTCAGGTCTCTGACCATGCGGCGGACGACAGCCAGCTGCTGAGCGTCTTTTTTGCCGAAGTAGATTTTGTCAGGCTGAACTACGTTGAGGAATTTCGCTATAACGGTGCAGACTCCTCTGAAGTGGTTTTCTCTTGTCGCGCCGCAGAGAGTGTCGGAGACAACATCTACGTCAGCGTAAGTGCAAAAGTCAGGGAAATACATCTCCTCAGGTTCCGGATGGAACACAACGTCCACGCCGTGGGCCTCGAGAATCTTACAGTCTCTTTCGAAATCTCTCGGATATTTGGAGAGGTCTTCGTTTGGTCCGAACTGAATCGGATTGACGAAAACTGATGCCACAGTATAGTCGTTATCTTCGTTGCTGTAGTCCATGAGGGAGGCGTGGCCTTCGTGAAGGTATCCCATTGTAGGGCAGAGACCGATAGTCTGGTCAGCGTTTTTCCACGTCTCGATCTGAGCGTGCATCTCAGCTATTGTTGTTATTATTCTCATTTGTAGATCCTCACTGTTTTGCGATTCAGAGTATGTTGCTTTTGCTTATTAGTAAAGTCTCTTCAGTGCTTCTTCGTTCTTCATCTGGAAGGAGTGCTCGTCGTCAGGGAATGTCTTTGCCTTGACTTCTTCATCGTAAGCTTTGAAGGCCTTGGTCATTTCCTCGCCGATGTTAGCGAAGTGCTTGACGAACTTAGGAGTGTAATCGGTGAATGTTCCGAGCATGTCCTGATATACCAGGATCTGTCCGTCGCACTCTGTTCCGCCGCCGATTCCGATTGTCGGAATGTCGAGCTTGCTTGTGATCAGCGCTGATACAGGAGCAGGGATGCATTCCAGAACTACTGAAAAAGCTCCGGCTTCCTGAACTGCGTATGCGTCTTCGAGAAGAGCCGCGGCAGCGTCTTCAGTCTTGCCCTGTACGCGGCATCCGCCGAAGGCGTTGATCGACTGAGGAGTCAGTCCCAGGTGAGCCATTACAGGAATACCTGCTTCAGTCATGGCTTTGATCTGAGGGCAGACGCGCGCGCCGCCTTCGAGCTTGATGGCCTGGCAGTGTGTTTCCTTCATGATGCGGCCTGAGTTCTCGAGAGCCTGCTCCAGTGAAACCTGATATGACATGAACGGCATGTCGACTACGATCATCGTAGTTTCAGTTCCGCGTACTACGGAAGCGCCGTATGTAATCATCTGGTCAACTGTTACAGGGATAGTGTCTCCGAGTCCGAGCATTGTGTTGCCAAGTGAATCTCCAACGAGAATCGCGTCTATGTTGCCGTCCATCAGCTTTGCTGTGGTGTAATCATAGCACGTAAGCATGGAGATTTTTTTACCTTCCTCCTTCATCTTCTGGAAGGTGAGTACTGAGTTTCTCATTGTTTTTTCCTTTCTTTGTTTTGTCCTTTTCTGATCAAAGTTCCTGGTCCTGCATCTTCTCATTCAGCAGATCTTCTTCAAGCAGGTCTTTGATGTTCTGGTACAAACGGTCCGGATGTTTGGATTCCGCAATTGGTATGAGCCGCGAGGATAGTACACGATACAGCTCGCGCTGTTCCTCATTGAGGCAGCCCAGGTGCTTTGCGATGGTCTTCTCGTCTCCCCGTTCCACAGGTCCGGTAAGAGCTGCGGCAGGTCCCTTCTCAAGGATGTGGTTAACATTCCCTGTTACGAGAGGAGTGAGGGCTTTGCGGGCGTCTTCTTCACTGAATCCGCACTGGCAGAGCATGTCGATGCTCTCCGCCAGCAGCGCTACCGCCAGATTGCTGGCTGTGACTGCCGCCGCGTGGTAGAGGGTTTTGTCCTCCGCCCTGATGACCTGCAGGTCGATGTCGACGCTTTTGAGCATCCGCTTGATCTCCGGAAGATGTTCCTCGTTTCCTTCGACCGCGAAAAAAACATCCTGCAATTCTTTGTAAGCTTCGTACTTGTCGCTTACTGCGAATAGAGGATGAACGGAATACTCGTATGCACCGGTCTGGTCAATGCCCGGAAAAGCTTCTCCTGCGGAGAGC
>JAILDT010000061.1 GCA_024689085.1 Clostridia bacterium | reverse complement strand
CGGCCAGCGCATCGTCTTGGAGGCCCAGATGATGGGACTGAACACCTGTTGGGTCGCCGGCACTTACAGCAAAGGCAAATGCAAAGCCAGCATCGCCCCGAACGAAAAGCTCGTCTGCATCATTTCCATCGGATGCGGCCAGACCCAAGGCAAGCCGCATAAGTCCAAACCGCTTTCAAAGTTGTGCAGCGTGGCCGAGGCGGATATGCCGGATTGGTTCCGGGAGGGAATGGATGCCGCGCTGAAGGCGCCGACCGCTATCAACCAGCAGAAGTTTTATGTGACGTTGGAAGACGGCGAGCCAGTTATCACCGCGAAACGCGCGGCGCTGGCGAAGATCGATTTGGGCATCGTCAAATACAATTTCGAAGCTGCCTCCGGGCATAAGTGCAGATAGCGGATACCGTGGGAGGTCGTAAATGCTGTTATCACTGACCGGTCTGGCCGGGGGCATCGGCATGCCGATGCAGACAAGTGTAAACGCTCATCTGGGCAAACGTGTGGGATCGCCCTTTACCGCCGCCATGCTCAATTTTATGGTCGGCCTCGCGGCGCTTCTCATTGTGACGCTCGTCTGGGAGCACAGCCTGGCAATTCCATTTGGGGCGGTCAAGGCCGCGCCGCCGTGGATTCTCATGGGCGGCATGTTCGCCGTAGTATTCGTCACGGGGAACATCCTGCTGATGCCGCGCCTGGGCAGCGTCCAGACGGCGATACTGCCTGCGCTGGGTCAGATCATCATGGGCACGCTGATCGACACTTTCGGTTGGTTTGACTCCGCGCAGAAAGACATGAGTCTCCTGCGTATTTTGGGTGTGGCGCTGGTTTTCTGTGGCGTGATGGTCATCATCGCAGCCAAATCCGGAGGGTTGCGGCAAAAGCAACCTACTGCAAAACCAGTCAAAAGTGTCTGGCTCTGGAGGCTGTTCGGCCTGATCGTCGGCATGTGCATGGCATCCCAGACTGCGGTCAACGCCCATCTGGGCGTCGTCGTTGATTCCATACTGTTCGCCGCGGTCATCAATTTCAGCGTGGGGCTGAGTATCCTGATCATCCTGCATTTCGCGCTGCTGAAGACGAAAGGGCCGGGCGTGAAGGACGGCCGTGCGCCGGCATGGATCTGGACGGGCGGCCTCTTCGGCGTGCTGTTCGTCGTGGGCAACATCATTACTGCCCAGACAGTCGGGACCGGCATGGCCGTGGTGATTTTGCTTACCGGGCTGATGATCGGCGGGCTGCTCGTGGACCAGTTCGGCATGTTCCGGAGCATGAAACGCGCCGTTGGCTGGAAGGAGATCGGCGGCGTGGCGGTTATGGTCATAGGCGCCGTGTTGTTCTATCTGACCTGAGAGGAAGCTCTCCCGCAAAGACGGAAAAAATGATATAGAAATATTTTACATTTATGTATTGATTTACTAAATAACATATGCTACAGTAAATATCAATCAATGCGTCAGTCATTTCGTGGTTTCAGACACGTTGTGCTGACGCTTTTTTATCAGATTCAGGTGCGCGATGGTTGGATGTGGGGTACGATTTGTGAAATCTATGGGGTACAGTGTCCCACACAATTGCGAAATCGTACCCCACAAACGAACGCAATGATTGAAAAATGTGGGGCACGATTCGCGAAATCTATGGGGTACAGTGCCCCACACAATTGCGAAATCGTACCCCACAAAAAAATCGTCGATTTGGGAAAGAGATTTAGAGAAGGATGAACGACTTAAAGGAGGCGCTAAAACGCGAGCAGAAGCGAATTTTGAGGCTCGCCGATTTGACGGCCGATGCAGGAAAAAATGCCGAATCAGGGGTCTTGCTGTTGAAAAAGCGCGGGGAAAAGGTGTATTGCTACTTGCGTGGCGAACAAAGTGCTAAGCGGTATTTGGGAACAGCAGATTCGGAGGCAGTAAGACAATTTGTGCGGGGCCGGTACCTCCAGGAGAAGCGGAGCAGGCTGATTACCGATCAGAAACTGGTTGAGAAAATGATGCAGGAGTATCAGGACTACAGCTATGAAGCGGTGATGGCAGCTCTGCCGGCTTCATACAAGGCGATCGCCTATGAAGATTTCAACAATCAGAGATATGAAGAAATCAAGGCATGGGCGAATGAGGATTATCCGGTAAACCAGGCGCCGTTTCCGAAGGCTGAAATATATGCGCGAGATGGACGGCGGGTTCGCTCGAAGGGGGAAGGCCTTCATTTGAATACTCTGTTGGACCTGGGGATTCCGTACCGGTATGATTGCCTGATGCCATTTAAGGATCAGAACGGTCGTATCAGGGAGCTGAGTCCGGATGTTTTGATTCAGTGCTTTAACTCTCAGCTTGTGATCATCGAGCATGCAGGAATGCTTTCTGATCCAGGATATGCAATGAGGTTTGGTGAGAAGTGCCATATATATCTGCAAAACGGTTATGTGCTCGGCAAGAACTTCTTTGTTACCAGTGATGATAAGTACGGCGGGACGGACAGTGAGGCGATCTATCGAGTCGCGCTGGAAGTTGAGCGTCTGTTCTATGCGGAGTGATGACTGGTCGAATTGTGGCGCGGGACCTTTCGGCCGTTGCGGGTTTGTGATAAAGTAAGGCTGCAGGAGGAATAGGAACAATGAAAGTGATGATCCTCGCGCTCAAAGGGTTCGAGATGCTCGAGTTCAGCGCATTCGCGGATGTGCTGGGCTGGGCGAAGCTGGAGGGCGGTCTCGATATTGAATATGATACGGCGGGTTTTTCGCGGGAAGTGCGGAGCACCTTTGACGTGCCGATTACGGTCGATCGGTTTCTGTGGCGGAGGGGCGCCGGCGTATGCTGCCCGGTGGACATCTGCGAGGGGGACTACGATGCCCTGGCGATCCCCGGCGGGTTCGAGGAGTACGGCTACTATGAGGAGGCCTACCGGGATGAGACAACGATGCTGATTCGGGCGTTCCATAAGGCGGGCAAACCGATTGCGAGCATTTGTGTGGGCGCGTTGGCGCTCGGCAACAGCGGCGTACTCGAGGGCCGCAAGGCGACGACGTACACGCCGGACGGGAGCAACAGGCAAACGCCGCAACGCAGCCATCAGCAAGCGCCGCAGCTCAGCCACAGGCAAAAGCAACTGGCGGCGTTCGGGGCAGACGTGCAAGCAGGCGAACGCATCGTGATCGACGGCAATCTGATCACTTCATGCGGACCATCGACAGCGACCGACGTGGCCTTCCTGCTTTTGCAAAAGCTGACGGATGCGGAGAGCGCGGAGAAGGTCAGGAAGCTGATGGGCTTTGAATGAGAAACGAGAACCGGGCAAGCGCCCGGTTTTTTATTGCGGAAAAAGGTTGACAAAGCAAATATATTGTGTAAAATATAATTGTATCAAATATAAATCACAAAACAACAGGAGAACAAGATGACAAAGAACGATTACAAAGAGACAATGCGGTTGGACAATCAGTTGTGCTTCCCGCTCTATTCGGCAGCGAGGAACGTGACCAACCTGTACACACCGTTGCTGAAACCTTTGGGGTTGACCTATACGCAGTATCTGGTTCTCCTCGTGCTGTGGGAGAAGGACGGCATCCCGGTCGGAGAAATCTGCGAGCGGCTGATGCTCGACAACGGCACCGTATCGCCGCTTCTCAAGAAGATGGAGCAGGCGGGATACGTCACCAGATCGCGCAGCGCAGATGACGACAGAGTCGTCGTGGTCGAACTCACAAAAAGTGGCAGAGACCTGCAGAATAAAGCCAAAGACATTCCTGCGGAGGTCGGGTGCTGCATCAATCTGTCGCCGGAAAAAGCGCAAACGTTATACAAACTGCTATACGAACTGCTGGACAGACCGGCAGCAGAACAAGAATGAAGGGAGAATCAAACATGAACGTATACGATTTCACAGTCAAAGATAGAATGGGAAACGAAGTAAGCCTCGGAGATTACAAGGGCAAGGTGCTGCTGATCGTGAACACAGCGACGGGCTGCGGATTCACGCCGCACTACGATCCATTGGAGGCGATGTACAAGGAGATGAAGGATCAGGGATTCGAGATTCTGGATTTCCCGTGTAACCAGTTCGCAGATCAGGCGCCGGGAAGCGATGATGAGATTCACGAATTCTGCACCATGAAATTCGGAACCGAGTTCCCGCAGTTTGCCAAGATCGACGTGAACGGCGAAACAGCTGATCCGCTCTTCGCGTATCTGGCAGGTGAGAAGCCGTTTGAAGGCTTTGGCAAAGGCCTCAAGAATGCGGCGCTGAACAAATTCGCGAAAGCCAACAACAAGAAGTTCGGCGACAAGACTTACATCGGTTGGAATTTCACCAAGTTCCTGGTCGACAGAGAAGGCAACGTCATCGCCAGATTCGAGCCGACTGTAGATATGGATGAGGTAAAGAAGGCCGTCGCCGCGGCGCTGTAAGAGAAACGCGATATCCGTAAGAGAAACACGACATAAGGAAGGCATAATAAGGAAGGCATAATAAGGAAAGCATCAATGGATAACGAAAGAATCAAAGACGTGTCGGCGCTTGCTGTCGACAGAGAGAAAGTCATCGTCCGGACCAGCATCATCGGGATCATCACCAACGTGCTGCTGGCCGCTTTTAAGGCAGCCATCGGCCTGATCTCGAATTCTATCGCGGTCACGCTGGATGCGGTGAACAACTTGTCTGACGCCCTGTCCTCCGTCATCACCATTATCGGAGCGAAGCTGGGCGCCAAAAAACCGGACAAAAAACATCCGCTCGGCTATGGCAGAATTGAGTACCTCAGTTCCATGATCGTGGCTGCTATCGTCCTGTACGCCGGCATCACTTCGATGGTGGAATCCATCAAGAAGATCATCCATCCGGAAGCGGCGGACTATGCAATGGTATCGCTGATCATCATCGCCGTCGCCATCGTCGTGAAGCTTTTGCTCGGCAGGTATGTGAAGAAGAAGGGGGAGAAGGTCAATTCCGGCGCGCTGGTTGCATCGGGCAAGGATGCGTCTTTCGACGCGATTCTGTCCGCCTCCGTGCTGGCTTCTGCCATCGTATTCATCATCTGGGGCATTTCGCTGGAGGCCTACGTGGGCGCCGTCATCTCTATTGTCATTATTAAAGCGGGCATCGAGATGATGATTGAAACCCTGAACGATATCATCGGCCAGAGGGGCGACGCAGAGATGGGACAGCGCATCAGGAAGCTTTTGAACGAGGAACCGGAGGTGCGGGGCGCCTATGATCTGACTCTGTTCAACTACGGGCCGGACAAGTACTATGGCTCCGTGCACATGGAACTGCCGGACACCATGACGGTGGACGAGGTGGACGTGCTCACGCGCAAAATCATGATGAAGGTTTATCAGGAGACGGGCGTGATTCTCACGGGAATCGGCGTCTACTCCCACAACACGAAAGACGATGAAGCGGCGCAGATCCGGAATGCGGTTCAGAAGGTCGTGCTGGCCCACGAATGGGCTTTGCAGATGCACGGGTTCTACGCAGATATCGAGCATAAGACGATGCGATTCGACGTGGTGATCAGCTTTGATATCGACCATCAGGAAGCGGTGGAGATCATGCTCCGCGAGGTCCGGGGACTCTATCCGGATTATACGATTCAGATCATTCCGGACATCGATGCCGGGGATTAATGGACAGAGGTGCAGCACATGAATGACGAACTGAAGAAACTGACAAAAGAGCAACTCATTGAGCTGGCGGAAATCTATTCAAAAGACTGGCTGGCATGCGACGGACTCTGGTTCCAGGCCGTGGAACGGCGGCAGGGGATGGACGGCGCCATGGACTGCGACAAGGAAATCTGGCGCTCCTTCACGGTAATTGAGGCGAAACGCATCAAGGAATTCCTGGGACTGCCGGACCGGGCTGGCCTGGAAGGTCTCGAGAAAGCCATGCGGTTCCGCCTCTACGCCAACATCAACGACGAGGAGTACATCCGCGAAGGCGACCAGCAGGATGGCGACCGAATGATCTACCGCACCCTCAACTGCAGGGTCCAGCGGGCCCGCAGCCGCAAAGGCCTCGAGTGGCATCCGTGCAAAAGCATCGGCGAAATCGAATATGCGGATTTTGCGAAAGTCATCGACGACCGCATTACGTGCAGATGCATCAGCTGCTATCCGGACATCACGGAAAGCGAGCGGGAAGGCTGCTGCGCCTGGGAGTTCACGCTACGTTCACAAATGTGAGATACAATAACGAGAGTGGTAAGACAATGAAAGAATTTGCAATCACATACAGACAAGTGAAACCCTCAGATAATCCGACGCTGAAGTTTCTGGTGCAGGACGGTCTGGCGAGTAACGGCCTGGCCATTCCGGGTACGGCCTACTTCGACCCGAACCTGGACGATCTGTGCAGCTACTACATGAGCCTGCCGGGCAAGCGCAACTACTTCGTCGCGGAGACGGAAGACGGCCGGGTGGTCGGCGGATGCGGCGTGGACGTTTTTGAGGGACTCGAAGAAACGGCTGAACTGCAAAAGCTTTACGTGGCATCGGACGCACGGGGACACGGTATCGCCAGGACTCTGGTTCGGATGGTCGAAGAGGAAGCGCGCAGACTGGGCTACAAGCGGATCTACATCGAGACCCACTCCAACCTGCAGGCGGCGCTGAGACTGTATGAACGGGAAGGATACACATCGATCGAGCGGCCACCGTACGCGGTGCATGAAACCATGGATTGTTTTCTGATCAAGGAACTGTAATCAGGGGATTGGGATAGAGGAACTGACATGAAGAAACTGATCTTAATCATTCTCATCTTAATACTGGCAGGGTACGTTTTTCTGCACGGGTTTCCGGACGCCGTTGTGCACTGGGTCAACGACCATGCGAGTTCGTCGCAGGAATACACGGATGACGAAGGCGACGGGGACAGTGCAGAAAGCGATGGCCAGGCTGGCAACAGCGACTCAGGCAAGGCGGTGCTGACGTCCACCAATGACATCGGCCTGACCAACTACGACGGCATGGGCAGCAAGTACTTCTTCACCTACAAGGGCCAGGAGTTCCGGGCCTGGTACCAGACCGACTGCTGGACCATTTTCGATTCTTACAAAATCACCAACAACCACGACATGAAGATCATCTGCCAGGCGCTGATCGACGTGCACCCGGTGCACGGCAGCGATTTGAGTTCCTATCGGACGGCTGAAGATATGGCCTACGAGTGGGAACAGCACAATCTGGCCTACAAGTATCTGCCGGAGGACAGCCCATGGCGGGAGAGCGCGATGAACGTGGACCTGGATCCGCAGGATCAGGGCCGGTCCTTCGAGGAGATCTACGAAGACCGGACAGGTCAGGAGTTTGATTTGAAAGAGAAGGTCAAGGAGAGCATCAAAGACGGGACCTTCTTCGACAAAGTGAAGAAATACCTCAACAAGTAACACAATGCAAAGGTAACCCAATCAGTTTTTCTGTCGGATGATGAAACGGTCCAGACAGGCCAGGATTGCCGGCAGGACGAAGATGACCAGGGTGGTCGCGATGAGGGAACCGAGCGACAGAATGCGGCAGATCTGCCGGATCGCCGGATCGTAAAAGGCGAAGCTGATTGCCCCGACGGCCGCGATTAGGATGGTCGCAGAAGTCAGAATCGTCTGCAGGGAGCCTTTGTAAGAGGCCCAGATAGCGTCGCGTGGGCTCAGAACAGCGCCGCCCGGGAGCGTCCGGTTTTCTATATAGTACGTCGTGTAGATAATGGCGTAGTCGATGGTCGCGCCCATCATGATGCTCTGCACGACGAGGAGCGCCATGTACTGCATATCCACGTGGAACACATTCAGCACCGCCATCGTCAGGAAGACGGCGCACTGAATCAGCAGCACGAGGATGACGGACGTCGCCAGGCGCCGGAAGGTGAGCAGCACGATGAACAGGATGAACAGAGCCGTGATCAGGGTGATCTTGTTCAACTCGTGATGGAAGCTCTTCGACATTTCGTAGGCCATCGGCGTGTTGCCGATCAGGTACGGGTCGCTGCTGAAGTTGCTGTCCGTCCAGCCAGTCAGATCTTTCATAAAGGCGCGCGTCTCGTCAGAATCTTCTTCCATAATCGCAGTGATCATCATGCGCCCGTAGTGTTTGCCCTTCAGAAGCTCCGCGGCTTCATCCATATCGCCGCGCATGTCGTGCACCTTGTTGATGTCCTTCGCGTCCATGTTTTTCGCAAAAGCATTCCGGCTCAGCATCTTTTCATCCAGGTGGGTCACCAGCTGCATAATATCCATAGTCCACGAATCGTCGAAGAAATGGCGCGATCCGTAGAGCGTGTAGAGCATGGACAAGTCGTCCGGGTCGAAGTCAGTCGAGCCGCCGGCGCCACTGTAATCATCGAAAAAGGCCGCCATCTCTTCGTGGGTGAAGTCCTTGCCGGCCACGACGCTGTTGATGAGTTTCTGCGCGAAACGTAAGTCGCCGGCATTGCCGCCGATGCGGGACCGCATGGATTTGTCATTCAGCACTTTGTCGACAAGGAAGTTGATGAACTGCTGCGGCGTCAATTTCCAGGAACCGGTTCTGCCGGACTTGTACTGGTGCAGCAGATAGAGTTTGTTCACGTCAGAGGACTTCATTCCCAGAATGGAGCCCATTTTTTTTGCAGAGAGTTTTTTACCCGACACAGAGGCGTCGATGATTTGCTTCAGCATGCTCAGCTGCTCCTTTTGTTCCGTGGACAGCGAACTGCTGATGCTGTCATCTGCAAGTATGCTGGAAATGACATCCTGCACAGACATCATGTGGGCCGCCGGATTGGACGACAGATCTCCATATGCATATGCAAAAGCAACCGTCCCTGCGTCGAGTGGCATGCTGTACCCCTCCAGGGCCTGCACCATTCCGCTGACATCATAGGAGGACGAATCCATCTGCCCAATCTGCTTCAACCCTGCGATGAGCTGGGCCGTGTCGTCTCCGCCGAACTGGGCGGAGAGCGCAGGGTCCGCCGCCATGGCGCTGAAGACCGAGGCGAGATCCGCGATGGTTCTTGAAGAAGATACGCCTGCTTTTGCATAATGATTGATGTAGACGAGGCGCATCTGCGATTCGTCCATGCCGAGAATCTGCGCCGTCTGGCTGTACGGCATCGGCGAAGTCACGGTGCTCTTGTCGGTGAACGGCTGCAGCTGCTTGAGTTGATTCCGCTGGGACGTTGAAATCATCTTGCCGTATTCAGCATCCGCCGCTACGTCGTTGATGAGGAAATCGATGAAGTCTGGCAGCGTCATGGACTCGCCGCTCTTGTTATTCTTGATCTGGTAGTAAAGCAGAAGCTGTCTGGCCTGCGATTTTTTCATGCCGAAGAAATCTGCGAGACCGGCGGCTGTTTTTTTCGTCGTCAGGGCATTCCGGTCGGTGAACTTGACCATGTCGTCGATCTGATCTCTGGTTTCCTGATCAATGCTGTCAGCGAAATCTGGGTCGTTGAACACGTCGCCGCGCAGGAAGGAAACGAACTCCGGAATGGTCAGCGCGAAATCCGGATCGCCCGCGTGGTAATCGTAGTAGATCAGTTTCAGCATGGCGTTGCTGAGCTCGACATCGGAAGAGCCACCGCTGCCATCTCCGTCACTACCACTCGCACCGACACTGTCTGATTCGTTCCGCATGTCGTCGATGAAATCATGCATGTCGCCGACGAGCCGCTGCTTGCCGAGGGTGCTCTCGTAGCAGACCGCGCTGTGGACTTTGGCATCGTTGCCGAGGGAGTCCGCTAGCCGGCCGGCCGCTTCGCCGTCCTCTTCATCGTAGACCATGACGATGGTGTTGGTATGGCCGAAGACCTTGTCGATCCCCGACAGCCAGCTTTGGGAGTAGGAAAAATCGACGCCGTTCCGCAGACAGAAGGAGCCGATGAGCATGGCCGCGAAAAGCACCGTGAGTGGAATTCTCATTTTGTGTTGGAATGCGGAGAGTTTCGGCAGATCGAACGGCGGCGTCCACTTGAGGGTCCGGAACATCAGATTGTCGAAGCCCAGAACGACAGCAGGCAGCACCGTAAAGATGCAGAGCATGCTGATGAGGACGCCTTTCGCGAGGGCAAGTCCGATGTCGGCGCCGATGGTGAAACTCATGAATACCAGAGCGAGTAGCCCCGCAAAAGTGGTCAGGGAACTGCCGGTGATGGCGCCGAAAGAAAGGGACAGCGCCTGCCGCATGGCTTCCTGTTTATCCGACGTGAGCTTCCGCTGCTGGCGGTAGCGGTTCAGGAGCATGATGGAATAGTCCATGCTGAGGGCGAGTTGCAGGATACCGACGATGCTGAAAGTGGTGTTGGAAACACTCGGAAAGAAAATGTACGTGCCCATGTTGATCAGCACGGCGATGCCGATGGTGATCATAAAGGCCGCCGGCTCGATCCAGGCGCTGCACATGATCAGCAGCGTGGTGATGACCAGCACGACCGCAATGCAGAGAATCCAGAGGGGCAGCCCGGATTCGTTGGCGGAGTTGATGGTGCCGCCGAGCACCACGCTGCGGCCGTCCGGCACATCCGGTCCGTCCACAAAAGTTTCCTTCACCGCTTTCCAGAGCACGGTCGCTTCATCGGAGTACTGGTCGTAGTCGCAGTTGACGACAAACCGGGTGTACTTGCCTTTGTTGTAGAAGTGGTCCTCGTCTTTATCGATCGGGTCGTAATCCACCGAATCCGCATACTGTAACGTTTCCAGCTTTTGCACGACGGCTGTCTTTTCTTCGGTCGTCGTGAGATCATCGAACATGATCTCCAGATTGCTGGAATTCTCATCACCGAACTCAGCTTTCATCAGATCGAGACCGTGCCGCATGGCAGAATCCTTCGGCAGATATTTGGTCATATCTTTGTTGATGCTGACGAAAGGAATCAGCCCGCCGCACCCCAGCGCCAGGACGATAAAAATGATTAAAATTGTTTTGCTGTGCGCAACGATAAACCGTGCAAAACGTTCTTTCATGGGGGTAGTATACCGCTGTACAAATACGGTGGTCAACTACTGGCGCCGACAACTATCGCCAGTGCCGGATCTGTGGTATGATTGGGGCAGTGTACAGACTGGAATATGGAGGCATTTCATGACATACATCATCATTCTGGCAGTGAGCCTGCTGCTATGCGCGATCGGGTTCTGGAGATATGTTTATTTCTTTTCGGTAGGATACGGATACGCAGTGGCCGGCATCGGCATCGCATTGCTGATTCTGTTCCACGATATCCTCACGCCAGTGACGCTCATCGCGTGTGTCCTGTTCATCATCTATGGTGCCCGGCTCGGCGGGTATCTCATGATCCGCGAGCTGAAGAATGCGGCCTACAACAAAATCCTCAAACCTGAAAACGACAGAAGCAAAAGCATCCCAATGGGCGTGAAGATTGCCATTTGGGTATCCTGCGCGATCCTGTATTTCCTGCAGACCTGCCCGTTCACATTCCGGTTGGAGAACACGGCAAATCTGGTCGAGGACGGGGCGGCGATGATTGCACCGGATACAACAGCCGCATGGGTCGGCCTGATCATGATGGTGTTGGGTGTTCTGCTGGAAATCGCGGCGGACATCCAAAAGACAGCTGCAAAGAAAAAGAACCCGGGCCGCTTCGTGGACACGGGTCTGTATCGGATCGTACGTTGTCCGAACTACCTCGGGGAACTGATCCTCTGGGCGGGTGTGCTCATTGCGGGTATTCCGTACTTGCAGGGCGTCCTGCAGTGGATCCTCGCGATCCTCGGATTCCTCTTGATCACATATGTTATGTTCAGCGGCGCCCGCCGGCTGGAGATCCGTCAGGACAAGAATTATGGTGACGATCCGGTTTACCAGAAGTATGTGACGACCGTTCCGATCATGATTCCGCTGATTCCGCTCTACAGCGTGAAGAACTGGAAGGCATTTGTGGCCTGACCGCGGATCACTGCTCCCGCCACTCCCGGCGGATCACCCGCACCAACAGTGTCACAGACGCGGCCATCATGATGACTTCTGTCACCGGCTGGGCCCAGATCATGCCGTCAAACCCGAAGGTATGATTGAGCAGCAAAAGCAACGGAATGTACAGGATCAGCTGCCGCACCAGCGTAATGCCGAAGGCGTACTGCGGTTTGCCCATGGCCTGGAATGACATGCGGCTCATGGACACGGCACCGACGAATGGCAGCGTGAACATAAATGCGCGGAGGACCTGACTGCCGGTGGCGATGACCGCCGGCGTATCTGAAAAGATATTGATCAAGAACGGGGCGAATACCCCGAAGATCAGCATGACAAATAATTCGATACCACTTACCACCAGTATGCCGGCTCGCAGGAGCTGGAGCATGCGGTGGTAATTTTTTGCGCCGTAATTGTAACCCATGAGGGGCTGTGATCCCGCGGCAAATCCCTGGTAGATGTAACCGCCCAGGGTCATGATCTTCTGGGCGATACCCATGGCCGCCATGGTCAGCGCGCCGTACATCATGGCCAGATTGTTGTTCACCACGAAGGCAATGGACGTCAGCAAAGTCTCCAGTCCCGCCGGTACGCCGACCCAGAAGATCTCCCCCAGAATCTCGCCCGTCGGGCGGACGTACTTCGCGGAAGGGCGGAGCAAAGTTTTTCCTTTGGCGTAAAACCAGATGGACACCACCATACCGAGGGCGTTTCCCAGCACTGTCGCAATGGCGGCGCCGCGGATCTCCAGCCCGAGACCGAAGATGAAAATCGGGTCCAGCACGATGTTGGCGGCCGTCCCGATGACCATTCCCGCGATGGAATATTTGACCGACCCTTCGCTCCGCAGCAGCTGCCCGAAGATGTAATTGCCCATAATGCAAAGGCAACCAATCAAGATGATCATCACATACTGCCGGGTGAAGTCGAAGGTATCTGCTTCTGCGCCGAGAATGCTGACAACCTGCGGCAGGAAGAGCAGCCCCGCCGCCGCCACAATGGCGCTGCCCACAACGGTGAGCAGGAAACCGGACGTCAGCGTGTGGGATGCTTTTGCAAAATCATCCGCCCCCATGCTGCGGGAAATGAGCGACGCGGATCCCGCGCCCACCACGTTGGAGATGGCAATCAGAATCATCATGACCGGGTAGGCCAGGTTGACCGCCGCCATCTGGTAGTCGTCATGCAAAAGCCCAATAAAAAAGGTGTCCACCAGATTGTACAGGACCATGATGGACATGCCCATGACGAGAGGAACGCCCATGGCCACGATCGCCTTCGCCGGCCGCTCCTCCTTCAGTGTATATATGCGTTTGTCGTCTCTGCTGCTGTTGTTGTCGTTCATGATGTCTCCCCAATTATAGCAAATTATGATACTATTAACCATGCAGGAGAGGCACAATATGATATTCAGAAAAGCAGAACAATCAGACATCAAGGA
>JAILDT010000123.1 GCA_024689085.1 Clostridia bacterium | reverse complement strand
ACCATGAACTCCTGAATATCAACGGAGTTGTCAGCGTGTGATCCGCCGTTCAGAATGTTCATCATCGGAACCGGCAGAACCTTGCCGTTCACGCCGCCCAGATACTGGAACAGAGGCATGCCGACGGATGCCGCAGCAGCTCTCGCAACAGCCAGAGATACGCCCAGAATCGCGTTGGCGCCCAGGTTTCCCTTATTCGGTGTGCCGTCCAGCTCGATGAGCAGCTTGTCGAGTCCCGGCTGATCGAATGGATCCAGACCGATGACTTCGTCCGCGATGATCTCATTTACGTTTTTGACGGCCGTGAGCGTTCCCTTGCCCAGGTATCTGCTCTTGTCACCGTCTCTGAGTTCGACCGCTTCATGAACACCTGTTGATGCGCCGGACGGAACGATGGCTCTTCCCTCTGTGCCGTCCTCCAGCAGGACTTCGACTTCGACGGTAGGATTACCTCTGGAATCCAGAACCTCTCTTGCTAATACATCTTCAATCAATGCCATATATTTTTCCTCCTTAGAAATCTATTATCTGCATGAAATCAGCTGCCTTGAGAGAGGCTCCTCCCACAAGTGCTCCGTCGATCTCATCCTGATTCATTATCTCTGTGGCGTTCGCCGGTTTGACGCTTCCGCCGTACTGAATGATGACTTCATCCGCCGTTTCCTCGTCGTACAGTTCGATGAGGATCTGCCGGATGAATGCGCACATCTCCTCAGCCTGCTCCGGACTCGCCGTACGGCCCGTACCGATCGCCCAGATCGGCTCATAGGCGATGACGATTTTCTTCATGTCGTCTGCGCTGATGCCCGCCAGACCTTCCACCAGCTGCTCCTTCACAAAGTCAAAGAGCACGCCGGCGTCTCTCTGTTCCAGACTTTCGCCGCAGCACATGATCGGCCGGATCGAACCTTCGAGAAGCTTCTTGAGCTTCAGGTTCACGGTTTCATTGGTCTCCGCGAAGTACTGCCGGCGCTCGGAGTGACCGACTATGCAGTAATCCACACCGATATCCTCCAGCATTCTGACGGATATTTCTCCTGTGTATGCGCCGTCTTCCGCGAAGTGCACATTCTGTGCGCCGACGCCGATATCCGTTCCTTCGAAGAGTTTTACCAGAGTAGCCAGATCGGTGAACGGCGCGCAGATGGCCGTCCTGACGTCCGTACCCTGGTAGAGTTCTTTGAACTCCAGAGCAAAGGCTTCCGCCTCTGCTCTGGTCTTGAACATTTTCCAGTTTCCTGCAATAAACGGTATTCTCATGCTATTTCTCCTCTATGCAGGCGATACCCGGCAGCTCTTTTCCTTCCAGGAATTCCATGGATGCGCCGCCGCCTGTTGAAACGTGGGTCATCTTATCTTTCAGGCCGAACTGCTCAACTGCAGCAGCGGAATCGCCGCCGCCGATGATGGTAACCGCATCGGACTCTGCCAGTGCTTCCGCAATTGCCTTGGTGCCTGTTTCGAACTTCGGGTTCTCGAAGACGCCCATCGGTCCGTTCCAGACGATGGTCTTTGCCTTTGCGATAACGTCCTTATAGAGAGCAATGGTCTTCGGACCGATGTCCATTCCCATCAGATCCGCCGGAATCTTGTCTGAGTCGTAAACTTCGATGACGTTGTTTGCCTCGAAATCATCCGTGCAGACGGTGTCCACAGGAAGCAGCATCTCTACGCCGGATGCCTTTGCTTTTTCCAGCAGGCCCTTTGATATTTCAATACATTCTTCGTCCAGGAGGGACTTGCCGATTTCATATCCCATAGCCTTGAAGAAGGTGTAGGACATGCCGCCGCCAATCAGGATCTGGTCGACTTTGCCGAGCAGATTTTCCATGACCGGAATCTTGGTTTCGACTTTCGCACCGCCCAGGATGGCGAGCAGCGGCCGTTCCGGTGATTCCAGAGCGTCGCCCAGGAACTTGACTTCCTTCTCGATGAGGAATCCGGAAACGGTCGGCAGATATCTGGCGATGCCTGCTGTGGAACTGTGGTCTCTGTGAGCCGTTCCGAAAGCGTCATTGACGAAGAGTTCGCCCAGTGAAGCCAGTTCGCCTGTGAACGGTTCTTCGCTCTTGGTCTCTTCCGCCCTGTATCTGGTGTTCTCCAGAAGCATCACTTCGCCCGGCTGCAGTCCGTCCGCTACCTCTCTGATATGGTCGCAGATGACGGTCGGGCAGGATGAGAATTTGACTTCCTGACCCAGCAGTTCTTCAAGTCTCTTCGCGACCGGAGCCAGTGAAAGCTCAGGCTTCGGTTCGCCCTTTGGCTTGCCCATGTGGGACATGAGAATCACGCGGGCTTTGTTCTCAATCAGATACTGGATTGTCGGCAGAGCCGCGACGATTCTGAAATCGTCTGTGATTTCGCCGTCCTTCATCGGTACGTTGAAATCGCATCTGCAGAGAACCTTTACGCCGTTCAGTTCAACATCTCTTACTGTTTTTTTCATAATGCTGATCCTTTCCTCTGTATGAATCGCTAGTTGTTGTTTACGCGTTGTCTACGCTGTACATGTGTCTGATGAGCTCCAGAACCTTGGTTGCATAACCGTACTCGTTGTCATAGTATCCGACGAGCTTGAAGAAGGTGTCGTTCAGAGCGATGCCCATGTTCGCATCATAGATGGAAGGGTTGGTGTCGCCGATGAAGTCGACGGTTACGCACTTGTCTTCACAATACTCCAGAACGCCCTTGAGGTATCCTTCGGAAGCTTCCTTCATCGCTGCGTTGATCTCTTCGAGTGTGGTCGGTGTCTTCAGGATGACGTTCAGGTCTACGACGGATACGTCATTGGTTGGAACTCTGTAAGCCAGACCGGTCATCTTGCCCTTCAGGGAAGGAATGACCTTGGCTACTGCCTTTGCAGCGCCTGTCGTGGTCGGGATGATGTTGTTGAATACGGAACGTCCGATTCTCCAGTCTTTCATGTCTCTCTTGTCAACGGTCGTCTGCTTGGAAGTCGCAGCGTGAATCGTGCACATGAGACCCTGCTCGATGCCGAACTTGTCTTCCAGAACCTTGCACATCGGAGCCAGGCAGTTCGTGGTGCAGGATGCGTTTGAAACGACCTGCATATCAGGTGTGTACTGATCGAGGTTTACGCCGCAAACGAAAGTCGGTGTCTCTTCATCCTTTGCAGGTGCAGTGATAACAACCTTCTTGGCGCCGCCTTCTGTGATGTAAGGCATGCACTTTTCCGTCGTGTTAAATGCGCCGGTTCCTTCTACGATGTACTCAGCGCCGCACTTGGTCCAGTCCATCTCTGCGATATTTTCGTAGCTGTATACTGGAACCTTCTTGCCGTCAATGATCAGGCCGTCTTCATATCTTCCCACTTCCTTCGGGAATCTTCCGAAAACGGAGTCATACTTGAGCATGTAAACGAGGTAGTCCAGGTCCGCATTACGGTAATTGATACCTGCGATTTCGATATCCGGCATATCCATTGCCGAACGGATCGCCAAACGTGAAATACGTCCAAAACCACTGATTCCAACTTTGATTGTCATTTCCTTTTCCTCCTAAATATTTGTAATTTGTTTAATAATAGATGAATTTATATATCAACCCGTATGGGATCAATACCGCTTTCGTTTGGATGACGAGAGGATGCCCAGCTCGTCCCTGTATTTGGCCACGGTCCTTCTGGAGATATTGAAGCCTTTGTCCTCCAGAATCTCCACCATGGTCTGGTCGCTGTACGGCCGGTGCTTGTCTTCGCCTTCGACGATCTCCTTGATGAACTCTTTGATGCTGTTCGAGGACACGCCTTCTCCGACCTGGTCGGAAACGCCTGCCGAGAAGAAGTACTTGATCTCGTAGACGCCGCGCGGGCACTGGAGATACTTGCCGCTGACAGATCTGGACACGGTGGATTCGTGAATGCCCAGTTCCTCTGCGATATCCTTCAGCGTCAGCGTCTTCAGGTACTTGCTCCCCTTGTCGAAGAAGTCCCTCTGGTGTTTGACCACCGCCGACACAACGTTGAAGATGGTGTGCTTTCTCTGCTCGATGCTCTTGATGAGCCAGTTGGCGGAACTGACTCTCTCCGAAAGGTAATCCGCCAGCTGCTGGTCTTTGTCCGCCTGTCCAAGCAGACTCTTATAGTAGGAACTTACTGTAAGCCGCGGCGTGCTGCTCTCGTTGATGATGACCACATACTCATCGTTGACCTTCTCCACGATGACGTCAGGTATGACGTATTTGGTCTCCATCTCCGAAGCGAACTGTCTGCCCGGCTTCGGTTCCAGTGTTCGGATAACGTCCGCCGCCTCCTGGACCTCCAGAACTGTCATCCCTGTGTCCTTGGCGACCGCAGCCAGCCTGTTGTTGGCGATATCCTCCAGATGGTGTCCGATGATTTCATCCATCTGCGGTGTCAGCTCGTTTTTCGCTTCCAGCTGCAGTTTCAGACACTCCGCCAGGTTTCTGGCGCCAACGCCGGCCGGGTCGAATCCGTGGATGATGTCGAGTGCTTCGCAGACCTTCTCCTCGCAGATCCCGGTCGCCTTCGCGATCTCCCCCGTGGTGGAGGTCATGTATCCGTTCTCATCGAGAGACTCTATGATGTATTTGCCGACTTTCCGGCATCCCTTGTCCACCGTAGCAAACTGATACTGGAACATGAGGTGCTCCGGCAGTGTCACTTCATTGGTGACGTATCGTTCAAAAGCGTCCGGGCGGTCTTCGTCCCTGTCCCGGTAGCCTTTGTAGCTGATGTCATCGTAGCTGCCGCTTCTGATGAACTCCTTCCAGTCGAGTTTTTCCTCTTCCCGGCTCCCCTCCGGCTGCTCCGCATTCTCCGGCGCCGGCCGTTCCTGATCCTGTTCGAGCACAGGATTAACCAGGAGCTGTTCCTGTACAAAAGCATCAAGCTCCTGGGTGCTGAACTGGAGTATCTGAATCGCCTGGATCAGTTCCGGCGTCATCACCAGTTTCTGGGACTGCTCAATTGTAAGGTCAAAACCCAGCTTAATATCGTTCATTATCTGCCGCAGCAATGCTTATACTTCTTGCCGCTTCCGCAAGGGCAAGGATCGTTGCGTCCGATTTTAGGCGTCGCCCGTCTTACTGTTTTCGACTGCTTGTATTCTTTCGCGATCTGGACCATCTTCTCCTCGCCGAGAACGTCTTCCCACTGCTCAAGGCTGTACAGATAATCCGCCTCCGCCTTCAGCATGTTGAAGAACAGCTTCTCCGGAATGATCTCGACTTCGACTTCCGAATCCAGATCCATGTTCTCGAGATCATTCGGCGCCGTGATACTCTCGTTGACGCCGTCCAGGAATCCCATGAATATGACCGGCCGCACGTCGTACTTCTCCGCAAGTTCTCCGACCGTTCCCGTCATCTTCTCCTGTGGATGATCCAGTATGTCGCTGTAAATCTTCGTTTCAGCACCGCTGTACTCTTCCCAGAATTCATTGAATGTCTCTTTGGTCTGATTGCCTATCAGTTTCTGCCACTCTTTCAGTAAAGTTGCCATCATCCGTCCTCCGTTATTCCAGATCCATCGTCTTCGCGATTTCCATCACATCACCCAGCACTGCGCTTCCCGTCGGGAGCGGGCCTGCACCCGGTCCGTAGAACATAAGCTTGCCCACCAGATTGCCTTTGACGTAAACGGCATTGTACTCTTCAAGTACGCCGGCCAGCGGGTGGTAGGTTCTGATGTATGTCGGTCTGACTTCGTAGTCGATATCCCCGTCTTCCTTGACGGTAGCGTGTGCGATGAGCTTGATAACGCAGTCGTTTGCCTTTGCTTCTTCGATTTTTTCCTTGGTGATACCACTGATGCCTGTCGTCGGGATGTCGTCCGGATGGACGTACTTGCCGAACATGAGCGCCATCAGAATGCTCAGTTTGTTGGCCGCGTCGATGCCTTCCACGTCAGCGGTAGGGTCCGCCTCAGCGAAACCTTTCTCCTGGGCGTCCTTCAGAGCGTCGGCGTAATCCATTCCCTCGGTGCTCATCTTGTGGAGAATGTAGTTCGTCGTTCCGTTGACGATACCGAGGACTTCCGTATAGTCGTTCGCTCTCGCGCCGCAGTCCAGCGGATTCAGCACAGGAATGCCGCCGCCTACGCTGGCTTCGAACTTGAACTGCACGCCGTTCTCCTCGGCCGCCTTCATGAGGCGCGGATAATTTGCCGCCACTGCCGCCTTGTTCGCCGTGATCACATGCTTTCCGTTCCTCATGGCAGTCTCCATGAATGTGGCCGCCGGTTCAACGCCGCCCAGAAGCTCAATGACGATATCGATATCAGGATCTTTGAAGATCTCATCCGGGTCGGAAACGAACTGTTCGCGCGATACCGTTATGTCGCGTTCCCTGTCGATATCCTTCTCGAGAATCTTGACGATATTGACCTTCGCCCCGACTCTTTTCTCAATGATTTCTCTATTCATCTCCAGGGCCTTATAGGTTCCTGTTCCTATGTTTCCAAGTCCCAGAAGTCCGATTCTAATCTCTTTCATTATTAGTGTTTCCTCCAGTTGTTTTTTTCAAGGCAATTATACCATAAATGCACGCTTCAGACAGTATGGATATGCCCCATTTTACTGTTTATTGATTGGTTTTCTCTTGTCTTCTCCGCCGTCTTCGCTTTTATCCGGGCTGCCTCCGGCGAGAATGTCCTTGATGACGGAGATATTCACGTCGTCAGGGTCCATATCGAACTTACTGTTGCGCCCGTAAGAGCGGTTCCGGAACCACCTGATTTCCTCGATTTCCTCCGGCACATCGCGTTTGCTGTACGGATGGCTCGTGTCTTCGATGACCTTATTGCACATCAGCCCCAGAATCAGAACCCAGGACAGCAGCAGGAACCAGATCATGAGCGCGACGACCGATGACAGGGCGCCGTACATGATGTCGTAGTTGACAAGGCTGCTTGTGTAGAAAGTGTAGGCCCAGCTCACGATCAACATGCCGATGGCAGCGAAGAACGCCCCCGGGATCACTGTCCGGAATGGTTTCCTGACTGTCGGGAGAATGTAGTAGTTGTAACCGATGATGAGAAAGTAGAGCACGAAGCCCAGCGGCCACCGGAGCCACAGCCAGAAACTGTCGACAAAGGCGAGATCCTCAACCCGGAGCGCCGTCAGAACACCGATCAGAATGATCTTGCCGTAGCAGAGGATGACGATGGCGACGACGAGGCTGATCATGGTCAGGAGCATGGTCACAATGGCGCGGGCTCTCTCGATAAAGTAGTTCTTTCCTGTGTTCTTCCCTTCCGTCATCGTGTAGTTCGCAATACGCGAAATGGAAAACGATGCCCGGGACCCCGCCCAGAAGGCGATGATCAGGAAGACGATGTTTCCAAAGCCGAGAGAACTGAACTGGAAGAGCATGCTGACGACATTGGAGATGCGGTTTCCGGTGTAATCTTCAATCAGATTCAACGCCGTTTCCATACTGATGCCGAGAAGACCCAGAACCTGGATGATAAGAATCAGGATCGGTACTACGGACAGCATCAGATAAAAGGATATCTGCGCCGCGAACCCATGGTAATAAGGGTCCTGGATCTGCTGGAATCCCACTATGAACATTCTTTTGAATCTGTTTATGAGATTGCTCAAATTTCCTTCTCCAGTTTCTCATGCAAAACCTGCAGAGCCCTGGCTCTGTGGCTGATTGAATTCTTTATCTCATGTCCCAGCTCCCCGAATGTCCTGTCGTATCCTTCAGGCACAAAGAGCGGGTCATATCCGAACCCGTTGTCCCCTCTCTCCTCAAGAACAAGATGCCCCTCGACCGTACCTCTGGCAACCAGAGTCTTCCCGTCGGGATATACCATGGTTATGACAGATACGAATCTGGCAGTTCTTTTCTCGTATGGAACGTCTTTAATAAGACGAATGAGTTTAGCGTTGTTGTCGCTGTCAGGCGTATCAGCTGCCGGACGGTCTGCCTTTGCAGCGTCTTCATCGTCCGGCCAGAGGCCTTCAAACCCGCCGAAGCGCGCGGAAAATACACCGGGTGCTCCATCGAGGCAATCAACAACAAGGCCAGAGTCATCCGCCACGGTTATCTGTCCGCAGAGTTTCATGATCTCATAGGCTTTTATGTACGAATTCTCCTCGAATGTTTTGCCCGTTTCGGGAATCTCGACAGGCGGAACTCCGGCTTCGTCCCTGGAGATGATTGACATCCCAAAACGGCCGGTAATTTCTCCTATCTCTTCGATTTTGTGTCTGTTTCTCGTCGCTGCTACTATGGTTTTCATACAGAATTATTGTATCACATGACGGCTGGACTTTCCACAGTTGCTATTGTACAATGAATCCGCTTAACTCATGCAAAGGCAAATGAACCTTTAGCTATAACGGAGGCAGAAGAATGAAGGCAGTTTTACTTGATGGATATACAATCAACCCGGGCGATCTGAGCTGGGACAAGCTCGGCAGTCTGTGCGACGAGTTTACCGTGTACGACAGCAGCTACAATGATGATCTCATTCCGCGGATAGGCGACTGCGAGGTCGTTTTCACAAGCAAAACAAAAATCACGAGACAGGTGATGGAGCAGGCTCCGAACCTGAAATACGTCGGCCTGACAGCGACGGGCTACAACAACGTCGACGTTGCTGCGGCATCGGATCTCGGCATAGCTGTTACCAACATTCCCGCTTACGCGACGGACGCTGTGGCACAGCACGTTTTTGCCCTCATTCTGGAGCTGACCAATAGCGTCGGACTGCACACGGAATCAGTGAATTCGGGCGAATGGACGAGCAACCCTTATTTCTGCTACTGGAAGAAACCGATCACTTTGCTGGCCGGCAAAAGCATCGGCATCATAGGCTACGGTCAGATCGGAAAGAAGGTGGGGCAGATCGCGGAGGCCTTCGGCATGACAGTGAACGTATACAGCCGTGACCGGGAGGCAGCCGTAAAATCCGACTTCGTCACCCTTCACTGCCCTCTCACCGCGGATAATGAGCACATGATCAACTCAGAGTTCATAGAGCAAATGAAGCCGGGCGCGATTCTGATCAACACAGCGCGCGGCGGTCTCATCGACGAAGCCGCTCTCGCGGATGCACTGCGGTCCGGCCGTCTGGCAGGCGCCGGATTGGATGTTCTCGAAAAGGAACCCCCTGAGGCTGACTGTCCGCTTCTGGGTCTTGATAACTGCGTCATCACCCCGCACAATTCCTGGGCACCAAAAGAGATGCGCCAGATGGTAATCGACGTGCTTGCTGATAATCTTTCAAGCTGGCTTGATGGCGGCAGACTCAACAGGCTGGATTAGCGGCGGTATGCTAAATTAGCGGCAGGATCACGTAGTATCCCAAAAGCCCGCATCCTATTCCGATAAGAGCTCCCGCGATGACATCGCGAGGAAAATGAACGCCGCCGGCAACTCTGCACCAGGCGAGAAGCGCTCCCGCAGCGCCGACGATGATCCCCGGAATGGGCCAGACCCAGAACACCGTAACGGCGATTACAAAAATAGAAAAAACATGACGGCTCGGAAACGACTTTCCCGGGGCGTCTTTTTTTATGATAGGCGGTTTGGCGCCGGGCATCTCATATGGACGCGGCGCGTTGATCATGTTCCGGAATACTGTGAGCAGCACAAAAGATATGCCGGGCACAAGAACAGCCGGCATGAAGCCGGGCTGCTTGTCTGTCAGGTGGTAAACCGCAAGATATATGAGCAGAAGCGGGTACAGCGCGTACACCGCTTTTGTCAGAACTGAATTGATGATGATAATGGCCTGGGGCTTCATCCTACTTGTCGTCCTCGTAGAGTCTCCTGAACACTTCGTATATTTCAGGCGCGGCTTTTTTGATGACCACCGGTCTGAAGGTCTTGTCTGTAAAAGCCTGCCTGCTCCATCCCTTCGCGTGGAGCTGGCCTGTCTCAGCGTTCTTCACCTCGTACTCCAACTCAAAGGACGCGTGGGACAGTTCAGTCAGTGTGCAGGCCAGCGAAAGAACCTCGTCATAAACTGCGCCCGTCTTGTAGTCAATCTTGACTCCGATCACAGGAATGTATATCCCAAGTTCCTCAATTCGGTAGTAAGGTAGGCCTGCGTCCCGTATGAATTCAGTTCTAGCAGTCTCAAAATACCTTACGTAATTGGAGTGATGTACTATGCCCATTCTGTCGGTCTCATAGTACTGCACTCTCCACGTCATCTCATACTGCATGAATAACCCCCCTTTGCGTCAGTCTTCAAGAGACTTGTAGTAGAGCATGCAGTGGCAGTAGCCTTCGAATTCAGGGTCTGCAATCTGGTCGCGGAACTCCTTGCACATGCACTTGTTTTCTTCGGTGCGTTCGATTCTGCAAGGGCAGTAGCCGCCCGTCTTCTCCAGACCTTCTTTTATGGCGTTAACGATCTCCTGATTTTCATTAAATCTTACTTTCATCTCATTTACCTCCGTTATCTATATTATAAATCATCACAAATTGTTATCAAAGAACTAAGTGCGCCTGTCGGTGCTTATTATTCCGAATGCCGTAACTGCTATGGCCATGCCCGCGGCGGATATTACAGTCAGTTTTTCACCGTATACAAAAGCTCCAAAAAGCATCGCCGATACCGGCTCGCTCGATGTAAGAATCGAAGCCTTCCCTGCCTCAATGAACCTCAGGGAAACGTTGAGCATGAGGTACGGCAGCGCGGCGCCGATCAGGGCGTGGGCTATCATGAGCAGCGAGTGAGACATTGGAGATGCGGCAGTGTATTCGGCAACCTGCCCCCAGTTGGCGAATGGCGCCGTGGTCAGCGCGGTTATGAGCACCGCGTAGAATGTTATCGTAAGTCCGTTGTAGCCCCTGCCGATGCAGATCTTCGTAAAGATACTTGTCATTCCGTAGAAGACTCCTGACAGAAGACCAGCCGCAAGGCCCAGCGCCGTGAACGTAATGCCGTTTTCGATCACGCCGCTGACCATAACTACGCCTATTATGGCCAGAGCCATGCCGAACAGCTTCCTGCGGGTTGCTCTTTCCTTGAACAGGAAAGCCGCTATTACGACTACGTAAACCGGCGACAGACCTATGAGAACTCCAGCAAAGCCAAGGGAAAGATTCAGCACGGCTATGTTATAAAAGACATTCGTCAGAGTCATTCCGATGAATCCGCCGCCGAGAAGGACCGGCAGATCCCTCAGTCTGCACCTGATCAGACTCCTGTCGTAAATGAACATGAAAATTAACAGTATAAGCGCGGATATGGCGTTTCTGGTCGAGAGAATCGCCATGTTGTTGAACCCCGCTTCACTGAACAGTCTGATGAATATTCCGATTGAACCGAAACACACTCCCGCGAGAATCGGCAGAATGAAAGCCACTTTTTTCATGCCTGTATTATAACACTAGTTTGTTGACATGTAGACTATCCGATGTTATTATCCGATTGTAAACCAAGTATATTTAATTGTTGACTTTGGCCTGGCTGACGTTACAGAGAGGCCCCAAGCAGGAGGATAATATGACATCCAGTGGTACGACTTCAAAAGCTTTTTCAATTACATCAATCGCTCTTATGGCAGCGGTTCTCTGTATTCTGGGGCCTCTTACAATTCCTGTAGGGCCTGTCCCGATCACTCTTGTGCCGCTTGCGATATTCCTGAGCGTCTACATTCTCGGCACAAAACGAGGGACTATCGCGGTTACCCTCTATCTTCTGATAGGGGCTGTCGGGGTTCCTGTTTTTTCAGGCTTTGCCGGAGGTTTCGGTAAAATCGCCGGTCCGACAGGCGGATACCTGCTCGGATACATCTTCGCTGCTCTCATAGCAGGATGGTTCATCCACCGTTTCAACGACAATGTAGTCATCCAGTTTCTCGGCATGCTGCTTGGCCTTATTGTTCTTTACGCGTTCGGCACCGCGTGGCTGTCCATATCGGCAGGAATGGACATAAAAGCCGCTATTGCAGCGGGTGTGCTTCCTTTCGTGGTCTTCGACATCGCGAAAATCATCATCGCCATATTATTAGGACGCACCATCAAAAGGCGCGTCCCGTCATTAAGTCAGATGTAACTGTCTGCAAAAGCAGACTGATTATTTCTTTTCTATCTCCGCCGCAGGATCCTTCGATGGAAGCTGGGCTACCATTATGGCTACGAACATGAGCACGCAGCCTATTATTTCCCTTGGACCCATTGTTTCGCCCAGGAGGATCGCGCCGGCTATTACCGCGAATACAGATTCGAGGCAGAGAATCATCGACGCCAGGGTCGGCTCAACATCCTTCTGTCCCACCACCTGCAGCGTGTAGGCAACTCCGCAGGACATTATGCCGGCGTACAGTATCTCGAACCATCCCGCCTGGATGTTCGCCCACGTCGGCAGACTGAATCCCAGAGCCGGATCGATTATGAACATCAGAAGACATGACAGCCCTCCCGCCACGAAGAACTGTATGCACGACAGCTTGACTCCGTCCGCTTTCGGTGAAAAGTAGTCTATGGTCAGAATGTGGAACGCGAACATGAGCGAGCACAGCAGTATGATCAGGTCACCCTTGTTTACGCTTCCAAAGCCGCCGTCAGCCGGAATGCAGAGCAGATAAAGCCCGATCGCCGAAGCGACGACGCACGCCCAGAATATAGGGCGGATCTTCTGCTTCAGAATCAGCCCGAGCAGCGGCACGAGAATAACGTACAGCGCCGTTATGAATCCGGTCTTGCCCGCCGTCGTGTAGCACATTCCTATCTGCTGGATGTTCCCGGCCGCGCAAAGAGCAAGCCCGCAGCAGATGCCCCCTATCCAGAGGGTCTTCTTCTCCTGAAGCGTCTCCTTATGGTACGTGCCTTTGTTCTTTGCAACCCGGGTCATGATGTAGATGACCGGAAGCAGCGCTATACCGCCTATTACGGTACGGATTCCGTTAAACGCCACAGGCGGCATCGCGTCCATGCCGCTCTTTTGAGCGACGAAGGCGGTACCCCATATGAGCGCTGTTGTGAACAGCATTAAGCTGCCGCGTAATTGTCTGCCCATCTTTTACACCCTTTACTATCTTCTTTATCACTAAATCCTGTCTATCTGTCACTGACAGGAGCCGTATTCCAAATGCGGTCAGCGTAATCGCGGATGCTTCTGTCAGCCGCGAATCTTGCTGCCTTTGCAATATTCTCGATGGACATCGTGTTCCATCTCCTGCGATCTTCGTAAGCCGCCTGAATGTCGTCATGGGCTCTGCAGTAATCCTCAAAGTCAAGCAGACACATGTACGGGTCGGCTATGCTGTACGAAGGCATGAGCAGGTAATCGTTGAGCACGTCGAAGCTCTTTCCGGCGAAGCCTTTCTGGAGTGAATCCACAGCTCTCTTCAGCACAGGATCATTCGCGTAAACATCGTACGCGTTGTATCCGTCCTGAAGCGCCTGCCTTACCTCATGCTCACGCTTGCCGAATATGAAGATGCTGTCAGGTCCGACCGCTTCACGGATCTCAACATTCGCTCCGTCGAGAGTTCCGATCGTAACGGCGCCGTTTATCATCATCTTCATGTTGCCTGTTCCGCTGGCTTCCTTACCCGCCAGGGAAATCTGCTCTGAGATCTCTGTCGCCGGCATGAGGCTTTCCGCCATGGAAACGCTGTAGTTTTCGAGGAAGACGACCTTCAGCTTCGACGATATTACAGGGTCGCGGTCTATCTCCTCGCCGAGCTTGCAGATAAGCTCGATTACTCTCTTCGCCAGGAAGTAGCTCGGGGCTGCCTTTGCGGCGAAGAGATACGTCTCCGGTCTCATGTCGATATTCGGATTATCCTTGAGCATCTGATAGCGGCTGATGATTCGCAGAGCGTTCATCAGCTGTCTCTTGTATTCGTGAAGTCTCTTTGCCTGAACGATGAAGATGGAGTCCGGATCTATCTCCACGCCGGACTTTTTCTTCATTTTGTCGGCAAATCTGGCCTTGTTGTCGCGCTTTATCTGTTCCAGCCTCTCGCAGACAGCCGCGTCCTCACGGTAGCGGAAGAAGTCCTCGAGCCTGCGGTCGTCTCTGCGGTAATCCGTGCCGATGCAATCGTCTATGAGCGAAGCCAGTTCAGGGTTCGCCTGACACAGCCATCTTCTGTAGGCGATGCCGTTCGTTACGTTGGTGAACTTGTCCGGCTGGGCCAGGAAGTAATCGTGGAACAGGTCGTCCTTGAGGATCTGCGAGTGCAGAGCTGAAACTCCGTTGACCTTGTGTGATCCTATGACCGAAAGGTTGGCCATCCTCACCTGTCCGCCGCCGAGCACAGCCGTGTAATCAACCTTGCCGTGGTCTCCCGGGAACTTGGAGTACATGTACTCGCGGAACCTGCGGTCTATCTCGGAGATGATCGAGAACACACGCGGAACCAGAGCCTGAATCTGTGATGTCTTCCACTTCTCCAGAGCCTCGGCCAGCACTGTGTGGTTCGTATATGAAACGGATCCCAGCACGCGCTCCCACGCGTAATCCCATGAGCATCCGTAATCGTCCATGAATATCCTCATGAGTTCAGGTATGCAAAGAGCAGGATGCGTGTCGTTGATATGTATGACGTTGCACAGATGGAAGTTGTCCAGCGTGCCGTGAAGCTGCATGTGGTCGCGCACGATGTTCTGGCATGAAGCCGAAACCATGAAGTACTGCTGCTTGAGTCTGAGTTCCTTGCCCTCCTCGATGTTGTCAGGCGGATAGAGAACTTTTGTTATGGCTTCCGCTCTGTTGTTTTTCTGGGCCGCTCTGGTGAAATCTCCACTGTTGAAGCTCTCCATGTCGAAGCCTTCGGAGTCGATCGCCCTCCATAGGCGGAGTCTCTCGACAGCGTCGTTTCCGGCTCCCGGAACGTACATGTCATAAGGAATCGCCTTGATGACCTGAGGCTCCTCGAGGGAGAATTTCAGACCGTCTTCATCCCACCATTCGTTGTATCTGCCGTAGAACGTTACGTAGAACGGGTCGTCGTCTTTCTTGTTGAGCCAGACTCCGCCGCCCGGAATCCAGTTGTCCGGCAGTTCAACCTGCCATCCGTCTTCAATCTTCTGTCTAAAGAGACCGTACTCATACCTGAGGGAGAAGCCCGTCGCGTCATAATTTCCGGTAGCAAGGGCTGACAGGAAGCACGCTGCGAGTCTTCCCAGTCCTCCGTTGCCAAGGCCCGCGTCAGGCTCACAGTCGAACACATCGTCCAGAGACATTCCCCTGCCCTCGACCAGTTCACGCACTATGTCCGTCTCACCGAGACAGTACAGGGCGTTCTTCAGGGACTGGCCCATGAGGAACTCCATGCAGATG
>JAILDT010000108.1 GCA_024689085.1 Clostridia bacterium | reverse complement strand
GTACTTCTCGTTCGACAGGATGCTCTTGATGGTGGTCTGGCCCCACTGGTGCTTGCCTGCCGGTGTCGGGACACCTTCGTCGGTCAGCGTCTTAGCGATGCCGTGAGGCGTCATGCCCTTGAGGAACATGCCGTAGATGCGCTTGACCACTTCGGCCTGCTCCGGGTTGATCACCAGATTCCCATCCTCGCCTCTGTCGTAGCCGAGGAACCGTTTGAAGGGAACCGTGACCTTGCCGTCTGCAAAGCGCTTTCTCTGGCCCCATGTGCAGTTCTCCGAGATGGACCGGCTTTCCTCCTGCGCGAGGCTGCTCATGATGGTCAGCAGGACCTCACCCTTGCCGTCGAAGGTCCAGATGTTTTCCTTCTCAAAATAGACCTCGATGCCGTTTTCCTTCAGCTGCCGGATGGTGGTCAGAGAGTCGACCGTGTTCCGCGCAAAGCGGCTGACGGACTTGGTGACGATGAGGTCGATCCTGCCGTCCAGCGCATCCGCGATCATGCGTTTGAAGCCCTCGCGGTGCTTGGTGCTGGTGCCCGTGATGCCCTCGTCGGTGTATACGGACACAAATTCCCAATCGTCCCGGCCCTTGATGTAATTGGTGTAGTAGTCGATCTGCGCCTCGTAGCTCGTGAACTGATCATCGTGATCAGTGGAGACGCGAGCATACCCGGCGACCTTCCGTTTCTTCTGCGCGGAAAGCGGCGTGGCAGTAAACCGCGTCAGGGTTGCTGGGATTGTTTGGACTTTCCTTTGCTGTTCCAATACCGCTCCCTCCTTATCTGTTTCATTCTTTCGCTCATGGCTTTCCGCTGCTCTTCGAAGACTTGCCGCTTGGGTCTGGCCTCAAAAGCTGCGCGTCGCTCAGCGGTCCATCCCGGCATCTTACGCTTTGTGGAGTATTCCGCTTCCTCGGTGTGACCGTCCGCGAAGGTGAATTCCAGCAGGCTGCTTTTCACCATCGTGATATGGTCCACCTGTTCCCGAAAGGCATCTCCGTCAAATTCGGGAATGCCCATCAGACCAGCGGCAATCTCCATGAGCTCCGGTTCTCGGATGCAGAGGCTTTCTCAAAAGAAGCGCAAAAACTACAAAAAGGCGGCGTTGCCTCTTAATAGCATTTATTACTATTTTGGGGCAGCGCCGTTCCTCTATTTTTTTCTCTTGACCGCTTCCCGTTCTCCATAGTACAATCATTTTATCAAATACAGAAAACTGAACTGGAAGGAGTATTGTAATTCATGAGGAAAACTAAAATCATCTGTACCATCGGCCCCTCCAGCGAGGATCCCGCCGTTTTCAAGGAAATGTGCCTTCAGGGCCTGAACGTGGCCAGGCTGAACTTCTCTCACGGCACCCATGAAGAGCACCAGCATAAGATCGACATGATCAAGTCTGTCCGTGAAGAGCTGCACCTGCCGATCGCCATCATGCTGGATACAAAAGGTCCCGAGTACCGCATCCGCACCTTCAAGAACGGAAAAGTCAGCCTGAAAGACGGAGATGACTTCACGTTTACGACCAGAGAAGTTGAGGGGGACAAGGACATCGTCTCGGTCAGCTATAAGGGACTGGCGGATGATCTGGATGTTGGAGACCGCATTCTGGTCAACAACGGGCTTGTGATTTTCGAGGTCCGGGAAATCCAGGACGGCGATATTCACTGCAAGGTGCTCACCGGAGGCGTTCTGTCCGACCGGAAGAGCATGAGTTTCCCCGGCAAAGTCATGAAGCAGGTTTATCTCAGTGCCCAGGACAAGTCGGATCTGCTCTTCGGAATTGAGAACGATGTGGACTTTGTTGCCGCCTCTTTTGTCTCCTGCAAGCAGGACCTAATTGACCTGCGCACCTTCCTGAATGAGCACGGCGGCAAAAACATCGACGTGATCGCGAAAATTGAGAACCAATCCGGCGTGGACAACATCGAGGAAATCTGCACGGCATGCGAAGGGATCATGGTCGCCCGCGGCGATCTCGGTGTGGAGGTTCCCTTTACGGAGCTGCCGGCCATCCAGAAGTACCTGATCAGCAAGTGCAGGATGCTCGGGAAGCGGGTGATCACCGCCACGGAGATGCTGGAGAGTATGATTACGAATCCCCGTCCCACGCGTGCCGAAATCAGCGATGTGGCCAACGCAGTCTATGACGGAACCAGCGCCATCATGCTTTCGGGCGAATCGGCTGCCGGAAAGTACCCGGTCGATTCCGTCCGGGTGATGAGTGAAATCGCGGAAGAGACCGAGCACCACATCAATTATGCGGCCCGGTTCCAGACTCAGTCGTTCTCCATCCGGAACCGTGTTGATGCGATCTCCCACGCCGCCTGCACCATGGCCATCGACCTGGACGCGAAAGCGATCATCGTCACTTCGCTCAGCGGGCTCACGGTCAGAATGGTTTCGCGATTCCGGGCGCCCATCACGATTCTGGGCCTTGCCACCGGAAAGAAGGCCTGGTATAAACTAGCGCTGTCCTGGGGTGTAATCCCGATGCTGACAGAGCAGTTCCCCAGTATGGATGTACTGAATTATTTCGCTCTGCGCGAGGCCAAGGAAGTGCTGCATCTTCAGGCCGGCGACACCGTCGTCATGACCGGAGGCAACACCAACGGCGAGAGCGGAAACACCAACATGATCCGAATCGAAACCGTCGCGTAAGAAGCGGTTTACAGGTCGCTGCTCAGGATTCAGGAAGCCCGCCGGATTCCAGTCTGATTGGCTGGTCCGGCGGGCTTTCGTCATGTTTCTGTGTTCGGTTATACCAGCAGGCTGTTCACAGCTTCATGATTTATGGCCGATCCCGGATCATCCCGGAACCGGCCTTTTTGCTTCCCGAGAACCTGACGTTCCCGTTCGTAGACCCAGAGAAGAGACAAGATACTTTTTACATCATGCATCCTTCGTACCTCTTACAAGAAGCGTATTTACAAGAAACATTCTTCCTCGACGGGTCTTCACGACGATAGGGCTCAGGCCCATTATCTTCAGGGAGTTGGCAAAGGTGG
>JAILDT010000072.1 GCA_024689085.1 Clostridia bacterium | reverse complement strand
ATCAAAGTGTCGAGGATTGCTCACGGTATTCCAGTGGGCGGCGACTTGGAATACGCCGATGAAGTAACGCTCCTCAAGGCCATTGAGGGCAGAAGAGAACTCTAGAGGAGGGAATAGTATGGACGGTTTCCTGCAGACTCTTGAAGAAATAGGAAGTAATCCCGTTGTAATGAAATGGAGCGGCGCAGTCGTTCTGGCTCTGCTCGGGTTCGCCTTCATGCGCCTCCGACGGCATCCGATGAAGAATGCCCTTGCGTTCGGCGGAGGAATTCTGGGCATCATAATCGTTCTCAGTATCATCAAATACGCGCTGTTCTGACAGGGCGTGTTTTATTTTTTGTGCAAACTAATTCTTTCAAACAACACTTTAATGCATTGACGTTGTTTGGGTATAAGAATATAATCTAGTGTGTGAAAAAATTATTACTGTATATTATTTATCCGCTATTATTTCAATAAGCTTTTAGGAGGAATCTTATGGACGAAGAAAAAAAGGCAGTTGCGGCTGTCGAAGAAGGTTCACAGGATCTAAAGCGTGGTATTGCTGAATGGCAGGTCGCATTCATCGGCCTGGGCGGCGTTATCGGATCCTGCTACTTCCTGGGCGTTGGCTGGGACATCGAAGTTATGGGTCCTGGTGTATTCTGGGCATTCCTGCTCGTAGGTGTCATCGTATTCGGTCTGATGATATCCTATGCAGAGCTCTTGGTAAACCTGCCGCGTTCCGGATCATTCATTGCGTACACCAATGAATTCCTTGGACCAACAGTATCCACCGGTTTCGGTTGGGCATTCTGGTTCAACTGGGTATGCTATGTACCGTCAGAAGCGATCGCTGTATCGGCAGCATTGCAGGCTATCACAGGCATCACGAGTACAGTAGCGTACATTGCCTTCGCGGTAGGCACCATGATGGCACTGACCCTGATCAACTGCTTCGCGGTAGATATATTCGCGAAGATCGAATCCGGTCTGGCCATTACAAAAGTTATCATCATCATTCTGTTCATCCTTGTCGGACTCGGTATCTGGGTCGGCTTCTGGGGCAGCCCGCAGGGCGAACTCACGGCCTACAATATCACCGAAGGATTCAAGGGTGCTGGCATCAACTTCCAGCCTGAATACAGCGTATTCGACAACTGGTTCCCGCATGGCATACTGATCATCTCGGTAATGATGGTAGTAGTACTGGTAACCATGCAGGGTACTGAGATCGTCGGTCTGGCGGCTGCGGAATCGAAGAACCCTGAGGTCGCGGTACCGAAGGCATGCAGAAGCGTCGTATATCGTATCGTCGCCCTGTACCTGGCACCGATCCTTCTGGTCATCCTGATCTACCCGACTGCTCTGGCAGACGACAGTACGCCGGTATTCGCGGAAGTAGCAAGAGACTACGGGCTGACGCCGTTCTTCTACATCTTCTGCGCGGTCGTCATGGTAGCTGCGTTCTCCTGTGGTAACACAGGATTCTACGGAACAGTCCGTGCGATGTATGGTCTGTCCACAGAGGGTCTGGCTCCGAAGTTCCTGAGCCACCTGTCGAAGAACCAGGCACCGAGAAACGCCGTATTCTTCACCATGGCGTTCATGTGGCTCGTTCTGATCACTGGCCTGGTTTCAGAAGTAACCGGAGCACTCTCCGACCTGTATGGTTCACTGCTGTGCATGTCCGGATTCACCGGAACTCTGGCTTGGGTAGGTATCATCGCGGCTCAGAAGAGAATGCGTACGAGACTTAAGAGAAACGGATATGATCCTGAGAAGGTGCTGAAGGCCAAGGTGCCGAAACCATTATCATGGGTACCGTGGTTCGCACTCATTGCGCAGATCATCTGCCTGATCATGCTTGCATTCGCCACACCTGTTGAAAATGCCTACATTAACGGCATGATCGAACAGGGACTTGAACCTGATATCGCAGTCGGCGATACCGGCGGTGGTCTTGTAATCTTCTGCGTTGCGACATCAGCCATCGTGATTCCGATGATCGTATACCAGATCCTTACCAGAACAGGTAAAGTCGGTCCTATTGTTACACTGCACGGTGATGAGAAGACATTCGAAGAGGCATTCCCACCAATCAACAAGTAATTGTTGTTTGATGAATGACGGAACTGAAAAGGGGCGTTCGCTTAGTTGCGTTACGCCCCTTTTGTGGTATACTCTTCCTGTGACAGATTACTGACAGAAAGGTTATGATTCATGGGCGAAGAAAAAAAGATTCTTGAAATCACGGCAGCAAGGGCGTTGAACCCGCGGTCTCTGCGGTTGGAATTCAGCAACGGAGACGTGCGTCTTTTTGACAGTCACCGCCTGAGAGGGCCGGCGTTCATTCCGCTTATGAACGAGGATATTTTCACAAAACCTGTCGTAAAAGACGGAGCCCTCGGATGGGAAGACCTGGATATCACCTGCAGCGCCAAGTACATCTACGACCGCAGCATCCATTATGATGACAATGCAGTGGCCAAGGAGTACGTCAAAACGAGGCGGGATATCATTGGGGAGCGAATCGCTATCGTGCTGTTCCCGATCATGGCCATCGCGGGAATCATCGGAACAGTCTGGTGGTACATCAACAACTAATGCAAAAGCAACAAAAACATTTCATGAAAACGCGGCGCGCCAACGGCGCGCTTTTTGTTTTTTGAGGCAACAAAATATTCTGAGAAATACATTGAAAGAAATTATTAAGGTGCTATAATTTAGTTGTTAAGAACTAATTATCATTCTTAATATTATCGTCATAATTATATCTGTTTTTAAGGAGGATTATTATGAGTCAGGCACAGGCAGCAGTGGCTGCGACCGGCGATCACGGCTTGAAAAAGCATGAGATCAAGGTCTCCACTGTCGTATTCATGATTTTCTGCCTGGTAGCAGCAGGATGCTATGGTATCGAGGAAATGATCCCGGAATGCGGACCAGGACTCACCATCGTCATGCTGTGCGTGCTCCCGTTTGTATGGGGTCTGCCATTCGGACTTGTCGCGTCTGAACTTGGTTCAGTGCGTCCGCAGGAAGGCGGCTACTACAAGTGGGTCCAGGAAGCTCTCGGAGAATTCTGGGGATTCCAGGCAGGTTGGTGGAGAACAATCTCCATCTACATCGACAATACCTCATATGTTATCCTGGCAGGCGGCTACGCTGCAACCGTGTGGGATATGGGTATTGGCGGAGAATTCGCGCTGAAGTTCTGCATGATTGCAATCTTTACACTAATCAATATCAGAGGTGTAAAAGACGTAGGTGCAGTAAGCACGATTCTTTCTATTCTCGTTATGGTAGCGTTCGGAGTCGTAGCACTCTGTGGATTCCTCAACTGGGGCAGCGATCCATCGGTAACATTCCAGATGACGCCGGAACCTGCAGAGGGAATCGAAGACTGGTTCTTCTACATTGCAGGCGGAATTTCCATTGCCATGTGGATGTACTCCGGTTATGAATCCATGTCGACTATCGCAGGAGAAGTTGCGAATCCGCAGGTCATCCCGAAAGGAACGCTGGTTACGATTCCGCTGATTATGGCAGTATACATCCTGCCGACAACTGCGGGACTCGGTTCAATTGGTCAGTACGATAATTGGGGAACAGAGCCCGGAACAGTCGGATACGCGGACGTTGTATCAACCTTCTGGGGTCCGGTATGGGGCATCATATTCGTCATCGTGGCGATTCTGGCACAGTGCTCAATCTATAACACATACATTGCGTCCGGATCCAGAGGATTCTTCGCATTGGCGGATGACCATCTGACGCCTCCGGTCATGGTTAAGGTTGACAAGAAGTACGGTGTACCTTACGTCGCAGTACTGTCTGTCGGTATCTTCAACCTGCTGTTCTGCATGTTCCCGTTCGGATTCATCATCGTACTGGATGTAGCGTTGTTGCTCTCATCCTACGTAATGGTATATATCTCAGCAATGATACTGAGGCACAGAATCCCTGAAGAAGATTACGTCTTCCGCATTCCTGGAGGAAACGGACTTCTTGGAGTTATCTGCATTGTTCCTACATGCGTGGCGATCTTCGCGTTCTTCGTCAATGGATCTGACTACTATCTGGGCGGAATGATCGGACTTCTTACCGGACCGATACTCTACTTCATCTGGAGAAGAATGTACGGCGGACTGTCAAAGAAAGATCCTGAAGCATTTGTATGCAACCCAAGAACAGGACTCGCGGTAGGCGATACAAGAAGGATTTCCTTCCTGCTTCTGATCATCACAATCATGAACCTGATTGCTCAGGTATTCGAACCTTGGTATGAAGGATGGGGCACAGAGGATGCATGGGAGTCCGGAGATTACTTCGATGGAATCCTGGAAGCAGCCAATGTTGATACGATCGTTGGAACAATCAGAGTTGTTCTGTGGATCGTAACCATCGTCTGCGCAGCTGCTTGCATAATCCTTTACCTCGTCTCAAGAAAGGTAGAGCCTTCCAAGGCAGAGATTCAGGAAGCGTTCAAGAAGAGCTGCGATGCGATCAGCGCAAGACACAACAAGGAACTGGAACAGATGATCGCAGAGGGAGAAATCGCTGAAGCGGCTGACGCAGTTGAAAGAGCTGCCGAAGCGGCCAAGGAGAATGATCCAAAAGCATAAACCCTGACTAGTTTGAAATAGCAACCATAAAAAGGGCTCGCGAGAGCCCTTTTTTAGTGGTAGAATCATGATGAACAGGATTTGGAGGAACGAATATGCAGCTTTTGCACCGTGACGGAACAAAAGAGGAAAAAGCACATAGATGGTATCGCGTCGCATTCATCGCGGCCATTATTGTGTTCATCCTT
The DNA here is from genome assembly GCA_024689085.1 of Clostridia bacterium. GTDB lineage: Bacteria > Bacillota > Clostridia > Peptostreptococcales > Anaerovoracaceae > Lentihominibacter. Next base: position 19,868 of record JAILDT010000072.1, on the reverse strand, counting down.
TTAGCGCCGGAAGTGAATGACGGTAAATACATGGATCCGACGATTAAAGACGGGCAGGCCCTTGTAACATCAAAGACGTCCTTCACAAAAAACCGGGGTATGCCGAACCGCGGTCAGCTCGTGATTCTGAAGAAGCCGTTTTCCCAGGAAGCAGGAGCGGATGACAATATCATCACGAGGGTGATTGCGATTCCGGGGGATACGGTGGAAATCACGGAAGGCAAAGTCCTGGTCAACGAGGAAGAGTACGTCACGCCAAATGGCATCAAGGGCTGCAAGGATGAAGTAGCCAAGGTCAAGATCAAGGAGAATCAGGTCTTCGTACTCTGCGATAACAGGAATACGAAGAAGAAACTGGACAGCAGAAACGATAAGATCGGTGTCATGAGTTCCAAGGAAATCAAGGGCAAAGTTCTGCTGCGAATATGGCCTCCGGGGAAGCTGAAATAGGCTTTCTGGCAGCCATAGCCGGAGTGCAATTTTAATACAATCCAGAGCGGCCTGAGCGCCGCTTATTTTCTTGCGAATTATCTTGCCGTTTGACCCCTAGGGGGGCTTATGTATTTTCTTTCGAACTTGATTAATACTACATACTGTATGTATAATAATATGAAAAGTTTTTTTCACATGAGAAGTTATTTTTTGTTATTAGGAGGATTAAATGGGCACAATAGTATTTCTCATCCTATTTCCGATGATCGTTGCCTTTATCCTGCTGGTAGTAAAGGGTGACAAAGGCAGAGATGTGATTGTCATCGCCTCGTCAATTATCATCGCGGCGATGTCGATTGTTGTTGCCATTCAGTTTGCGTCAGGAGGCGGAGATTTCTTCTCCTTCAACGGCGAAGCGATAGGCTACATCATGATGGCTGTAGAGGCAGGGTTATGCATCTACATCTGCATCACAGCGGCAATGCACAGAAAATGGCTTGCCTTTATCTTTGCCATTGTTCAGACACCGCTCATCATTTGGTTTGAGTTTACCAGAGGACATGGTATCGAGGTCGAGAGCAATCTGTATATCGACAGACTTTCGATCATTATGATCCTGATCATTGGCATCATCGGAACGCTTATTGCAGTCTATGCACTAGGCTACATGAAAGATTTCCAGCACCATGAAGACGAGAAGGGAAATAAAGACAGAAGACCTTGGTTCTTCTTCGTTATGTTCCTGTTCCTGGGCGCAATGGTCGGACTGGTTACATCCAACAACATGATTTGGATGTACTTCTTCTGGGAGATCACCAGCCTGTCTTCGTTCTGGCTCATCGGTTACACAAAGACCGAAGAAGCTACGAACAACGCGTTCAGAGCGCTGATCATGAACCTGCTCGGCGGTCTCGGATTCGCGGTTGGTATCGTTATTCTCGGAGTAGTATTCCAGACACTGGAACTGAGCACGATGCTTCTCATCGGATCAGTATACGGAGATCTGGTCGCTATCCCGGCAGCATTCTTCGCATTCGCGGGAATCACAAAGGCAGCCCAGATGCCGTTCAACAGCTGGCTGCTCGGAGCAATGGTAGCGCCTACACCTACCTCTGCATTACTCCACTCATCAACCATGGTTAAAGCGGGCGTATTCATGATCATCAAGCTGGCGCCGGTTCTCGGAATGAGCAACTTCGCCGGAATCATGACCATGATGGTAGGCGGCATCACATTCCTGTTCGCGTCCTGCGCGGCAATCTCACAGGTCAACGCCAAGAGAGTACTTGCTTACTCGACAATCGCTAACCTGGGACTGATCGTAGCCTGCGGCGGCGTCGGCACAGCCGGAGCCGTATGGGCAGGAATCATGCTTATCATATTCCACGCGATCACCAAGTCATTACTCTTCCTCTGCGTAGGTACTGCAGAGCACCACATCGGATCAAGAATGATCGAGGATATGGACGGACTGTTCAACAAGATGCCGAGACTCGCAACTTGCATGATTATCGGTATCGCCGGAATGTTCCTGGCTCCATTCGGAATGCTGATCTCCAAGTGGGGATGCATGGTATCATTCGTTGATTCCGGCAACATCCTGCTCATCGGATGCATCTGCTTCGGCAGTGCGGTAACAGCCTTCTACTGGCTCAAGTGGATGGGCAAGCTCACAGCGGTAGTCGCAGGTGAAGAAAGCATTGAATATGATGTACACAAGACGGAGACGTTCGTACACATCACGCTGGTCGTAATGGTCATCCTCGTATGTCTACTCTTCCCTCTGCTGTCATCATATCTGCTTGTGCCTTATCTCGAACTGACCTTCGGCGGACTGGCCGGCGGTATCATGTCATCAGGAAACATGCTCATCATGGTTATCATGGTTGCGGTCATCGTACTCCTGGCACTGTTCGGATTCGGCAAGTCAAAGAAGCCTACAGTACCGATTTATCTGGCAGGCGCCAACACCGGAGACAACAGAACATACTACGGTTCCATGCAGAAGGAAGTTGCCTTCTCGCTGAGAAACTGGCATATGGAGAAGTACTTCGGTGAGCCTAAGATGAATCTCATCGGCGACGTTCTCTGCGTAGCGATGCTCGTCATCGGACTCGGATACATGATCGCCACATTAGTAAGTCTGATGGGAGGTGTGATGTAATGATTATTAAAGCAATAATTGGAATCGTAGCCTTCCTCGTACTGGGACCTTTCGTCGGCGGACTGCTGGCAGGACTCGACAGAAAACTCTCCGCCAAGATGCAGAGAAGAGTCGGACCTCCTGTCCTTCAGCCGTTCTATGATGTCGGTAAGTTGTTCCAGAAAGAAAAGCAGACTCCTACGAGATTCCAGGACTTCTACGTTCTGTTGTTCGTAGTATTCGTCATCGCATCAGGCGTGCTGTTCTTCATGGGCGGCGACCTGCTCCTGGTCATCTTCACACTGACCATCGGCGCAGCGTTCCTCATCATTGCAGCATACTCCTCCAACTCACCATACGCAGAAGTTGGTGCAGAGAGAGAACTGCTTGCGATGCTGGCCTATGAACCAATGGTTCTGATCACCGTTATCGGTTTCTACATGTACACTGGCAGCTTCAAGGTAAGCGAGATTCTGGCGGGCGACAGCATGCCGTTCCTGCCACTGCTCGGTATCTTCTTCGGATGGCTGTTCATTCTGACACTGAAGTTCAGAAAGTCACCGTTCGACCTGAGCATGTCACACCACGCACATCAGGAACTGGTAAGAGGTGTTACGACCGAGTTCGTCGGAAGGACGATGGGTTGGGTCGAGATTTCACACTGGTATGAGAACGTATTCCTGCTTGGATTCGTATTCCTCTTCTTCGCGAACGGAACAGCTTGGGGATGGGTTATCGGAATCGTCGTTGCGATTCTGACATACTTCTTCGAAGTATTCATCGACAACTGCTTCGCAAGAATGAAGTGGCAGTTCGCGTTCAAGTCGGCATGGATCGTAGCAGTTGTTCTCGGAATGATCAACCTGTTCGTTCTCTATGTTTGTTATTAAGGAGGTGAGAAGATGTCAGCAGCATATGTAACAAAATCACCTTGGGTCGTACATTATGACGGTTCAAGCTGTAACGGATGCGATATCGAAGTTCTGGCATGTCTTACTCCTATGTACGACGTAGAACGTTTCGGTATTATAAACTGCGGTAACCCGAAGCACGCGGACGTGTTTCTGGTAACCGGTTCTGTCAATGAACAGAACAAGGGCATAGTAAAGCAGATTTACGACCAGATGCCTGAACCTAAGGTCGTCGTTGCCGTCGGAATCTGCGCATGCTCGGGTGGTATCTTCAAGGATTGCTACAACGTCATGGGCGGTGTCGATCAGGTTATTCCTGTTGACGCATACGTTCCTGGCTGCGCAGCAAGACCGGAAGCCATCATAGACGCGGTAGTCAAGGGCCTCGGCGTTCTCCAGGCGAAGAGAGATGCTATGGTAAACGCTGCAAGCGAGGCTCCTGCTGAGATCGCCGAAAAAGCTGTCACTGAAGAAAAGAAGACTCCAGCGGTTCCGCCGATCTTCACAATGGCTGAGATCAAAGTGAACACGATGGATCATCTGAAGAAATAAGGAGGGAGAAAAATGGAAAAGATTACTGCTGTGCAGGACTTTGAATACGTTGAACTTTCGAACCTTATTTCTAAAGTCAGCGATCTCAAGGCAGAAGGCTACAGACTCGTTCAGATCTGCGGTGTGGTTCTGGATGATGAGACTTACGAAATCATGTATTCCTTCGATAAGGATCATCTTCTGAAAACACTCAGACTGGACATTAAAATCGATGTTGATGAAGTTGAAAGTATCACCGGAATCTACTGGCCGGCATTCATCTATGAGAATGAAATCCACGACCTGTTCGGTGTACAATTCAACCACAGTAAATTAGACTACCAGGGGACATTCTTCAGAATCGTGAAGGAAACTCCTTGGAAGCCGACAAAGTAATAGGAAAGGAAGGAGAGATAAAATGGCTAAAAGAACTATCGTTCCATTTGGACCACAGCATCCAGTGCTTCCTGAGCCTATTCACCTCGACCTGGTACTCGAGGACGAAACAGTTGTGGAAGCCATTCCTTCTATTGGATACATCCATAGAGGTCTGGAAAAACTGTGTGAAATTAAAGATTTCGAACAGATGGTTTACGTAGTAGAGCGCATCTGCGGAATCTGCAGCTTCGGACATGGATGGGGCGCATGCGCATCCATGGAAGGCGCCCTGGGCGTTGAAATTCCGGAGAGAGCGGAATACCTCAGAACAATCCTGCATGAACTGGGCAGAGTACACAGTCACCTGCTTTGGCTGGGACTGATGGCAGACGGTTTCGGATTTGAAAGTCTGTTCAACCACTGCTGGAGAATCAGAGAAACTGTCCTGGATCTGTTTGAAAAGAACACCGGAGGCAGAGTCGTATTCTCGATCTGCAAGCCTGGTGGCATGAGAAAAGACATCAGCAATGAAAACCTTCAGGAGATGGTAAAAGTCCTGAACGGTCTGAAGGCTGAAATCAAAGAAGTAACCGATACGTTTATTGAAGACGCATCAGTTAAGAACAGAATGACGGGCGTTGGCGTACTGACGAAGGAAGAAGCGATGGAACTGTGCGCAGTTGGACCTACTGTAAGAGGTTCCGGCGTAAGACAGGACATCAGACTGACAGGCGACCACGGCGTCTATAAAGAACTCGGCTTTGAGCCTTGCGTAGAGGAAGCAGGAGACTGCATGGCAAGAACTGTCGTCAGAATCAGAGAAGTCTTCCAGTCTATCGAACTGATTGAGAAGGCTGTTGCGCAGATTCCTGACGGTCCGGTCGACGTCAAGGTTCCTAAGAAAGTCGATGGTGAATTTGCGATCAGACTGGAACAGCCTCGTGGCGAAGCATTCTACTATGCGAAAGGCCAGGGCACTAAGTTCCTGAAGAGAATGAGAGTAAGGACACCGACCAACATCAATATTCCTGCGTTAGTGAAGATGCTCGCGGGTGCGGATCTGGCAGACGTACCAATTCTGGTACTGACCATCGACCCATGCATCAGTTGTACAGAAAGGTAGGTGAGAGTAGTGATTATAGTAGCTAAAATAGCAGTGATCATAGCTGCTCTCCTGTTAAGTGCGGTCATCACGGCAAGACTTGGATTCTTCAAGTTCGGCAAGACCATACTGGGAAGCATCGGCAAAAAACCTGCTACTCTTATGTACCCGGTTGTACCTAGAGAGTGGGAAGAGAGAACCAGAGGATCCGTTTCCATCGACGGTGACAACTGCATTGCCTGCGGAATGTGTGAGAGAGCCTGCCCGACCAACGCGATTGAGATCGATAAGGCTGAAGGCAAGTGGACGATCCAGAGAATGCAGTGCATTCAGTGCAGCGCCTGCGTGGACTGCTGCCCTAAGACATGCCTGACCATGGAGAATCTCTACACGATTCCAGATGTTGTCAAGGTAGTTGACTCCTTCGATATTCCTAAGAAGGCTCCTAAGAAGGCGGCTGATGACAGCAAGGCAGCGCCGGCTGATGACGGCGATCTGACCTGTGCCGACAGCTGCGTATTCTGCGGACTTTGCGCAAAGGCTTGCCCAGCTGATGCGATTAAGGTCGACAGAAAAGAGAAGCTTTGGGAAGTTGATGTGGAAAGCTGTGTCAAGTGCGGCGCCTGCATCGACAAGTGTCCGAAGGGAAGTCTGTCGTTCGGAGGAGCTGCAGCAGAAGCTCCTGCAGAGGAAACTGTTGCAGACGACGGCGATCTGACTTGTGCTGACAGCTGCGTATTCTGCGGACTTTGCGCGAAGGCTTGTCCGGCTGACGCCATCGAAGTTGACAGAAAGGCCAAGTCCTGGAAGGTCGACACCGATGAGTGCATCAAGTGCGGTGCCTGCATCGACAAGTGTCCGAAGGGAAGCCTGTCATTCGGAGGAGCTGCAGCTGAGGAAGCTCCGGCTGAACCGGCGGAAGCTCCAAAGAAGAGCATTGCGGCAGTTAAGGACGGCGAGTGCATCGGCTGCAACGCCTGTGCGAACCAGTGTCCGGCTGAAGCAATTCCACCTGTTGAGGAGAATGAGTGGAAGCTCGAAGAAGACAAGTGCATCGGCTGCGGAGCATGCATTGACGTATGTCCTGTAGACGCACTTGAAATGAAAGAAGTATAAATACTCCTGATAATAATTAACGATTCAGGCCCGGATTGTTCCGGGCCTGTTTGTTTAAAAATCACCCTTGACGTTGACATGGCCGTAATATATAATTATTGAGCGACTTTATGGAAATAATACAGATCAAGAGCGGCACCCGCTCTATGTTTGGGTTAAATGGAGGACACACAAAATGAGAGTTAAAGTCACACTGGCATGTACTGAGTGTAAGCAGAGAAACTACAACACAATGAAGGACAAGAAGAATACTCCGGACAGAATCGAGCTGAATAAGTATTGTCCGTTCTGCAGAAAGCACACTCTTCACAAGGAAACGAAGTAAGTAACAGGAGAGCGAAATGGCAAAGTCCAAGACGACAAAGAAGAGAAAGAACTCAGATTACAAAGCTTCTTCCATTCTTGCAACGGAAGAAAGTAAGAAGCCTGAAAAGAAGAGCACTTTATCGAGAGCTCAGGAGAGAGCTGAGAAACGCCAGAAGAACAAGAACAAGCCTAAGGAAAAGAGAGAAAAAGGCCGCATGAAGGAATACTTCAGAGGCGTCAAGCTCGAGATGAAGAAGGTTGTATGGCCGACGAGATCAGAACTCGGTTCATACACTGTTGTTGTGCTCGCAGTTTGCGCTGCCTTTGCACTTCTGTTCTGGGGCGTGGACTCAGCGGTTCTGGCAGGCATCAAGGCAATCTGCTTCTAAAATTATTACATTATATATAAGGTGAGATTGGAGTAAAGGTACAATGTGTGAAGACAAAGAGACCAGACCAGCCCTCAACCTTGACGAACTCGAAGGTCTCAGAGGAGACGGCGTCGCCAAGTGGTATGTTGTACATACCTATTCCGGGCATGAGAACAAGGTCAAAGTGAATATCGAGAAACTGGTAGAGAGCAGGGGAATGCAGGACCTGATTCTCGATGTTGTTGTACCTACGGAAGACAGAGTTGAAATCAAGAACGGACAGAGAAAAATCAAGACTAAGAAGATGTTCCCTGGATATGTTCTTGTTAAAATGATAGTGACCAATGAATCCTGGTACCTGGTCAGAAACACCCAGGGCGTGACAGGATTCGTCGGACATGGTTCCGATCCTGTTCCGCTTACTCTCGAAGAGGTAAGGAGAATGGGCATCGAAAAGATTTACATCGATCTGGACATCCACATCGGCGACACGATCAAAGTCATCAACGGACCGTTCGAGAACTTCATGGGTTCCGTACTGGAAGTCAATCCGGAGAAACAGACTCTGAGAGCCAAGGTGTCGATGTTCGGAAGAGATACACCGGTCGAGCTCGACTACGCACAGGTTGACAAGCTCGACTAGAACGAAGGAAAGGAGGACAGAAAGTGGCTAAAAAGATCGCAGGCTATATCAAGCTTCAGATCCCAGCCGGAAACGCAAATCCAGCACCACCGGTAGGACCGGCGCTCGGTCAGCACGGCGTAAACATCATGGACTTCTGTAAGCAGTTCAACGCAAAGACGCAGGATCAGCCAGGAATGATCATTCCGGTAGTAATCACTGTATACGCAGATCACAGCTTCTCGTTCATCACGAAGACGCCGCCTGCAGCAGTACTGCTCAAGAAGGCCGCAGGTCTCGACGCCGCGTCAGGAGAACCGAACAGAACAAAGGTTGCAACACTGACATACGCACAGGCTGAAGAGATCGCGAAGACCAAGATGAAGGATCTGAACGCAGCAAGTCTCGAGGCAGCAACTGAGATGATCAAGGGAACTGCCCGGAGCATGGGAATCGTTATTGAAGACAAAGTTGAGTAACTAAGTGGGAGACTTGGAAACCGCGTCTGTTCCGGAGGCGGCGGAGTCGCAAATACCACAGAAAGGAAAACGAAATGCCTAAGAGAGGTAAGAATTACAAAGCATCAATGGAGCTGTTTGACAAGCAGGAGCTCCACGACGTTGATCAGGCCATGGATCTCGTCCAGAAGACGGCCAAAGCCAAGTTCGACGAAACAGTAGAAGCCCACTTCAAGATGGGTCTCGACGGAAGACACGCAGATCAGCAGATCAGAGGCGCGATCGTTCTTCCGCACGGAACAGGTAACACTAAGAGAGTACTGGTATTCGCCAAGGGGCCGAAGGCTACAGAAGCTGAGGAAGCCGGCGCAGATTATGTAGGTGCTGAAGAGATGGCGCAGAAGATCCAGAAAGAAGGCTGGTTCGATTTCGACGCAGTTATCGCAACACCTGACATGATGAGCGTTGTAGGAAGACTCGGTAAACTGCTGGGACCTAAGGGCCTCATGCCGAACCCTAAGTCAGGCACCGTCACTATGGACGTCGCCAGAGCGATTGCAGAGACAAAGGCCGGCAAAGTTGAGTACCGTCTCGACAAGACAAACATCGTCCACTGCCCGATTGGCAAGGTTTCATTCGGAACCGAGAAGCTGACTGAGAACTTCAACGCACTGGCACAGGCCATCATCAAGGCAAAGCCTGCAGCAGCGAAGGGACAGTACATCAGAAGCGCAGTAGTAGCTTCCACTATGGGCCCTGGAATCAAAATCAATCCTCAGAAACTCGGTTAATCTGAAGGTTGTAAACAAAACAGAATACTACAGACCGTAGACAGCTGGAGGGAACTCACGAAGATCCCTTAAACAATGAATCCAGCCGAGGTACAATGTAAACATACATTCCCCATCGGTCTGAAACACGGATGGGGATTTCTTTACAGCGTACACAAAAATCTTACGAAAGGAGAAAGACGCTAAATGTCAGAAATGAAACAGGCTTTCGTTGAAAAACAGGTAGTTATCGACGAAATCAAGGACAAGTTCGAGAGAGCTGAATCGGCAGTAGTCATCGACTACATGGGAATCACAGTAGAACAGGCGAACGCTATGAGAGCGAAGCTGCGTGAGGCCAATGTCGACTACACAGTCTACAAGAACACACTCGTTAAGAGAGCCGTTGACGGAACTGACTACGCAGCCATCGCTGATGTCCTGGAAGGACCGAGCGCATTCGCTTTCAGCTATGACGACGCAACAGCACCGGCGAGAGTTCTCAACGACGCAATCAAGGAATTCAAGAAGATGGAATTCAAGGGCGGCTTCGTAGAAGGCGATTACTATGACAAGGATGGTATCACACAGATTGCAACGATCCCATCAAGAGAAGCACTGATTTCCAAGTTCATGGGAAGCATCCAGTCACCAATCGCAAACTTCGCAAGAGTCGTATCACAGATTGCAGAATCAAAAGCAGAATAATTGTTATCGAATTACAAACTGTATTTATTTAATAAGGAGAAAAAAATGGATAAGAATCAGATTATTGAAGCGATAAAGGAAATGACAGTTCTGGAACTGAACGAACTGGTAAAAGCATGTGAGGAAGAGTTCGGCGTAAGCGCAGCAGCAGGCGTTGTTGTTGCAGCAGCTGGCGGCGAAGCAGCAGGCGGCGAGGAAGAGCAGTCTGAATTCACAGTCGTACTGAAAGAGATCGGACCTGAAAAGATCAAGGTCATCAAGGCTGTCAGAGAGATCACCGGCCTCGGCCTGAAGGAAGCAAAGGCTCTCGTAGACGGAGCACCTTCAAACGTCAAGGAAGGCTGCGAGAAGGCAGAAGCAGACACACTGAAGGCTCAGCTGGAAGAAGTTGGCGCAGTTGTCGAACTGAAGTAATCGAACAACCCGAAATGCATTTGAGAGACCCCGTGATTTATCACAGGGTCTCTTTTAAATTTCTTGACAACTTGACAAGTGAGTGGTATATTATTAAATTGCCCTGCAACTGTAGTCAATTAAGTTTTTAAGGAGTGTTAAAAATGCCAAATCCTATCAAGTTAGGAAGAACAGAGCGAATGACCTTCTCGAAAATCAATGAAGTAGCGGAGATGCCGAATCTGATCCAGATTCAGACAGATTCCTACAAGTGGTTTGTTGAGGAAGGTCTTCGTGAGGTTTTTGAGGATGTATCACCAATCAAGGAGTACTCAGATAATCTCGTCCTCGAATTCATCGACTATTCACTTTCAGATCCTCCGAAGTACGAACAGGAGGAATGCAAGGAACGTGACGTTACGTACGCAGCTCCTCTCAAGGTCAAAGTAAGACTCATCAACAAAGAAAATGGTGAGATCAAGGAAGTAAAGGACCAGGAAGTCTTCATGGGAGATTTCCCTATCATGACGGAAAAAGGTACCTTTATATATAACGGCGCTGAGAGAGTTGTTGTTACACAGCTCGTCCGTTCGCCGGGACCTTACTATGACAAGGAAATCGACAAGTCCGGTAAGAACCTGTTTTCCACACAGGTGATTCCTAACAGAGGCGCTTGGCTCGAATATGAGACGGACTCCAATGAAGTCCTCTATGTCAGAGTTGACAGAAACCGTAAGCAGCCGATTACGACTCTTCTCAGAGCCGTCGGTTACGGCACGGATGAACAGATTTATGATCTGCTTGGGAATGAACCGAGAATCGCAAGAACCATCGAGAAGGATCCTACGAAGAATCACGAAGATGGTATCAAGGAGATCTACAAGAGACTGAGACCGGGTGAGCCTCCGACAATCGAGAGTGCGACCCAGCTCTTCAACTCTATGTTCTTCGACCCTAAGAGATACGATCTTGCTAAGGTTGGCAGATATAAATACAACAAGAAACTCGGCCTCTACAACAGACTGGCTGACAATATCGTAGCAGAAGACGTTGTCGATCCAAACACGGGAGAGATCCTGGCAGAGGAAGGACAGCGCGTCAGCAAGGAACTGGCACGTCAGATCGAGAACTCCGGCATCAATCATGTTATGGTGCGCAGCAACTACGATGATGACGTAGCTACAAAGGTTATCGGCAACCAGTTCGTCGATATCGATCAGTACATTGAATTCGATATCTCCGATCTGAAAATCGCCGACAGAGTTTACTATCCTGTCCTGATGGAGATTCTGAAAGAAAATGAGAACGCCACCCAGGATGAACTTAGAGATACTCTGAAACTGCGCAAGAACGAACTGTCGCCGAAGCATATTCTGGTGGCGGACATCGTCGCGTCCGTCAGCTACCTGCTGAACCTGAACTACGGCGTAGGCAACACAGACGATATCGACCATCTGGGCAACAGAAGGCTGAGAACCGTCGGCGAGCTTCTTCAGAATCAGATCAGAATCGGTCTGACCAGAATGGAGAGGACGATCAAAGAAAGAATGAATACGCAGGATATTGCGGAAGTTACACCGCAGTCCCTGATGAATATCAGACCTGTTACAGCTGCGATCAAGGAGTTCTTCGGAAGCTCCCAGCTGTCACAGTTCATGGACCAGACGAACCCTCTGGCAGAGCTGACCCACAAGAGAAGACTGTCGGCTTTAGGACCTGGCGGACTTTCCAGAGAGAGAGCCGGATTCGAAGTCAGAGACGTTCACCACTCACACTACGGCAGAATGTGCCCAATCGAGACACCGGAAGGTCCGAACATCGGCCTGATCGGCTCCCTGACCACTTACGGCGTCATCAACCAGTATGGTTTCATCGAGACTCCGTACAGAGTCGTGGATAAGGAAACGGGTATCGTTACCGAAGAGATCCATTACCTGACAGCGGACGACGAAGAGGATAAGATCGTTGCACAGGCCAACGAGCCTCTCGACAGCCAGGGACGCTTCGCCAACATGAAGGTCGCGGCCAGAGGTAAAGGCGGCGACATCGACCTGGTACCGAGAGAAGCCGTAGACTACATGGACGTATCCCCGAAGCAGGTCGTATCCGTAGCGACTGCCATGATTCCGTTCCTCGAGAACGACGACGCAAACCGTGCGCTGATGGGTTCCAACATGCAGCGTCAGGCAGTGCCGCTCATGGTTACGGAAGCTCCGATGGTAGGCACCGGCATTGAGTACAAAGCCGCGAGAGACTCCGGCGTTGTACAGCTGGCGAAACACGCGGGAGTCGTATCCTTCGTCGACGCAACCAGAATCAAGATTCTGCGCGATGACGGTGAGGGCGAAGAAGAATACGTTCTCCTCAAGTTCAAGAGATCCAACCAGGGTACCTGTATCAACCAGAGACCAATCGTGTTCAAGGGTGAGCACGTGGATGAAGGCGAAGTCATCGCTGACGGACCGTCAACAGCCAACGGCGAAGTCGCCCTGGGCAAAAACCTTCTCATCGGTTTCATGACCTGGGAAGGATACAACTATGAGGACGCAATCATCCTCAACGAGAGACTCATCATGGAAGACGTTCTTACGTCCATCCATATCGAGAAATATGAATCAGAAGCCAGAGACACCAAACTGGGACCGGAAGAGATTACCAGAGACATTCCGAACGTGGGTGAGGATGCTCTCAAGGATCTGGATGAGGAAGGTATCGTCAGAATCGGTGCCGAAGTCGATTCCGGAGATATCCTGGTAGGAAAGGTAACCCCGAAGGGTGAAACAGAGCTGACTGCTGAAGAGAGACTCCTGAGAGCCATCTTCGGTGAAAAGGCCAGAGAGGTCAGAGACACCTCCCTGAAGGTTCCGCACGGAGAAACCGGTATCGTCGTAGACGTCAAGATTTTCTCCAGAGAGAACGGCGATGAACTTTCCCCTGGCGTAAACAAACTGGTCAGAGTATATATCGCGACTAAGAGAAAAATCCAGGTCGGCGATAAAATGGCTGGAAGACACGGTAACAAGGGCGTTATTTCCAGAATCCTTCCTGAGAACGATATGCCGTTCCTGGAGGACGGACGTTCTCTGCAGGTCATGCTCAATCCTCTGGGCGTACCTTCACGTATGAACGTCGGACAGGTTCTGGAAGTGCACCTTGGTCTGGCAGCGAAGAGCAAAGACTGGTACATCGCAACGCCTGTATTCGACGGCGCCAACGAGAAGGACATCATTCAGCTTCTCGAAGAGACCGGATACAGTGAAACAGGTAAGCTGAGACTGAGAGACGGCAGGACCGGAGAGTACTTCGACAATCCTGTAACAGTCGGTTACATGTACATGCTGAAGCTCCACCACCTGGTAGACGACAAGATCCACGCTCGTTCCGTTGGACCTTACTCCCTCGTTACGCAGCAGCCGCTCGGCGGAAAAGCCCAGTTCGGCGGACAGCGTTTCGGAGAGATGGAAGTATGGGCCCTGGAAGCTTACGGCGCAGCCTATACGCTCCAGGAAATCCTGACCGTCAAGTCGGATGATATCGTAGGCCGTGTCAAGACTTACGAAGCCATCGTCAAGGGAGAGAATATTCCTGAACCGGGCATCCCTGAGTCCTTCAAGGTGCTCATTAAGGAAATGCAGAGCCTTTGCCTTGACATCAAGGTCCTCGATGAAAACAGCGAGGAAATCGAAATCAGAGAAGAAACCGAAGCGGACGGTATTGCCGCCATCGAGAGAATGGTAGATCGTGAGATTGAAACCAGACGACTCGAAGAAGAGGCAGAAGCCGAGTACGAGGCCATGGAAGAGGAAGAGGAAGAATTCCTTGACGATGAAATCGACGAAGACGATGAGGAAAACTTCGAGATTATTGAAGAAGAAATCATAGAACTGAACGAGCAGGACATCGAAGAGATCGAGAAGGCTGACAGCGGTCATGATGTTGAGCCGTCGGAAGACTAAGAAAGGGGTAAACAAAATGAGTGAAAACACGAATTACGAAATGAACAGTTTTGAAGCCCTGCAGATTGGATTAGCTTCCCCGGACAAGATCAGAAGCTGGTCGCACGGAGAGGTCACCAAGCCGGAAACGATCAACTACAGGACACTGAAGCCTGAGATGGACGGTCTTTACTGCGAGAGGATTTTCGGACCTACCAAGGACTGGGAATGCCACTGCGGTAAATACAAGCGAATCAGATACAAAGGCATCGTATGCGATAAGTGCGGCGTCGAGGTCACCAAGGCCAAGGTCAGAAGAGAGAGAATGGGCCACATCGAGCTGGCCACACCGGTATCCCACATCTGGTACTTCAAGGGTATCCCGAGCAGAATGGGACTGGTGCTTGATATCTCACCAAAGACTCTGGAGAAGGTGCTCTACTTCGCTAACTTCATCGTTATTGATCCGGGCAACTCCAACTTTGCCTACAAGGAAATTCTGTCTGAGACGCAGTGGAGAGAGGCCATGGACGATCCTGCCATCAAGTTCAGGGCAGGAAGCGGCGCAGAAGCCATCAAGGAACTGCTCAGCCAGGTCGACCTGGAGGAACTGTCGGAAGATCTGACAGACAAGCTCAAGAAGTCGACGGGACAGAAGAGAATCAGAATCACCAGAAGACTCGAGGTGATCGAAGCGCTGAGAATTTCAGGCAACAGACCGGAGTGGATGGTTCTGGACGTTATTCCTGTCATTCCGCCTGACCTCAGACCGATGGTCCAGCTGGACGGCGGCAGATTTGCGACCTCCGACCTCAACGACCTGTACAGGAGAGTCATCAACAGAAACAACAGACTGAAGAGACTCCAGGAACTGAATGCTCCTGACATCATTGTCAGAAATGAGAAGAGAATGCTCCAGGAAGCCGTCGATGCACTCATCGATAACGGCAGAAGAGGCAAGGCTGTTACGGGCCCTGGACAGAGACCTCTGAAGTCCCTTTCAGATATGCTGAAGGGTAAGCAGGGAAGATTCAGACAGAACCTGCTTGGTAAGCGTGTCGACTATTCGGGACGTTCCGTAATTGTCGTCGGTCCTGAACTGAAGTTCTATCAGTGCGGTCTTCCGAAGAAGATGGCGCTGGAACTGTTCAAGCCGTTCATCATGAAGAAACTGGTCGAAAACCAGAACGCACACAACATTAAGAGCGCGAAGAGAATGGTTGAAAAGGTCAGCCCAGAAGTATGGGATGTCCTCGAAGAGGTCATCAGAGAGCATCCGGTCATGCTGAACCGTGCTCCGACTCTGCACAGACTGGGCATCCAGGCCTTTGAGCCTGTACTCGTAGAGGGTAAAGCCATCAAGCTGCACCCGCTGGCATGTACGGCGTTCAACGCGGACTTCGACGGAGACCAGATGGCTGTTCACGTACCGCTCAGCGTCGAGGCACAGGCAGAAGCCAGATTCCTCATGCTGTCCGTAAACAACATTCTGGCACCGAAGGACGGATCCCCGATTACGACGCCGACGCAGGACATGATCCTCGGATCATATTACCTGACGCATCCGGGTCAGCCGGAAGGCCAGAGAGATTCCGCCTCCGAAAAGGGTGACGGAAGCGTCTTCACCGACATGTCTGAGATGCTCATGGCGTACCAGACCGGTAACGTCGGCGTTCACGCCAAGGTCAAGGTCAGAATGTACGCAGATGAAGATGACGAAAGAGGCAAGCTGGTTGAATCGACGGTCGGCAGATTCATCTTCAACCAGGGCATTCCGCAGGATCTGGGATATGTTCCTGACAGAGAAGCGGATCCGTACTCACTGGAAATCGACTTCCTGTGCGACAAGAAAAAACTGGGACAGATCATCGACAGATGCTACCGTATTCACGGTAATACAGATACAGTCCTCATGCTGGACTACATTAAGAGCACCGGCTATCACTACTCCACAGTCGCGGCGATCACCATCGGTATTTCCGACATGAAGATCCCGGAAGAGAAAGAGCAGATCATCGCCGAATCCGATGCCCTCGTCGACAAGTACGACAAGGCATACAGAAGAGGTCTCGTATCCGAGGCCGAGAGATACAGCAAAGTCTGCGAAATCTGGAACAAGACTACGGACGACGTTGCTGACGCGCTCATGGAATCCCTGGGCAGCCTGAACAACCTGTACATCATGGCTCATTCAGGAGCCAGAGGTTCCAAGAACCAGATCAGACAGATCGGCGGTATGCGTGGCCTGATGGCAAACGCTACAGGTAAAACCATCGAGATTCCGATCAAGGCGAACTTCCGTGAGGGACTTTCCGTACTGGAATACTTCCTTTCATCGAACGGAGCCCGTAAAGGTCTGGCTGACACGGCTCTGAGAACAGCTGACTCGGGTTACCTGACCAGAAGACTGGTCGACGTATCCCACAATGTCATCGTCAGAGAAGACGACTGCGGAACGGTGGAAGGTATCGAAGTAACCGCTTTTACAGACGGCAAGGAAGTCATCGAGAAGCTCAAGGATCGTATCATCGGCAGAACAGCGCTGACAGATATCGTTCATCCTGAGACAGGCGAGGTTATCGTCGAAGAAGACTGCGAGATCACTGAGGCGGAAGCGCAGATGATCGAAGATGCCGGCATCGAATCCGTAGCAATCAGATCGGTCATGACCTGCAAGAGCAAATCCGGTGTCTGCGCCAAGTGCTACGGCCGCAATCTGGCCACAGGCGAGAGCGTCAATATCGGTGAAGCGGTCGGTATCCAGGCGGCACAGTCCATCGGTGAACCTGGTACGCAGCTGACCATGAGAACCTTCCATACAGGCGGTGTCGCGGGTTCAGACATCACCCACGGTCTTCCGAGAGTTGAAGAGCTCTTTGAGGCCAGAAAGCCGAAGGGACTTGCAACCATCTGCGAAGCAGACGGAACTGTCGTATCCATCTCTTCTACGCCGGATAACAAGACGGAAGTCATCGTCCGCGGTGAAGAAGAGAGAAAATACATCATTCCTTACGGCGCGAGACTGGCTGTTGCGGAAGGTGACTATGTGGAAGCCGGCGGCAACATCACTACCGGTCCGCTGGATCCGAAGGATATCCTGAGGCTCAAGGGCGTGGAAGGCGTATATCAGTACCTGCTCAAGGAAGTCCAGAGAGTATATAAGAACCAGGGCGTAGACATCAACGACAAGCACATCGAAGTAATCGTCGGACAGATGCTTTCAAAGATGAAGGTCAACGATCCTGGCGACACAGGACTGCTGCCTGGCGGACAGTACGGCAAATTCGAAATCGAAGAAGCCAACGCCGCTGCAGAAGCAGAGGGCAAAGAGCCTGCTGATGCGGAGCGTCTGCTCCTGGGTATCACCAAGGCATCTCTGGCAACGAGCTCCTTCCTGTCCGCAGCATCCTTCCAGGAGACGACAAGAGTCCTGACTGATGCAGCAATCAAGGGTAAGACTGACCACCTGGAAGGTCTCAAGGAGAACGTTATCATTGGTAAACTGATTCCTGCCGGAACCGGTATGAGGAAGTACAGAAATATCCAACTCGACTACGGCGTAAACGAGGAACTGATTGAGGCCTATAAGCAGGCGCTGCTTGAGGCTGAGGAGGAAGAGGAAGAAGCTGTTTACACAGAGGACATGGAAGGCGTGACACCTGAAATGGCCACAGCCGACAACCTGGAATCCGCAGAAGCCTATGCGGCCGAAGACGAATTCGTCAACGAGACGGAGATTGAAGTCGAGGAGTAAGGGCATTTTAGCAATAAAAAAGAAACGTGTAGGCGATAAGCTTACACGTTTTCTTTTTTTATTATGCCACCGTTACCATCCTGTCTTTTCTGCAAAGACCGCAACGGCGTTTTCCCAATTGTTATGGTCGATGATCAGATCATCGACCAGTTCACTCGGTTTCGCACACTCTGAATCGCAACCGCTGATTCGCAGGACCAGATCGTATTTCTTTTCTTCTTCTTTATCATACGAATACTCAAAGACGCAGCTTTCTGCAAAAGCCTCCGCCAGAGTCTGCAGTACCTTCCGGCGGTCAAACTTACAGAAACACCCCGCGCACATGCGAACTGCGATTTTATGTTTTGATTTCTTTGCTTTTGCCATTTGCCTCTACTCTTTCTCTTACTTGATGATGCACGATAATCTATACTCTGTCAAGCATAAAACCGTTGACACATAAGGATTATGCGTGATAAAATGACAGTCGGCTATGGGCTTAGTGCGCCCATTTTTGCCGAGCAAAAATACAGAAGAAAGGAGAAAAAGGATGCCTACAATTAACCAGCTTGTACGTCACGGCAGAACAAGCAGCGAGAAGAAGTCAACTGCACCGGCTCTGAACAAGGGCATGAACTCACTGAAGAGAGTTGCGACTGACGTCAATTCACCTCAGAAGCGTGGAGTCTGCACTTCCGTTAAGACGGTTACCCCTAAGAAGCCGAATTCAGCTCTTAGAAAGGTTGCCAGAGTACGTCTCACCAATGGTATTGAAGTAACAGCATACATCCCTGGAATCGGTCACAACCTCCAGGAGCACAGTGTTGTTCTGATCAGAGGCGGCAGAGTTAAGGACCTCCCAGGTGTAAGATATCACATCGTCAGAGGTACACTCGATACTGCAGGCGTTGCAGAGAGAAGACAGGCCAGATCCAAGTACGGAGCAAAAAGGCCTAAGAAGTAACACCCACAGGTGTTAGAAGTTAACACAAGGTAATCGTAGCGCAACTTTTTTGAAGATAAAGGAGCGCTCACGGGGGCGGATATCGGAGTAAGGCAGGCCATATAAGTTCTGTCCGAAGAAGTTCCGGTATACGTCAACGAGTACCGAATTAGCAATTAAGGAGGAAAGAGAAGTGCCAAGAAAAGGAAATGTACCTAAGCGTGAAGTACTTCCGGATCCTGTGTACGGCAGTGTAGTAGTTGCCAAGCTGATCAACAGCATCATGCTGGACGGCAAGAAGGGAACTGCGCAGAAGATCGTGTACGATGCGTTCGACCAGATCAAGGAAACCACTGGCGAAGATCCAATGGAAGTGTTCGAAAAAGCTATGAACAACATTATGCCGGTTCTTGAAGTTAAGGCGAGACGTGTCGGCGGTGCCAACTATCAGGTACCTATGGAAGTAAGACCGGCAAGACGTCAGACATTGGGACTCAGATGGCTCACACAGTACACGAGAGCCAGAGGCGAGAAGACCATGTCAGAGAGACTGGCAAAGGAACTGATGGACGCAGCCGAGAACACAGGCGGATCTGTCAAGAAAAAGGAAGACACGCACAGAATGGCAGAAGCCAACAAGGCTTTCGCACACTACAGATTCTAGTGCGGGGCAGTAGAGACTGCATATCAGTTATTACAGGTAAAGCAGATCAAGCAGAAAGGAGGAAGAAATGCCGGATAGAAGTTTTCCGCTTGAAAGAACAAGAAATATCGGTATCATGGCTCACATCGATGCCGGTAAAACTACGACAACGGAAAGAATTCTGTTCTATACAGGCAGAACGCACAAACTTGGTGAGACTCACGAAGGCGCTGCTGTTATGGACTGGATGGAACAGGAACAGGAACGTGGTATTACTATAACCTCTGCTGCTACAACAGCCCAGTGGAAAGACACAAGAATCAACATCATCGATACACCGGGACACGTAGACTTCACCGTAGAAGTCGAACGT
>JAILDT010000028.1 GCA_024689085.1 Clostridia bacterium | reverse complement strand
ACGAAGAAGAGCATGACCATGAGCATGGAGAGGCCGAATACGACGAGCACGTCTGGCTCTCACTGAAAAACGCCGCCGTTCTCTGCCGCGCCATTTCCGATGCGCTCGGCCAGATCGACAGCGAAAACGCGGCCCTCTATGCGGCCAACGCCGGGGCCTGCATCGAGAAGCTGAACGCGCTGGATGCGCAGTATCAGGCAGTTGTTGACGCGGCAGCCCATCACACGCTCCTGTTCGGCGACCGTTTCCCCTTTCGTTATCTGGCGGACGATTATGCGCTGGACTACTATGCCGCCTTTGCCGGCTGCTCCGCCGAGACGGAAGCCAGCTTTGAAACAGTTATCTTCCTTGCCGGCAAGCTGGATGAACTCGGCCTTCCCGCCGTGCTGCAGATCGAGAGCGCGGACGGTAGCATTGCCCGCACCATCGTGGAGAACACGCAGTCCGGGGATCAGCAGATCCTGACCATGGATTCCATGCAGTCAACCACGGCAAAGGACGTTGCAGCCGGAGCAAGCTATCTCTCGATCATGGAAAAGAATCTCGACATACTGAAAGCCGCTCTGGGCTGAGGAGGAATTATGGCGCTCATCACCTGTCAGAATCTGTGTTTAGGCTATGACGGCCGGGAAATCCTTCACGACCTGTCGTTTGAAGTAAACAGCGGAGACTATCTATGCGTCGTTGGAGAGAACGGCTCGGGCAAAAGCACACTCATGCGGACGATCCTCGGCCTGCAGAAGCCGCTTGCCGGACAGATCCTGACGGGGGATGGGCTCCGGTTCAATGAAATCGGCTATCTTCCCCAGCAGACACCGGTGCAGAGGGATTTCCCCGCCTCCGTCTGGGAAGTCGTTCTGTCCGGCTTTGAGGGAGGGTGCGGCTGGCGTCCCTTTTATACAAAAGCGGAAAAGCAGCGGGCAGAAGGCAGCATCCGTTCTATGGGGATCGGACACCTGACCGGCCGATGCTACCGGGAGCTCTCCGGCGGTCAGCAGCAGCGTGTTCTGCTCGCCCGCGCCCTCTGCGCCACTAGTAAACTGCTCTTTCTGGACGAGCCGGTCTCCGGGCTCGATCCCAGGGTTACGGCGGAGATGTATGATTTGATCGAAAGGCTCAACCATGAGCAGGGGATCACAGTTATCATGATCTCCCATGACATCGGCGCTGCGATCCGCTATGCAAGTCACGTCCTTCATATCGGTGACAGGGTGTTTTTCGGAACCCGGGAGGCATACCGGAATAGCGGTATCGCAAAGCTGTTCGAGAGAGGAGGCGTTACCGGATGACAACCATTGCGGAAAAACTGGCGCTCTACTGGCAATATCCCTTTGTCCGCTATGCGCTGACAGTAGGCGTGCTGATCTCGCTGTGTTCTTCGCTGCTGGGCGTGACGCTGGTGCTGAAGCGCTTTTCCTTCATTGGAGACGGACTGAGCCATGTGGCCTTCGGAGCGATGGCGGTCGCCTCGGTGCTGCATCTGACGAACGACATGCCACTGGTGCTGCTCATTACGATCCTCAGTGCGATCCTGCTGCTGCACACCGGACAGAACGCGAAGATCAAAGGGGACGCCGCGGTGGCCATGATCTCCGTCGGAGCGCTTGCGATCGGCTATCTGCTGATGAACCTTTTCAGCCCCTCCGGCAACCTCTCAGGCGACGTCTGTTCCACGCTTTTTGGCTCGACCTCGATCCTCACGCTGACGAAGACGGAGGTAAGGCTGTGCGCGGCGCTGTCTGTGCTCGTCGTGGCGGCGTTTGTGTTTTTCTATCACAAGGTCTTCGCCGTCACCTTTGACGAAAGCTTTGCCGCGGCGACTGGCGTAAAGACAAAGATATACAATTTCATCATTGCAGTCATTATCGCGGTCATCATCGTGCTGGCCATGAACCTCGTCGGCTCGCTGCTGATCTCCGCACTGGTCATCTTTCCGGCGCTCTCCGCCATGCGGGTATTCAAAAGCTTCCGCAGCGTGACGGTTTGTTCGGCAGTCCTTTCCATCTTCTGCTCACTGCTCGGCATCCTGATCTCGATCCTCGCCGGGACGCCTGTCGGATCGACCATCGTGGCGGTAGACATCGTACTGTTCTCTGTTTTCTCTGCCTTTGGCACACTGTTCGGAGGTGTTCACGCATGAAGAAAACTGTTATCATCCTGCTTGCCCTGACTATGCTTCTTCCTCTGGCAGCCTGCGGTTCAGGTGCGGCTTCGAAGGAGGCCGATCCTGCGGCACTGAATCAGGGCTCCGGAGGCGTGGACGTGGATCTCACGCGGCTCAGCAGCACGATGGTCTATTCAGAAGTCTATGCCATGGTGTATGAACCGGAGCAGTATACCGGGAAGACAGTGAAGATGAACGGCCTGTTCGCCACACAGGAATATAATGGTGCGCGTCTTTATGCCTGTATCGTACAGGACGCGACCGCCTGCTGCGCTCAGGGCCTGGAGTTTGAGATGGCGGAGGATCTTGTTTATCCTGACGATTATCCCGAACCCGGTGCGGAGATTACCGTAGTCGGAACGTTTGACACCTATAAAGAGGAAGCTGACGGGGAGTATTACATTTATCTGGTGCTGAGAAATGCCCGTTTTGTTTAAGCGCACCGGGGCGTGGGGTCACAGCCCCCGGTGCACATAAGCGGGAGACCGGGGTGACTGTTTCCAGTTCCCCGGTCTCCTGCTCTTTCAGGCTGTTTTGCGCAGCCCCTTATTGTATTGGATCGGTTTGGATCTGTGCCGATCAGTAACCGTAGCGGAAGAAGTAGTTGAAGAAATCTTCCATGGAGTTTCCGCCCCAGTCGCCCTCTCCGTTGTAGTTATACGGATTCGGCTGCTGGTTCTGGCGCTCCTGCGGGTTGGCGGAAGGATCTTTTTCCGCTGCCGCGGCTTCGTCTTCATTCTTGGTGGCGGACTCCGTCTTGGAGTCGATCGTTACATCCAGTTCAAGTTCCTTGCCCTGGCGGTAGAGATAGAAGCGAAGCGTTTCACCCGGGTCGGAGGAGGATACTACGGCAACCAGGTCTTCAGAAGAAGTGATCTCTGTATCGCCGACCTTCACAATAACGTCGTTCACTTTGACGCCGGCTTTGTCAGCGGGAGCGCCTTCCGTTACTTCACGTACCCAGGCGCCGGCCTTGATGCCGGTGATGCTGGCCGTCTCTTCGGACATGGAGGACACGCTCACACCAATGTAAGGCTTGATGATGTAGCCGTTCTCAACAATGCTGGCGACGATGCGCTTCACGCTGTTGATCGGGATCGCGAAGCCGATGTTGTCGATAGAGGCCTCACCGGTATACCCGGAAGAGGAGTATTTCGCATTCGTGATGCCGATCACTTCGCCCTTCATGTTGAAGAGAGCGCCGCCGGAGTTGCCGGAGTTGATCGCGCAGTCTGTCTGGATCAGGTTCATGGACATGTTGCCGATCGTGATGCTGCGGTTAAGGGCGCTGACTGCTCCCTGTGTCAAAGAGAAAGTAAGCTCACCCAGAGGGTTTCCGATGGCAACGACATTGTCGCCGACATTCATCTTGTCTGAGTCGCCCAGGATGACGGGAGACAGATCCTCGGCATCGATCTTAAGGACTGCCAGGTCGTTATCCTCGTCACAGCCTACAAGCTTTGCATCGTAGGTCTTGTCGTCGTATGTCGTGACCTTGATCTCTTCCGCGTCTTCGATTACGTGATAGTTTGTGATGATGTAGCCGTCGTCAGAGAGTATGAAGCCCGAGCCTGCCGCGGCCGCCATGGTCTGGTAGCCGAAGTAGTTGGTCATTATGGATGTCTGAATGCCGACTGTCGAATTAACGTTGGCGGCGTAGATCTCTGCGGCTGTCAGTTCCTTGCCGGTATCGACATAGTTGATGTTAAGGGGCTTGGAATCGCGCGTGCCTTCGAGGACCTTGCCGGACTCATTGCCCTTGCCGTTGTCCTTCGGCTGTTCGATGCGGCTTAAGGCTGCATCCTTCAGGGTGTCGACAACGCACATGCTGCCTGCGCCGATGATGCCGCCTGCGATCGAGCAGCTGACGGCCAATGCGATGAACTTTATCGCATTGCCGCCGCTACTCTTCTTCTTCGGGGGTGTTATCTGATCGTAAGACGGCTGTCCTACGTTTCCGTTATAGTTTTGCTGTACATAATTGCTGTTGTTTTCCATTTCGGTCATCCCTTCCTTTTCGGATTTGACCACATTATGAAAGCCTAACTTAAAATCAACCTGAAATCATTTGAGGCAAAAATCAGGAAGGGCTTCACGGCTTACGGCATTGATAAAGATGTTATATAATCAACAATAGTCCTTGGCGTTTCAACTTGATTTCAGGAACGGGGTCTAGGATGATCGAAAAGGACAACAAGGAGGCAGCATGAGGATACTGATAGCTGAAGACGAGATCTCCACCGCAAAGGCACTTAAAGTAATAATGGAGAAGAATAAGTTTTCCGTGGACATCGTACACAACGGTGACGATGCCTGGAGTTATGTAAAGACGACTCCTTACGAGGTTGTCGTGCTCGACATCATGATGCCCGGCATGAGCGGACTTGAAGTCTTATCCCTCATGCGCGAAAACAAGATCAACACGCCCGTGCTTATGCTTACGGCCAAGTCCGAGATCGAAGACAAGGTCGCGGGATTAGAAGCCGGCGCCGACGATTATCTTGCAAAGCCTTTTGCATCGACAGAGCTCATAGCAAGAGTCAAGGCTCTGGGCAGAAGGAGCGAAGTATATTCCGATTCCGTAAGGACTCTCGGAAACGTTTCACTCGACAGCAACAGATACGAACTTAAAGTCGGAGATGAAAGTGTCAGTCTGACAAATAAGGAATACCAATTATTGGAACTCTTCATGCTCCACCCCGGATTCGTCTTCTCGACCGAGCATTTGATGGAGAAGATCTGGGGGATCGATTCGGATTCCGACATCGATGTCGTATGGACGCATATAGGTTTTGTAAGAAAGAAACTTAAGGCGCTCAATGCCGATGTCGAGATCAAGACCATCAGAGGCGCGGGTTATTCCCTGGAGGCCACCGGATGATAAAGAAGATCCGCTGGCGTTTCATATGGGCTGCGATGGTTGCATTCTTCCTGGTGGTATTGCTGCTGGGAAGCCTTGTTAATATCGTAAACTACTGCGTTGTCACCCGGCGCAACGATGAGACGATAGATTATATCCTCGACTTTGAGAGCAAGAGCAGGGCCGACGGGCGCGGTCAGCGTGGCGTGATACCGCCGGGAATGCCTTTCGGGGGACTGCCTGACGAAGAAGCGAATTACATGACGCGTTTCTTCATTGTTGCATTGGATTCGGACAATATCGTGATCGCCAAGTCCATGGACTATGTCGCATCGATTAGCGATTCCGATGCCGTTGCCTATACCGATAAGGCGATATCGAGGATGTCTTCCAGAGGATATATAGACGGCTATCGATATGCAAGGTTCGAATATGAGGACGCGACTCTCATAGTATTCCTGAACTCGACCAGGGAGATCCAGAGCATGGAATCCCTCCTTCTCATGACCATTGTGATATCTTTAGGAAGCCTCATCCTGGTATTCCTGCTCGTATTCCTCCTGTCCAAGCGCGCCATCAGGCCGATCGCGCAGAACATGGAGCTTCAGAAGCGTTTCATAACCGATGCCGGCCACGAGCTCAAGACGCCGCTTACATCGATATCGACGAGCCTTGATGTAATCGAGATGGAACACGGCAATGACGAGTGGACGGCCAATATCCGCCGGCAGATAGGAAGGCTCAAGGGCCTCGTGGGTGAGCTCGTAACCCTGTCAAAACTTGATGAGGTCAAGCCTGTTAACACCAAGGAAGAAACGGACCTGACGGCGGCAGCCTGGGAGATCGTGGAAGTCCATATGCCGCAGGTGAAAGCATCGGGCAAAGAGATCATAACGAACATCGATGACAATATCATCATCAGGGGAGACAGATCCTCCATCCAGCAGATGCTGTCTGTATTGATAGATAATGCCATTAAATATTCCGACGGCCGCGAGCCCGTCAGGATCAACATCCATAAGTCCCACGGCAAGGCTAATATCATTATCTACAACAGCTGTGATTATCAGACTCCGCCCGATACCGGCAGGCTCTTCGAGCGCTTCTACAGGCCCGATGAATCAAGGAACAGCAGCACCGGAGGCAACGGCATAGGTCTTGCGATCGCAAAGAGCGTGGCAGAGGCTCACGGCGGCAGGATATCGGCCTCCTGTCCTGACGGCAAGCACATGACAATAACAGCAGAGATCTGAAGATCAAACTATGGGGTGATAGCAGAAAACGGCTGATCTGATCGCAGTTACTGCTGTCAAATCAGCGAAAAACTGCTATCAACTCTGCCGGGGTATGTATCAATTATCAGAGGGAGATAAAACTCTGCCAAGGAAGATCATGGCGAGATTGGGCCAGGCCGAGATATCATCAAATTCAGGCTTGGGATATTCAGGCTGATCATTTTCATCAGAGAACTGTGCTTTGATTTCTTCGATCCTTTGATCAGACACTCTTACGCCCTTCCCTGCCTTGACCGCTTCGACTGCGCGCATCACCTGCTCCATCGTATAGGGCTCTCCGAATTCGCCCCTCTTGAATGCATCATTTAAGACCGACAGACCGTGCCAGCCTGCAGGGAACGCATAGTATGCATAAGGAACGGATGCATCGCGGAGGGCCTTCGAAAACATCATGCTGTTTTCGATCGGTACCAGATCGTCAGTTACGGTCTGCCAGATGAATGCAGGCGGCGTATCAGCCGTTACATGCTTTTCAAGCGAAAAGTATTCATATTCAGATGCAGGACCGTCCTTGCCGATCAGTGCATACATCGAAAAGTCGTGCGTATATTCTCCCGACGTGATCACGGGATAGCCTAAGATCATGGCATCGGGACGGTTGGAAACAGAATTAAGATCAGCATCGGGATCAACGATGTCAGCATAATGAACACCCAAAGATCCGCATACGTGACCGCCTGCAGAAAAGCCCGTTACAATGATCTTGGCAGGATCACAATGAAAGCGACCGGCATTCTTTCTGACGTAGCGGACGGCGCGCGATAAGTCTTCCATGGGC
>JAILDT010000138.1 GCA_024689085.1 Clostridia bacterium | reverse complement strand
GAATCGATGGCGACTTTTCCCGCGTGTGCGCCAGATCGGAATCCGCCTATCGCTCGCAACATGTAGATCTGAAGGACATTCTGTCACAAACGCAGCGTGACTTTGTGTTTGAACAGATCGCCGGCACCTTGGTGTGTATTTTCTATCCCGACTACATGGATGGAATCAATGCCCCAGGCTGGCACGTGCATTTCCTCTCCCGGGATCGTTCCAGAGGCGGCCACGTCTTTGATCTGGGTATAGGGAAATGCCGGATTCGTTTGGCTAAAATCAATCACATCGAAATCCAATTGCCTAGCGAACCGGCCTTCGATACCTACTCCCTGAAAGAGGCTTCCGGCGATGACATCAAAAAAGTAGAGCAAGGGAACGGAAAAGACCAGTGAAGGAAGTTCTTTGTTCGATATTGTGTGAAATGCGGAGCAACACTGGATCTGATATCTGCGGACGATGAAGATGAAAAATAATTGCCTGTTTACTACAATAAAACGGAGACCTGACGGCCTCCGTTTTTAATGACAAGACTCGCGCACCTATGCTCTGTTGAATTTCTCCTTTGGCTGCTTGCAGCGCGGGCAAACCCAGTCGTCCGGCAGATCTTCAAATGCCACGCCATCGTGCTCTGCAGGATCGTAGACATATCCGCAGATGGAGCAGACGTACTTCCCGCTGGCCTGCTGAGCGGAGAAATCAATCTCTGCCAGCACAGTCGGAACCGGATTGTCCAGATCCATCACGCGCTTTGCTTCCAGATTTTCATATCCCTGCGGTGTGTGGGTGCCGCAGTATACTGTTGGGTGATTGCGAATGAATTCACGGATTAGATTCTGCGTTTCTCTTGCCGCTGCAAGGTCATCGAATACTACTGACAGTTTGTCTTCATAGAGCGCTTCATCTATGTAGGTGATGTCGCCGTGAATCATGTAGAACAAACCGTCATTTTCTACAATGATAATGCTGTTGCCATTGGTATGGCCTTTCGCCTTGATGAGGTAAATGCCCTCGCTGATTTTCTGGCTTGCAGGGAAGTTATAATAAGCGCCGTCTGTAAACTCTACTGGAACGATGTTGGCGATACCTTGCAGTTCATCGGCAGACACTTCCTCTTTGTTAACATAGATTTTCGCATTCGGGAAGGATCTGAGTTCGCCCGAATGGTCCGCATGCTTGTGTGTCAACAGGATTTTCGTTACCTGCTCCGGCTGATATCCCAGTGCTGCAAAAGCTTCCATGTAGCTACAGATATCTTTGCCCGTATACGCCGGGCTGTTCTCATCCGGCACTTCTTCCGGTGTTCCGGCAGGAAGGCCTGTGTCGACCAGAATCACCTCGTCTCCCGTATCGATGAGATAATTCTGCAGGCTGCCGCGATAACGAATATTGTTGTCAAACTTCTCCGGCCCTTCTTCGCCTCCAAAAGCAAACGGCTGGCCGTAAAACCCGTCTTTTCTGAATTTGACAGCTTTGATTTCCATTTGTTATTCCTCCGTTAAAATCATCGTTTCATTCAACCGATATATTATTATAGCATTGATTATTGCTTTTTCTTGATGTTTGGCGGTAAAATTTCCACGAGGGAGATCTTTCATGGACATCAATCGAATCATCATATATATCATGCTGTTCTTTGTTCTTGTAGGCGCGGCGGATCAGATCATCGGAAGCCGGCTTAAGCTTGGGAACAAATGGGAAGACGGTATCATGGCGATGGGGACGCTGGTCATTTCCACCGCCGGCCTGCTTGTTCTGGCACCGCTTCTGGGCAGCATCCTGAAACCTCTGGTCGGTCCTGTTTTTGGATGGATCGGGGCGGATCCGGGTGTCTTCGGAGGGATGATACTGGATCTGGATACCGGCGGAGCCGCGCTTGTGAAGCAACTTGCCCAGAGCAATGATGGCTATGCTGTGGGATTGATCACAGCCTCCATGCTGGGCGCAACGATCACCTTCAATATCCCGGTTGCCATGAACCTGACGAAGAAAGAGTATCAGAAGGATGTTGCCAAAGGCATCCTGATCGGCATCATTGCAATTCCGGTGGGTGTCCTCGCAGGAAGTCTCTTCGCGGGCATTTCTATAAAAGCCATCCTGATCAACCTGATCCCTGTGACGATACTGTCACTGATCATTATCATCTGCCTCTGGAAGTGGGAAAAGACCATTGTGCGGGTATTCATTATCTTCGGAAAAGTGATCCTGGGAATCAGCGTAGCAGGCACCTGTATCGGCGCTCTCTCGGAATTCACCGGTTTCACACCATTCAAAAACATTATGCCGCTCGGAGAGGTCTTCGGCATCATCGGCAACGTAGCCGTGATTCTTGCCGGCGCTTTCGTGCTGGTAGAAATCATCACGCGGATCCTGAGAAAGCCCCTGCAGAAGGCCGGCGCCGGGATCGGCGTCAATGAGACTGCAATCAGCGCTCTTCTGATCACATTGGCAAATGCGATCCCTATCTTCAGTATGATGGGAAATATGAATGAAAGAGGACGAATCGTGACATCCGCCTTTTGCGTATCCGCTGCCTTCGTCTTAGGCGATCATCTGGGATTTATCGCGGGATATGCTCCTGATATGATTGCGGCTATCGTCATTTCCAAACTGGCAGGCGGTATCAGCGCCGTGATGATCGCTCTGTTCCTGTCACGTCCTCAGGAAGAGCTTCTGAACCATGTTTCTGAAGAACGGGAACTGGACGATGAAGAGGAAAAGATTAGATGAGACGGAGTGTATCTGTACTTACTTCAAGTTGATGAACACCAGCCCGACGATGCATATCCCAACACCGGCCAACTTGTTCCAACTCAATGGTTCATGATAAATCAGAAGGCCGACAAAAATAAGCGCAACCGCCAGAAAAGCAGACTGTACTATGGAGGCAGTGTTGACCTGCCACCCTGCTTTATACGCATAGATGAATCCAACT
>JAILDT010000121.1 GCA_024689085.1 Clostridia bacterium | reverse complement strand
CGCTGGAGCCGTCGATTTCAACATCGACGCCATTCTTGCGCAACTCCTTGCGAACTTCTTCTGCGTAGTCCGCGACTTTGTCCGAGATCGGCAGGATTCTGACCTGCTCCGGACAGAGCCAGGTCGGCAGGTTGCCCGCGTACTTTTCGATGAGCCAGGCCAGGGTACGTTCGTAGCAGCCAATGGATGTGCGGTGGATGATGTACGGCCGCGCCTTCTGTCCTTCGCTGTCGATGTAGTACATGTCGTAACGCTCAGCCAGGAACATGTCGAGCTGGATGGTGATCATAGTGTCTTCTTTGCCGTAGACGTTCTTGGCCTGGATGTCCAGTTTCGGCCCGTAGAAGGCGGCTTCGCCGTCGGCTTCTACGTACTCGAGGCCGATCTCATCGAGGATCTCGCGCATCATATCCTGCACGCGGTCCCATTCCTCCGCGGTTCCCAGGTAGTGATCCGCATCAGCAGGGTCCCACTTGGACATACGGTAGGTCACTTCGTTCTCGAGGCCGAGGGTGGTCAGGCAGTGCTTGGCCAGTGCTACGCAGTTTTTGAACTCATCCTTGATCTGTTCCGGTGTGCAGACCAGATGTCCCTCGGAAATGGTGAACTGGCGCACACGGGTGAGACCATGCATCTCACCGGCCTGCTCGTTTCTGAAGAGGGTCGAGGTTTCGCCCATTCTGTACGGCAGGTCGCGGTAGCTCTTCTGACGTGCCTTGTAGACATAGTACTGGAACGGGCAGGTCATTGGACGCAGTGCGAACACATCTGCATCCGCGTCGTGCTCGATCAGGTTCAAATCCTGGACGCCGCGGATCTCATCGGAACGGTCTTCGGCAGCCAGAATATCAGCCATATTGTCATATCCGAGAAGGAACATGCCGTCTCTGTAGTGATACCAGTGGTCGGAGATCTTGTAGAGGGTAGACTTGGCCATGAGCGGCGTGCGGGTACGCACGTAACCCCACTCATAATCCTCCAGATCCTCGATCCAGCGCTGCATCTTCTGTATGATCTTGGTGCCCTTCGGCATGAAGAGCGGCAGCCCCTGACCGACTACATCCACGGTGGTGAACAGTTCCATCTCGCGGCCCAGCTTGTTGTGGTCGCGGTTCTTGATGTCTGCCAGATACTCCAGGTATTCCTTCAGGTCGTCCTTCTTCGTGTAGGCGGTGCCATAGATTCTCGTGAGCATCTTGTTCTTTTCATCGCCTCTCCAGTAGGCTCCGGAACTCGATGTCAATGCAAAAGCCTTCAGCGGCCTTGTGCTCATCAGGTGTGGTCCCGCACAGAGCTCTGTGAAGTCGCCCTGCTTATAGAAAGAGATTTCTTCGCCTTCCGGCAGATCTTCGATGAGCTCGACCTTGTATGGCTCGTCTTTTTCCTTGTACATGGCAATGGCGTCTTCTCTCGACATGGTGAAGCGCTCCAGCCGGTCGCCCTTCTTGATGACTTTTTTCATCTCGGCTTCAATGGCGTCCAGATCCTCACGGGAGAGAGGCGGGATGTCGAAGTCGTAGTAGAAACCATTGTCAATGGAAGGACCGATGGCCAGCTTGGCGTCCGGATAGAGGTTCTTGACTGCCTCCGCCAGAACGTGGGAGCATGTGTGCCGATAGGCCTTCTTGCCTTCGTCGGAATCAAAGGTCAGAATGTTCAGTGTGCAGTCCTTGTCGATGACTGTTCTCAGATCGGCAGTCTGTCCGTCGATCTCAGCCAGGCACGCGGCTCTCGCCAGACTGTCGCTGATGTCTCTGGCGATGTCGTAGGCCGACATCGGCTCTGCGTATTCCATCTTGCTTCCGTCTTTGAGTGTAATAACCATATAACTTCCTCCTGCAAAAATAAAAAGTCCCCATGTCAAAAACATGAAGGGACGCAATTTCTCACGTGGTTCCACCCATCTTCCGGAGCATCCATTATGTTGCTTTTGCTCCGGCACTCGTTTTGGCTTTTTACGCGGCCAGCGGGCAGTATTGGTGCCGCTCGGAGGTGGTCTTCGGCTCGCCCGGGAATGAGATGATTCCAGCATCCATCTCTCTCTGTCAGACCCTTATGGCCAGCGTACTGTCCTCGTCAACGCTTTACCCGTTGATACTAACACTCTCCGGGAGAAAAGTCAAAGAAAAAACACTATTTGCATGCAAGTCGGTTATGGACGGAAACTGTAAGTTGTCGTAGAATGGACTGCGGAGGTAAATGATATGCTTTACGGAGAAAAAAATAAGGAAAAACTGAGAAGTATGGCGTTTGGTTACGGAACCAAGGAAGATGGTTCGATCATACCAAAATACAGCCTGAACGAAGAATCAATAGATCCGGACGCGGCGAAAGCCCTGATTGAGAACCAGCTGCTGGACGAGGGCAATTCGCGTCTGAATATGGCAACGTTCTGCCAGACATATATGGAGCCGCAGGCGGTGGAACTGATGAGTGAAACACTGGCCAAGAACGCGATCGACAAATCTGAGTACCCGCAGACGGCGGAGCTGGAGAACCGATGCGTCAACATTCTGGCAAATCTCTGGAACGCGCCGGAGGGCTCGGATTATCTGGGAACATCGACGGTAGGCAGCAGCGAGGCATGTATGCTCGCGGGTATGGCGATGAAATTCCGCTGGAGAGATCAGGCCATCAGAATGGGCGTGAACGTACGCACCAGAAAGCCGAATCTGATCATGAGCTCCGCGTATCAGGTCTGCTGGGAAAAGTTCTGCACATACTGGGACGTGGAACTGCGTATCGTGCCGGTCACAAAGAACAATATGACGCTGGACATGGATACTGTCATGGAATACGTGGATGAATACACCATCGGTATTGCGGCCATTCTGGGAACGACCTACACCGGCGAATATGATGATATCGAGACGCTGGATAAACTGGTGGCGGAGTACAACCGGACGCACCCGCGTCTTCCGGAACTGGTGATCCACATTGACGGCGCCAGCGGCGGCATGTTCGCGCCGTTTACAGAGCCGGAACTTTTGTGGGACTTCCGGCTGGACAATGTGGTTTCGATTTCCACCTCCGGGCATAAATACGGCCTGACGTTCCCGGGAGTCGGCTGGGTAGTCTGGAAGGACCAGAAGTACCTGCCGGAGGAGCTGGTTTTCAAAGTCAGTTACCTGGGCGGCGAGATGCCGACCATGGCCATCAATTTCTCCAGAAGTGCCAGCCAGATTGTCGGACAGTATTACAATTTCCTGCGGTTCGGCAGACAGGGGTACAGTCATATCCATTCGAAAACACAGGAAATCGCCACGGTAATCGGAGAATGGATCGAAGAAACGGGAATGTTCGAATTGTACAACGGCGGATCGCGTATGCCGATCGTATGCTACAAACTCAAAAATGACGCCAAGTACTGGGACGGTACGGAGATTGTGTGGAATCTCTATGACCTTTCCGACAGGCTGCGCATGTTCGGGTGGCAGGTTCCTTCGTATCCTCTTCCTGACGGGGCAGGCGAGGTCACCGTACAGCGTATCGTCTGCAGAGCAGACCTGACTTACAACCTGGCAGAGGCTTTTATCAAAGATTTCCAGCAGTGCCTGGTCGAACTGAAAGACGCCCACGTTCTGACGAATGCGGAGAAGACAGGCAAGTACGGATTCACGCACTAAGAGAGACATGAAATTCAAGAGGATCGTTGCGGCTTATTTCAGCCCGACGGGAAACACAGAACAACTTGCAAAAGCAATGGCAGATGCTGT
>JAILDT010000069.1 GCA_024689085.1 Clostridia bacterium | reverse complement strand
CCGCAGCACATGATCGGTCTGATCGAACTTGCAAGAAGTTTCTTAAGCTTAAGATTGACTGTCTCATTGGTTTCGGCAAAGTACTGTCTTCTTTCTGAATGTCCTACGATGCAGTAATCTACGCCGATATCCTCCAGCATCCTCACTGACACCTCTCCGGTAAATGCACCTTCTTCTTCAAAATGCACATTCTGTGCGCCGACGCCGATGCCTGTCCCTGCGAATAGTTTCACGAGGGTATCAAGATCGGTGAACGGTGCGCAGATAGCAGCTCTGATGTCCGTTCCCTGATAGAGGTCTTTGAACTCCAGGGCAAAGGCTTCCGCCTCTGCTCTGGTCTTAAACATTTTCCAATTTCCTGCGATAAACGGTATCCTCATGTTACTTCTCCTCTATGCAAGCAATGCCCGGCAGTACGCGTCCTTCCAGGAATTCCATGGAAGCGCCGCCGCCTGTTGAAACGTGCGTCATCTTATCCTTGAGTCCGAACTGTTCCACTGCTGCTGCTGAATCGCCGCCGCCGATGATCGTCATTGCATCTGACTCTGCCAGTGCGAGAGCAACCGCTTTCGTACCTGCTTCAAACTTCGGATTCTCAAATACGCCCATCGGTCCGTTCCAGACAACGGTCTTCGCCTTCGCGATGAGTTCCTCATACTTGGCGATCGTCTTAGGACCGATATCCATGCCCATCAGATCCGCCGGGATCTTGTCTGAGTCATAAGTTTCGATGACATTGTTCTCAGCAAAATCATCCGTGCATACTGTGTCGACCGGAAGCACGATTTCAACACCTGCTTTTTCTGCTTTTGCAAGCAGTTCCTTGGAAAGCTCAATGCTTTCTTCATCAAGGATCGACTTGCCGATTTCATATCCGAGAGCCTTGAAGAATGTGTATGACATTCCGCCGCCGATCAGGATCTGATCAACCTTCTTGAGCAGGTTCTCGATGACCGGAATCTTGTCACCGACCTTTGCGCCGCCCATGATGGCAACCAGAGGTCTCTCAGGAGATTCCAAAGCGTCTCCCAGGAACTTGACTTCCTTCTCGATCAGGAATCCAGAAACCGTCGGCAGGTATCTTGCGATGCCGGCTGTGGAGCTGTGGTCTCTGTGAGCCGTTCCAAAAGCATCGTTTACGAACAGTTCTCCCAGGGAAGCCAGTTCTCCGGTGAACGGTTCTTCGCTCTTGGTTTCTTCTTTTCTGTATCTGGTATTCTCAAGAAGCATTACTTCGCCCGGCTGAAGTCCATCTGCAACTTCTCTGATGTGATCGCAGATGACGGTCGGGCAGGATGAGAATTTAACTTCCTGGCCGAGCAGCTCTTCCAGTCTCTTAGCAACA
This sequence comes from Clostridia bacterium, assembly GCA_024689085.1. Lineage (GTDB taxonomy): Bacteria > Bacillota > Clostridia > Peptostreptococcales > Anaerovoracaceae > Lentihominibacter. Next base: position 41,896 of record JAILDT010000069.1, on the reverse strand, counting down.
GGCCCAAGAGAGAGCTCTGGTTTCGGCTCGCCCTTTGGCTTTCCCATATGTGACATGAGAATGACGCGGGCTTTGTTCTCTATGAGGTATTTGATTGTCGGCAGCGCGGAGACGATTCTGAAGTCATCGGTAATTTCACCATCCTTCATCGGAACGTTGAAGTCGCATCTGCACAGAACTTTCACACCATTCAGTTCAACATCTCTTACTGTTTTTTTCATAATGCTGATCCTTTCACTTTCTGATTTATTACTCTTTGTGGTCTACACTGTACATGTGTCTGATGAGCTCAAGAACTTTTGTCGCATAACCATACTCATTGTCATAGTATGCGATCAGTTTAAAGAACTTGTCATTCAGAGCGATGCCCATCGTTGAGTCGAAGATGGAAGTGTTCGTATCACCGACGAAGTCGATTGTTACACATTTATCTTCAACATATTCCAGAATGCCCTTCAGTTCGCCTTCGGAAGCTTTTTTGACAGCTGCATTGATTTCTTCCAGTGTTGTCGGTTTCTTCAGCATGACATTCAGGTCAACTACGGATACGTCGTTTGTAGGTACTCTGTAGGCAAAACCTGTCATTCTTCCCTTCAGGGAAGGGATAACCTTAGCTACTGCCTTTGCGGCGCCTGTGGTTGTCGGAATGATGCTGTTGAATGCAGATCTTCCAATACGCCAGTCTTTCATGTTTCTCTTGTCTACTGTTACCTGCTTGGATGTCGCTGCGTGGATCGTAGCCATCAGTCCCATCTCAATGCCAAAGTTGTCTTCCAGAACTTTGCACAGAGGAGCGAGGCAGTTTGTTGTACAGGAAGCATTTGATACGACATCCATATCAGATGTGTACTTGTCGAGGTTTACACCGCACACGAATGTTGGGGAGTCATCCTTGGCAGGTGCTGTGATAATGACTTTCTTTGCGCCTGCGTCCAGGTGATCCTGTGCTTTTTCTGCTGTGTTGTAAGCACCGGTTCCTTCTACGATATACTCTGCTCCGCATTCATCCCAAGGGATCATTTTCGCGTTTGGTTCACTGTACACAGGAACTTCTTTGCCGTTGATAACGATGCCGCCTTCATAAGTACCGAGTTCTCCCGGGAAACGTCCGAAGACTGAGTCAAACTTCAGCATGTAAACAAGGTAATCGAGGTCCGCATTACGATAGTTGATTCCCGCAATTTCAATGTCCGGCATGTCCAATGAAGCACGAATTGCAAGACGTGAAATACGTCCAAAACCACTGATTCCAACTTTGATAGCCATAAATCTTTCCTCCTGAAACAAATATCTTTAATTAAATTATGGATTGAATTAGTTATATATCAGCCTGCAAAGGCAACGCAGCCTGCAGGTTAATATCTCTTTCTTTTTGAGGACGAGAGTATGCCCAGTTCATCTCTGTACTTGGCAACGGTCCTCCTGGAGATGTTGAAGCCTTTGTCCTTCAGAATGCTGACCATGGCCTGATCACTGTAAGGTCTGTGTCTGTCTTCTCCTTCAACGATCTCTTTGATGAATTCCTTGATGCTGTTCGATGAAACGCCCTCTCCCACCTGGTCTGAAACGCCGGCTGAGAAGAAATATTTGATCTCATAAACGCCCCTCGGGCACTGCAGGTATTTGCCGCTGATGGATCTTGAAACCGTCGATTCGTGGATTCCAAGTTCCTCCGCAATATCCTTGAGTGTCAGCGTTCTCAGGTGCTTACTGCCCAAGTCGAAGAAATCCTTCTGGTATTTGACAACAGCAGACACCACGTTGTATATGGTCTGCTTTCTCTGTTCTATACTTTTGATAAGCCAGTTTGCAGAGCTCACTCTCTCCGAAAGATAATCTGCAAGCTGCTGATCTTTCTCCGCCTTACCCAATAGACCCTTGTAGTAGGAGCTTATGGTCAGGTGGGGCGTGCTGCTTTCATTTATGATCACCACATATTCGTTGTCGATCTTTTCCACAATGACATCTGGTATGACATACTTTGTCTCCATCTGTGAAGCGAACTGCCTGCCCGGCTTTGGTTCCAGTGTTCTGATGACATCCGCCGCTTCCTGAACCTGAAGCACCGTCATTCCTGTGTCTCTGGCCACCGCCGACAGTCTGTTGTTAGCGATATCCTCAAGATGGTGTGTGATGATCTCTTCCATCTGAGGCGTCAGCTCTTTCCTGGCGGCGAGCTGAAGCTGCAGGCACTCGCTCAGATCTCTGGCACCCACGCCTGCAGGATCAAATCCGTGTATGATATCAAGAGCTTCCCCGACTTTCTCTTCGCGTACTCCTGTCGCACGGGAGATTTCCTCTACCGTCGAGGTCATATACCCATTCTCATCCAATGACTCTATGATGTATTTCCCTACACGCCGGCATCCCTTGTCCACAGTTGCGAACTGATACTGGAACATAAGGTGCTCCGGCAAGGTTACTTCGTTGGTAACGTACCGCTCAAATGAATCAGACCGATCTTCGTCTTTGTCTCTGTATCCTCTATAGCTGATATCATCATAACTGCCGTTTCTGATGAATTCTTTCCAGTCCAGTTTCTCCCGTTCTTTCTCCGAGGTTTCCGCCTCGGGATTCGCCGGTTCGTTCTGGTCCTGTTCCAGCACAGGATTCACCAGAAGCTGTTCTTGTACAAAAGCATCCAGCTCCTGGGTATTGAACTGGAGAATCTGAATCGCCTGGATCAGTTCCGGCGTCATCACCAGTTTCTGAGACTGCTCAATTGTCAGGTCAAAGCCTAATTTAATGTCATTCATAGCCTAACGTCTGCCGTAGTCTGCGACCGCAGTCAATATCTGATACAGCTATCTGCCGCAGCAATGCTTATACTTTTTGCCGCTGCCGCAAGGACAAGGATCATTTCTTCCGATCTTAGGTGTGGCTCTTCTCACCGTCCTTGACTGCTTGTATTCCTTCGCGATCTGAACCATCTTCTCTTCACCGAGGATGTCTTCCCACTGTTCAAGACTGTACAGATAATCAGCGTCTGCCTTCAGCATGTTGAAAAAGAGCTTCTCCGGAATGATCTCAACTTCGACTTCGGATGCTTCGTCCATGTCTTCCAGATCATTCGGTTTCGTGATGCTTTCATTGATACCGTCGAGAAAACCCATGAATATAACAGGTCTGACATCATATTTCTCCGCCAGTTCACCGATGGTTCCTGTCATTTTCTCCTGCGGATGATCCAGGATGTCGCTGTAAATCTTCGTCTCAGCACCGCTGTACTCTTCCCAGAATTCGTTAAAGGTTTCTTTTGTCTGATTTCCTATCAGTGTCTGCCACTGTTTGAATAAAGTTGCCATTTCTTTGTTCCTCCGCTATTCAGTCCTTAATCCTGCAGATCCATTGTCTTCGCGATTTCCATTACATCTCCAAGTACCGCGCTGCCTGTCGGCAGAGGGCCTGCGCCCGGTCCGTAGAACATGAGCTTGCCTACGAGATTGCCTTTGACGTAAACAGCGTTGTATTCTTCAAGAACGCCTGCCAGCGGATGGTAAGTTCTGATGTATGTCGGACGTACTTCGTAATCGATATCTCCGTCCTCTTTGACTGTCGCATGGGCAATCAGCTTGATTACGCAGTCGTTTGCCTTCGCTTCTTCAATCTGTTCGTGAGTGATGCTGCTGATGCCTGTCGTCGGAATGTCATCCGGATGAACGTACTTGCCGAACATGAGCGCCATGAGGATGCTCAGCTTATTCGCTGCGTCAATTCCCTCTACATCCGCCGTAGGATCTGCTTCTGCAAATCCCTTCTCCTGGGCGTCTTTCAAAGCATCTTCGTAACTCATCCCCTCTGTGCTCATCTTGTGGAGGATATAGTTCGTCGTACCGTTTACGATGCCAAGCACCTCTGTATAGTCGTTTGCTCTTGCTCCACAGTCCAGTGGGTTCAGGACAGGAATGCCGCCGCCCACGCTGGCTTCAAACTTGAACTGTACATTGTTCTCCTCAGCTGCTTTCATCAGACGAGGATAGTTCGCTGCCACAGCAGCCTTATTGGCAGTGATCACATGCTTGCCGTTTTTCATGGCTGTTTCCATGAATGTGGCAGCTGGTTCAACGCCGCCGAGAAGTTCGACCACGATATCGATTTCCGGATCCTTGAAGATTTCATCAGGGTCGGAAACGAACTGATCTCTTGATACGGTAATATCACGTTCTCTATCTATATCCTTCTCGAGAATCTTGACGATATTGACTTTTGCGCCAACCCTTTTCTCTATGATTTCTCTGTTCATCTCCAGGGCTTTATATGTACCTGTTCCAATGTTTCCAAGTCCCAGAAGACCGATTTTGATTTCTTTCATTTTTAATCTTTCCTCCATTAGTTTTTGTTTATCTGATTATACCATAAATCCGCCCCTCAGGCAGTATGGATATACCCGATTTTACTGCTTGTTAATTGGCTTTCTCGCCGCCTCTTCTGTGCTTTCACTGGTGTTTTGTTCCACCGCTTCCTGCCCGCCTTTGAGGATATCCTTGATCGTAGATATATTGACATCTTCCGGCGCCATATCGAACTTGCTGACATGTCCGTAATTGCGTTGCTTGAACCACCTGATTTCCTCCAGTTCCTCCGGAACTTCTCTCTTGCTGTAAGGATGGCTGGTATCTTCTACAACCTTGTTGCACATAAGCCCGAGGATCAGAACCCAGGAGAGCAGCAGGAACCAGATCATGAGTGCGACGACCGATGACAGCGCGCCGTACATGATGTCATAGTTGACAAGACTGCTGGTGTAGAAGGTATAGACCCAACTCACGATCAACATTCCGATGGAAGCGAACAGCGCTCCTGGAATGACCGTCTTGAACGGTTTCCTCACAGTTGGAAGTATGTAGAAGTTGTATCCGATGATAAAAAAGTAGAGTACGAATGCCAGCGGCCATCTCAGCCACAGCCAGAAGCTGTCGACAAAAGATGTATCATCGATACGGAGCGCTGTCAGCGCACCGATCAGGATGATTTTTCCGTAACAGAGTATGACGATTGCCACAACGAGACTGATCATCGTCAGAAGCATCGTCACAATGGCGCGTGCTCTCTCAATGAAATAATTTTTTCCTGTGTTTCTTCCTTCTGTCATCGTATAGTTCGCGATACGGGATATGGCAAAGGATGCCCTGGACCCCGCCCACAAGGCGATGATAAGGAAGATGATGTTTCCGAAACCGATGGAGCTGAACTCAAAGATGATGCTGAGTACATTGGAAATACGATTCCCCGTATACTGTTCCACCACGTTGAGCGCCGTCTCCATGCTGATGCCGATGAGACCCAGCAGCTGAATAATCAGAATGAGAATCGGGACTACGGACAGCATCAGATAAAAAGAGATCTGTGCCGCGAACCCATGGTAATAAGGATCCTGAATCTGCTGGAATCCCACTATGAACATTCTTTTGAATCTGTTGATGAGATTACTCACAATCCTTCTCCGGTCTCTCTTCCAATAGCTTCTCATGCAAAATCTGCAGAGCTCTCGCTCTGTGGCTGATTGCATTCTTGATATCCTGTCCCAGCTGTCCGAAGGTCTGATCGTATCCCTCCGGTACGAAGAGCGGATCGTATCCGAATCCGTTCTCTCCCCTCTCCTCGAGGATCAGGTGTCCCTCGACGGTCCCTCTGGCGACAATGGTCTTCCCATCCGGATAGACCATGGTGATCACCGAGACAAACCGGGCCGTTCTGTCTTCATAAGGGACGTCCCTGATGAGGCGGATCAGCTTGGCGTTATTGTCTCCGTCATCCGTATCGATTCCCTCGCCGTTTTCCGGCCAGAGACCTTCAAACCCCGCAAAACGCGCAGAATAAACACCGGGAGCTCCATCGAGGCAGTCGACCACGAGGCCCGAATCATCCGCTACGGTGATCTGTCCGCAGAGTTTCATGATTTCACAGGCTTTGATGTAGGAGTTCTCCTCAAATGTTGTTCCCGTCTCGGGAATTTCCACAGGCGGAACACCGGCATCGTCTCTGGAAATGATGTGCATTCCGAACTTGCCGGTAATCTCGCCGATTTCTTCAATTTTGTGTTTATTTCTCGTCGCTGCTACTACGGTTTCCATACATAATTATTGTATCACAAGCCGGCTGGACTTTCCACACCGGCTATTGTAGAATTGTCTCATTGAAGGAGGTTACTATGAAGGCTGTTTTACTCGACGGATACACCATCAATCCGGGCGATCTGAGCTGGGACAAGCTCAGCGACCTGTGCGATGGGTTCACTGCATATGACAGAAGCTACAACGAGGATCTGGTGTCGCGCATCGGCGACTGCGAAATCGTTTTCACAAGCAAAACCCTCATTACCAGACAGGTGATGGAACAGGTGCCGAACCTGCAGTACATCGGTCTGACAGCAACAGGATATAATAACGTCGACGTTGCAGCGGCGAAAGATCTGGGCATCGCCGTCACAAATATTCCCGCCTACGCGACGGACGCCGTCGCGCAGCACACCCTTGCCCTCATGCTGGAGCTCACCAACAACGTGGGTCTGCACAACGCATCGGTTCATGGCGGCGAGTGGGAGCACAACGACTTTTTCTGTTATTGGAAAAAACCCATCACTCTGCTGGCAGGCAAAAGCATCGGCATCATCGGCTACGGCCAGATCGGTCAAAAGGTCGGACAGATCGCAGAAGCCTTCGGCATGACGGTCAACGTTTACAGTCGCGACCGGGAAGCTGCTGTAAAATCGGATTTTGTATCTCTGCACTGCCCGCTCACGGAAGACAACGCGCACATGGTGAACGCTGCCTTTCTGGCGGAGATGAAAGAGGGATCCTTCCTGATCAACACAGCGCGCGGCGGGCTGGTGGACGAAACCGCCCTTGCGGAAGCGCTGCAGTCCGGTCATCTGGCCGGTGCCGGGCTGGATGTACTGGGAACAGAACCTCCTGAGAAAGACTGCCCTCTTACAAAACTGGAGAACTGTATCATCACGCCTCACAACGCCTGGGCGCCAAAAGAGATGCGTCAGATGGTCATCGACGTATTGACAGAAAATCTTAAGAGCTGGCTCAGCGGCGGAACGATGAACAGACGGGATCTGTAGCTTTTGCCTAGATAAGCGGAAGAATCACATAGAAACCGACGATACCGCATCCAATACCGATGAGAGCGCCGGCGATGACATCGCGCGGGAAGTGGACCCCGCCCTTGACGCGGACCCAGGCGAGCAGCGCGCCAGCGATTCCAATCAGAACGCCCGCTGCCGGCCACACCCAGAAAAAGGTCACAGCGATAACAAAAATAGAAAAGATGTGACGGCTCGGGAAGGATTTTCCCGAGGCGTCTTTTTGTATGATCGGCGGCGCCGCACCCGGCATCTCATAAGGACGCGGCGCATCGACTTTGTCTCTGAAAATGCTGAGCAGCACGAATGAGATTCCGGGCACAAGAAGAGCCGGCACGAAGCCGGGCTCTTTGTCTGTCAGATGATATGCGGCAAGATAAATGAGCAGAAGCGGATACAGCGCATAAACCGCTTTTGTCAGAATGGAATTGAGAACCACTATGGTCTTATCACTCATCGCTCTGCTGCTTTCCTGCTTTTTCCTGACTTTCCTTGTATAATCTGCTGAACACTTCATGCACGACCGGCGCGGCCTTCCGGATCGCAACCGGCTTAAGGGTCTCGTCGGTAAAGGCCTGCTTGCTCCATCCCCTGACGTGCAGTTCGCCAGTCTCGTCGTTTCGCACTTCGTATTCAAGTTCAAAGGATGCATATCCGAGTTTGGTGAATCTGCAGCTGATAGAAAGGATCTCATCATATACCGCAGGGGTCTTGTATTCAGCGCTGACCGCGAGCACAGGAATCAGGACTCCCATCTCCTCAATCGTCTCGTAAGGGAGTCCTTCCTTCCGTATGAATTCCGTCCTCGCTGTTTCGAAATACCTGATGTAATTGGAGTGATGCACGATGCCCATTCGGTCGGTCTCGTAATACTGCACTCTCCATTTCATCTCATATTGCATGTTCTCTCGCATGGAATCACTTCTTTTCTATTTTTTCCAGAGTGAGTGCAGGTTGCAGTATGCGTAAACTGCTTCTACTTCATCTCCCTCGCAAAGGCTGAAGCACGCCTTTGGCGGTTCTCCTGGATTCAGGGCCTTTCTCTGATTGCCCTGCTTGGTCTGGACTGCGATCCACTCAATGTAGTGCTCTTCGATCATCGGATGCTCAACTGCTCCGACGGTCACTTCAACGACGCCGTCCTTCACTTCATATTCCGGAACATGCTTCTCAACGGCAGCGTCTGTTGTGCCCGCAACCAGTTCCTTCATCGGTTCTCCGCAGCAGATAACAGGAACACCTGTCGCCTTGACGATTGCGATGATCTGTCCGCAATGCGCGCACTGATAGAATTTCATTTCCATAACTAAATACCTCCTAGTCCTCCAATGATTTGTAATAGAGCATGCAGTGACAGTAGCCCTCGAACTCCGGATCTGCGATCTGGTCGCGGAACTCCTTGCACATGCACTTATTGTCTTCTATGCGTTCCAGTCTGCACGGACAGTATCCGCCCGTTTTTTCCAGACCTTCTTTGATCGCATCTACAATCTCCTGATTCTCATTCAATCTTACTTTCATACATATCCCTCCTTCTATGCTAATTATAAATCATAAGCCGTTTTTATCAAGCACAAAACCTTTACTCGGCACCCGGTTTTTCCTGCTGTCCTGACTTTGCATTCTGTCCTTTTCCTGTGCTGATAATACCGAAGGCCGTAACGGCAATCGCCATCCCCAACACCGAGATGACTGACAGTTTCTCGCTGTATACAAAAGCGCCAAACAGCATGGCGGCCACCGGTTCGCTGGATGTCAGAATGGAGGCTTTGCCTGCCTCGATGAAACGGAGCGACACGTTGAGCATGAGATACGGCAGCGCGGCACCGACCACCGCGTGGCCGATCATGAGCAGGATATGGGAGACCGGAGCGGCCGCCGTATACGCGGCGACTGTTCCCCAGTTGGCGAAAGGAGCCGTCGTAATGGCTGTGATCAGAACTGCGTAGAACGTGATGGTCAAGCCCTTGTATCCCCTGCCGATGCTCACTTTTGTGAAGATGCTGGTCATGCCGTAGAACAGCCCTGACAGAAATCCGGCCGCCAGCCCGAGTCCGGTAAACGTAATGCCGTGATCGATCACGCCGCTTACCATTGTGACACCGATGATGGCCAGCACCATGCCCAGAAGCTTTCTCGCTGTAATTCTTTCTCTGAACAGGAAGGCAGCGATGAAAACCACATACACCGGCGACAGCCCGATGAGGACGCCCGCGAATCCCAGGGACAGATTCAGCACTGCGATGTTATAGAACACATTGGTCAGCGTCATGCTGATGAATCCCCCGCCCAGCAGGACCGGCAGATCGCGCAGCCTGCACTTCAGCAGATCCCTGTCGTACACAAACAAAAACAGGAACAGCAACAACGCGGAAATCGCATTTCTGGTCGCCAGAATCGCCATGTTGTTAAAGCCTGCCTCGCTGAATAATCTTATAAAGATGCCGATCGAGCCGAAACATACGCCGGACAGGAGCGGTAAAATGAACGCGAATTTTTTCATAATGGCATTATATCATCCCACAGACAAAAGTAATAATCTGCTTTGCCGGTTGACAATTGTATCCTCAGATGTTAACATTTCGATTGTAAACTAACACTATTTAATTGTTGACTTCAGAGGGCCCTGCACAGGGTAAGGTATCGTATGGAAATGACATCACAGAACACGACATCAAAAACATATACATTAACGTCGATTGCGCTTATGGCAGCAGTCACCTGCGTGGTGGGCCCTCTGACGATCCCGATTGGCCCGGTTCCCGTATCCCTCGTGCCCCTTGCCATTTTCTTAAGCGTCTACATCCTGGGCACAAAAAAAGGAACGCTGTCCCTGCTGATTTATCTGCTGATTGGCGCAGTGGGCGTTCCTGTGTTTTCCGGGTTCACCGGCGGCATCGGCAAACTTGCCGGCCCTACCGGCGGATATATGATCGGTTATATATTCATGGCACTCATCGCCGGGTGGTTCATCCACCGTTTCTACAATCAGGTGGTGATCCAGTTCTTCGGCATGGTTCTGGGGCTCGCTGTCCTCTACGCTTTCGGCACAGCCTGGCTTGCTTACTCCGCGGAAATGACCTTCATGGCAGCGCTCGCTGTCGGCGTGCTGCCGTTCGTCATCTTCGATCTCGTTAAAATCGTGATTGCGATTTTCCTGGGACGGACCGTCCGGAAACGCCTCAGCCGCATCGGCATCCAATAGCAAAACCACTTCACGTCCATTATAAAAGCGGCATTGACTGCCGCTTCTTTTGATGCTTTTGCAATTGTATACCTGTTGTTAATGCTTCTCGATCTCCGCCGCCGGATCCTTCGAAGGAAGCTGCGCAACAACGATCGCCACAAACATGAGGGCGCATCCGATAATCTCTCTGGCTCCCATGGCCTCTCCGAGGATGACGGCTCCCGCCAGTACGGCGAAGACGGACTCCAGACACAGAATCATGGAGGCCAGCGTCGGTTCCACGTCTGCCTGAGCAACGACCTGGAATGTATAGGCTACGCCGCATGACATAATGCCGGCGTACAGAATGTTGAACCAGCAAGCCAGAATATTTGACATGCCCGGAAGGGCAAATCCCAGTGCCGGGTCGACAAAAATCGCCAGAATACAGGAAAGCCCGCCCGCTACAAAGAACTGGATGCAGGACATCTTGACGCCGTCCGTCTTCGGCGAGAAGTGATCGATGGTGAGTATATGGAAGGCGAACATGAGCGAGCAGAGCAGGATGATTAGATCCCCCTTGTTGACCTGCCCGAAGCCGCCCTCCGCCGGGATGCAGAGCAGATAAAGGCCTACTGCCGATGCCGCGACACAGGCCCAGAAAATCGGACGGATCCTCTTCCCTATCACCAGGCCGAGCAGCGGAACAAGGATGACATACAGGGCTGTGATGAAGCCTGTCTTGCCTGCCGATGTATAGCACATGCCGACCTGCTGGATGTTGCCGGCCAGCATGAGCGCAAGGCCGCAGCAGATGCCGCCGATCCAGAGTGTCTTTTTCTCTTGCGGAGTCTCCTTATGGTAGGTGCCTTTTTTCTTTGCCACCTTACCCATAATGTAGATGACCGGCAGAAGCGCGATGCCTCCGATGAGCGTACGGATGCCGTTGAACGCCAGCGGACTCATCGTATCCATGCCGCTTTTCTGCGCAACAAAAGCAGTTCCCCAAATGAGAGCTGTCATGAATAGCATAATTGTGCCGCGTAGTTGTTTACCCATATCCGTATTCTATCAAAGAAAAAGCAGAACAGAAAGATAAATTATTGATCTGTGACCGGCGTCGTATTCCAGATTCTGTCCGCATAATCGCGGATGCTGCGGTCCGCAGCAAACCGGGCTGCCTTGGCGATGTTCTCGATGGACATGGTGTTCCACCTCTTTCTGTCTTCGTAGGCCGCCTGGATATCGTCGTGGGCCCTGCAGTAATCTGCGAAATCAAGCAGACACATGTACGGGTCTGCGATGCTGTAAGACGGCATCAGCAGATAGTCGTTCAGGATATCGAAGCTCTTTCCCGCAAATCCTTTCGGGAGTGCATCCACCGCCCGCTTCAGAACCGGATCCTTCTCATAGATATCGTATGCGCTGTAGCCCTGCTGCAGTACTTCCCGCACCTCGTGCTCCTTCTTGCCGAAGATGAAGATGCTGTCCGGTCCGACAGCCTCCCGGATTTCCACGTTGGCGCCGTCCAGCGTGCCGATGGTCACCGCGCCGTTGATCATCATCTTCATGTTGCCGGTACCGCTGGCTTCCTTGCCGGCCAGCGAGATCTGCTCAGAGATTTCCGTTGCCGGCATGAGACCTTCCGCCATGGAGACGCTGTAGTTCTCCAGGAAGACGACCTTGAGCTTGGATGAGATCTTCGGATTGCGTTCAATCTCTTCACTCAGTTTGCAGATGAGCTGTATGACCTCCTTGGCCAGGTAGTAGCTCGGGGCTGCTTTTGCAGCGAAGAGATAGGTCTCCGGTCTCATCTCCATGTCAGGATCATCCTTCAGCATCTGATAACGGCTGATGATGCGCAGGGCGTTCATCAGCTGGCGTTTGTATTCATGCAGCCTTTTCGCCTGGACAATGAAAATGGAATCCGGGTCGATGGCGATGCCGGAATTCTTCTTCACTTTATCCGCAAAGCGGGCCTTGTTTTCATATTTGATTTTTTCCAGTCTCTCATGAACCACTGCGTCTTCGCGGAACCGGAAGAAATCCTCCAGTCTGCGGTCATCATGACGGTAATCTGTTCCGATACAATCGTCGATCAGCCGGGCCAGCTCCGGATTGGACTGACAGAGCCAGCGTCTGTAGGCGATGCCGTTGGTAACGTTGGTGAACTTGTCCGGCGTTGCCAGCCAGAAATCGTGGAACAGGTCATCCTTTAAGATCTGTGAGTGGAGCGCAGAGACACCGTTGACTTTGTGGGATCCGATGACAGACAGATTCGCCATGCGGACCTGCCCGTTGCCCAGTACGGCTGTGTAGTCGACCTTGCCGTGATCGCCCGGGAATTTCGCATACATACCAATGCGGAACCTGCGGTCGATCTCGGAAATGATGGAGAATACACGCGGCATGAGCGCCTGCACCTGTGACGTCTTCCACTTCTCCAGCGCTTCCGCCAGAACCGTATGGTTCGTATAGGAAACAGAACCGACGACGCGTTCCCAGGCGTAGTCCCAGGAGCATCCGTAATCGTCCATGAAAATTCTCATGAGCTCCGGAATACAGAGCGCCGGATGTGTGTCGTTGATATGGATTGCATTGGTCAGATGGAAGTTGTCCAGCGTCTTATGCAGCTGCATGTGGTCGCGGACGATGTTCTGACAGGATGCGGATACCATAAAGTACTGCTGCTTCAGTCTCAGTTCCTTGCCTTCCTCGATATTGTCAGGCGGATAGAGCACTTTGGTGATCGCTTCCGCTCTGTTATTCCTCTGGGCTGCTTTCGTAAAGTCGCCGCTGTTGAAGCTTTTCATGTCGAAACCTTCGGAGTCGATAGCTCTCCAGAGTCTCAGCTTTTCGACAGATCCGTTGTCTGCGCCCGGCACGTACATATCGTACGGAATCGCTTTGACGGTCTGCGCCTCGTCCAGCGAGAACTGCAGTCCCTTCTCATCCCACCACTCGTTGTATCTTCCGTAAAACTGCACATAGAACGGATCGTCGTCTCTCTTGTTGAGCCAGACGCCGCCGCCCGGAATCCAGTTGTCCGGCAGTTCTACCTGCCAGCCATCCTCGATCTTCTGTCTGAACAGTCCATATTCATACCGTAGCGAAAAGCCTGTGGCGTCGTAATTGCCCGTCGCCATGGCGGATAAAAAGCACGCAGCCAGTCTTCCCAGACCGCCGTTGCCCAGTCCCGCATCAGGCTCGCAATCAAAGATTTCGTCCAAAGTCAACCCCCTGCCCTCGACGAGCTCCCTGACCATCTCTGTTTCATCGAGACAGTAAAGAGCGTTCTTCAGCGACTGCCCCATGAGGAATTCCATGCTGATGTAGTAGATCTTTTTCTTTCCGGCCGAGATCGTTTCTGTCCTGTTCTTCTTCTTCCTGAATTCGAAGTAGCGGTGCTTGAGCTGACCGTTGACGATCCGCGCCAGCGCCTTGTATATCTGCTCCGGCGTTGCTTCTTCAAAATCCGTATGGAGACTGTCCTCCAGATAATCGTTCAGTTCGTTGATGAATTGTTCTCTGTTTTCCATGTGTAACCCTTATCCTATTGGTTATTATTTATAGTTCCGCATACATGCGGTGATAGACTATCGCTGCTTTTGCCCAGGAGAAATCCTCGTCGAGGATGTGTCTCACCAGCCTGCGCCACTTGATTTTGTGGCTGTACAGATCAAGCGCCCTGCCTACAACGTACGAAAGCTCGGTTCCATTGAAGTCGTAGAAGGTGTATCCATTTCCTTCTTCGCCGTCCCATTCGTGGATGGAATCCGCCAGCCCTCCCGTCAGCCTGACGATCGGCACGTTGCCGTAACGGCAGGCGATCATCTGCGCCAGCCCGCAGGCCTCACTTCTGGACGGCATAAGGAAGATGTCTCCGCCTGCGTAGATTTTGTGCGCTGTCGCCGTATTGAATTCAATCAGCGAACGCACCTGATCCGGATGACGCTCCTGCAGCTGCCGGAAGAAGTCTTCGTATTTTCTGTCGCCGGTTCCCAGCATGACGAACTGCACTTCGCTGTGATATAGCAGATTGTCGATCATTTCGGCAACGATGTCGACGCCCTTCGGCGCTACGAGCCGGGTGATCATGGTCAGCATCGGCGCATCACTTTCCGGCAGTCCCAGATCATTCTGCAGCGCACGCTTGCACTTCTTCTTTCCCTGCAGTTTTTCTGCGCTGTAAGACGCTGCAACGAACGGATCATTCTGCGGGTCATAGGAAACCGTATCGATGCCGTTCAGAATACCGATCATCTTGTGCGCGTTGCTGCGGATCACCCCGTCCAGACCGAATGCGCTGACGGGATAGGTCAGCTCCCTCGCATAGGTCGGGCTGACCGTCGTGAACCTGTCGCAAAGTTCAATGGCCCCTTTCATGAGGTTGACGTCGCCGTCATGCAACAGGAAATGATTATCCTTCCCGTCCAGGCCGATGCAGTCATGCAGCACTTCCGTACCGTACCTGCCCTGGTATTCTACATTGTGGACAGTGAACACCGTCTTGATGCCTTTGCTCTTGTATATCGTTTTGGCGAAGACCACCGCCAGCGCTGTCTGCCAGTCGTTGGCATGGATGATATCAGGCTCGAACCCTGTGATATCCGCACTCTCGATCACGGCGCGGCTGAAGAAGGAAAACCGCTCGCAGTCATCGCCAAAACCGTATAAACCGCCGCGTTTGAAATAATACTCATTGTCGACGAAGTAATAGACCACGCCGTCCTTCTTAAGCTCAAAGATGCCCATGTACTGACCGCGCCAGGCGACCGGAATCTGCTTGCTGCCGAGGAACTTCATCTTCTTGCGAAACTCTTCCTTCACCGAGCCATACAATGGCATGATGACGCGGCACTCCACGCCGGAGCCCCGCATCCTGTTCACCTCGCGCGGCATCGATCCTGCCACTTCTCCCAGTCCGCCGGTGCCGCCGAAGGGCATGACCTCCGGGGAGGCGAAGAGTACTTTTGTTTTCATCTTTTTATTGGTTGCTTTTTTAGCCATGATTCTTTATCTGTTTTTTCAGTCTTCTAACAACTTATCTTTTATTTTGCCACAAACCGCGCCAATAATCCACCTGTTTGAACAATGAAAATACTTCCTCCTTCCTGCCCAATCGGTTGAATCTTCCGACAAAAAAGAGTAATATTTAAATAGGTATACCCTGGGGTGATGTCAAATGAATCAGAATATTTCAGAACACAAATATCTGTTCCACCACGGAGCAAACTACAGATCATATGAATTCCTCGGCGCACACGTCACGGATGACGGCGTACGCTTCCGTGTCTGGGCCCCGCGCGCAAAGGCAATCGCAGTCGTTGGATCATTCAACGACTGGGACAGTTCCGCGCACCCGATGCGGCCGCTGGAAGATGATCATGAAATCTGGGAGGCTTTCGTTCCCGGCGCAAAGGCCGACGAGCTCTACAAGTTCGCCGTTACAGCTGACCACGCCGGCGGCGAAACGCGCACTGTCTGGAAGGCCGACCCTTACGCTTTCTTCTCAGAGAACGGCGCGACGCCGCACAGCCAGCGGGCATCCATCATCTACGACATGCGCGAAGGGTTCCCATGGGCGGACGATGCCTGGATGCAACAGCGCAAAAGCCGTAACATCTACAAGTCCCCTGTCAACATCTACGAAGTGCATCTGGGATCCTGGCGGCGCCACGAAGGCGGTCGCGTCTTTACCTACCGCGAGACAGCGGATTCCCTCATCGACTACGTCAAAGCCATGGGCTACACCCACATCGAGCTTTTGCCTGTCATGGAGCATCCATTCGACGGATCCTGGGGCTATCAGGTCACTGGCTACTTCAGCCCGACGTCCCGCTACGGCAGACCGGAGGATCTGAAGTACCTGATCGACACGGCGCACAGAAACGACATCGGCGTGATCATGGACTGGGTTCCGGCCCACTTCCCAAAAGACGAATACGGGCTGGCCAGTTTCGACGGACAGCCGTTATATGAATACACTGACAAACTGAAGGCTGAGCACAAGGGCTGGGGGACCCTCTCCTTCGACTTTGGCAGACCGGAAGTCATCAGCTTCCTGGTCTCCAACGCCTTCTACTGGTGCGAGCAGTTCCACGCAGACGGACTGCGGGTGGACGCTGTCGCAGCTATGATCTATCTGAACTACGGCCGCGAGGATGGCGAATGGACACCAAACGAAAACGGCGGCGTGGAGAATCTGGAGGCTATCAAATTCCTCCAGCGGATGAATCAGGACGTACTGATGAACTTCCCTGGCGTCGTTACCGTCGCGGAGGAATCCACAGCGTTCCCGATGATCACCAAACCGCCTCATGACGGCGGACTTGGCTTCAACTTCAAGTGGAACATGGGCTGGATGAACGACGAGCTGGAGTATTTCGAGACGGATCCCCTCTTCCGCAGAGACATCCACGGCAGGCTGATCTTCTCCCTGGACTATGCATGGAGCGAAAACTTCATCCTGCCGGTTTCCCACGACGAGGTTGTGCACGGCAAGAAGTCCCTGCTGGACAAAATGCCGGGCGATTACGACAGCAAGTTCGCAGGTTTCAGGACCTTTATGGCCTACATGATCACCCATCCGGGCAAGAAGCTCACCTTCATGGGCACAGAGTTCGCCCAGTTCATCGAGTGGAACGAGAGCCAGGGACTCGACTGGCTCCTGCTGGACTACGACAAGCATCGGCAGATTCAGGAATACATCCGCGATCTGAACTGCATGTATCTGCGCGAACCGGCCCTCTGGAACGGAGACGATGTGCCGGAAGGCTTCCAGTGGATCGACGGCGGCAACATCAACGACAACGTCATCACGTTCATTCGGAAGTGTCCGGATGCAAAAGCAGCGGAAACTGCTGCGGGCAGCCCTCTGGTCATCTGCCTCAACCTTTCCGGCAGAGATCTGCCACACTACAAAGTGGGCGTGCCTGATGCGAAAGCATACATACCGGTCATAGATACAGATGCATTCGATTACGGCGGCAGCGGCAAGCGGACCGCCCAGATATATGAAGTATTACCTGACGGCTGGAACGGATATGAACGTCATATCGAACTGGCGCTTCCGGCCTTGTCAGCCATTGTTCTAAAACAGAAGGAGGAATCATAAATGGCGAGAAAGAAAAAATGTGTTGCGATGCTTCTTGCCGGAGGTCAGGGCAGCCGACTTGCTCCCCTGACGGAGAACGTCGCAAAACCAGCCGTACCGTTTGGAGGGAGATACCGGATCATCGACTTTTCCCTTTCGAACTGTGTCAATTCAGGAATTGATACCGTCGGCGTTCTGACACAGTATCAGCCGCTGGAGCTCAACGACTATCTGGGAACCGGCGATCCATGGGATCTGGACCTGAACTACGGCGGACTCCACGTGCTGCCGCCTTATCAGGCTGCCAAAGGCGGAGACTGGTTCAAGGGAACGGCGAACGCGATCTATCAGAATCTGAAGTTCATCTCCAATTATGACCCGGATTACGTTCTGGTCCTTTCCGGCGACCATATCTACAAAATGAATTATGACATCATGCTGCAGGAGCACATCGACAACGGCGCGGACTGCACCATTGCGGTTATGGACGTACCGCTTGAAGAAGCGAGCCGCTTCGGCATCATGAGCTGCGATAAAACAGGGCGTATTACGGAATTCGCTGAGAAACCGGCGCATCCGAAGAGCACGCTGGCTTCCATGGGGGTCTATGTGTTCAGCACCGATAAACTGGCAAAATATCTGGAACTGGATGAGCAGAACCCTGATTCCGACAATGACTTCGGCAAGAACGTTATTCCGCTCATGCTGGCGTCCGGTGAAAAACTGCACGCTTATCTGTACAAAGGCTACTGGCGCGACGTCGGTACCCTCGGCTCCTACTGGAGCGCCAACATGGATACGCTGGGTGAGGCCCCAGAGCTGGCGCTCAACGACGACGGATGGCGCATCTACTACAGACATGATATCCAGTCGCCGACTTACGTGGGCGAAGAGGCAAGTCTGCACAACTGCAACTGCGCTGCCGGCAATGAGATCAACGGACAGGTTTCCGATTCCGTCCTCGGCAGCAGCATCGTCATTGAGGAAGGCGCCGTCGTCAAAGACTGCGTCATCATGAACAACGTTGTCATTGAGAAGAACGCCGTCGTCGAATACGCCATCCTCGACAGGAACGTCCGTATCTGCGCAGGCGCCAAAGTCGGCGGGGATAAAGAAACGACAGAGCTGACGGTAATCGCTGCCGGAACGACAGTGGAAGCAAAGGAGGTATAGAACATGAAAATGCTGGGACTTGTATTTGCTGATGAGCACAGTTCTGACATCAGTGATCTGACAACAAAAAGAATCTTTGCTGCGATTCCGTTCGGCGCGAGATACCGCATCATCGATTTCTTCATTTCCAATATGACGAACTCGGGCGTCCGCAATATCGGCGTCATCGCAACCACCAAGTACGAAAGCCTGATGGGACACGTCCGCTACGGCGGCGAATGGGACCTGCACAGAAGGAAGACCGGTCTGACTGTTCTTCCTCCATTCTCCTTCTACAACGGCAATGTGCGTTATGAGAACATTCTGGAAGCCCTGCAGGCAAACGTGAACTATATCAGAGAAAACAGCGAACCTTACGTTCTCTTTACCTGCTGCAACGCCATCGGCAACATCGATTACTCCGCCATGCTGCAGCAGCACATTGAGAGCGGGGCGCGGTTCACCTGCCTTTGCACGAAGAATCCTGTGAATAAGACCGAAGGTATGTCGACGACAGAGTACGTTCTGAACAAGGACGGAAGAATCGAAGACATCATCATCCATAATGATAGGACGCCGGACTCCTATGTTGCAACGAGCACGTACATCATGAGCCGGGAGGATCTGCTGGATATCATTGCGGATTCCATCGACAAGCAGAAAATGAGTTTCAGAAAGGACGTCCTGCTTCCTGCTTTGAAAGATTCCAAGGTTATGGCATACGTTACGGATGAGACACTGCTGTTTGTGGACTCTGTTGCCTCGTATCTGAAGAGCAATCTGGATCTGCTCGACGCTGATGTAAGACACGAGCTCTTCTCCCAGGAACTCAGGCCGATCATCACGAGAGCCGGAAACAGTTCCCCTGCCTTCTACGGCGCGGATTCCAAGTCGACGAACTCCATCATCGCAGCAGGGTCGACCATTGAGGGAACGGTCAGAAATTCTGTGATTTTCAGAGGGGTGCACATCAAGAAAGGGGCCGTCGTCGAGAACTGCGTCATCAATCAGAACTGCACCATCGGAGAAGGCGCTGTGCTGAATTACGCGGTACTGGACAAGAACGTGGTGATCAATGACAAACGACTGCTTTCAGGCTACGTGACCCATCCGTTCTATGTGAAGAAGAGCTCCGTGATCTAAGGAAAGGACTGCTGTTTGAAAAAGGCCGACATTGTTTTTGACTCGAGAAATGAATATTTCAAATCACCTCTGGGAGCCGTGAGGACTGGCACAGAGCTTTGTTTCCGTCTCCTTGTTTCGGAGGAACTGCATCCAACCGCCGTGCGGCTGATCATCAAGTACGACCGCCACGACATGCCGGCAGTCTATGAGATGGAAGCGACCGGCTGCAATGGCTGCTCCAATGCCTATTCCGTCTGCTTCACCATCCACGACACCGGTCTGTACTGGTATCACTTTGAGGTGCTGACCGAGGATGGTCTGCTGCGTATCGGAAAAGACGCAGAGAACAGAGCCGTCGTGACGGATGAACCGGCCGCCTGGCAACAGACTGTTTACAAGCGCGCCTATGACGCGCCGGAATGGATCGACGGAGGTGTGTTCTATCACATCTTTGTGGACCGTTTCCACAAATCCGGTCGTCCGCGCGTCAGAATGGAAAACAAAATCAACCGCCACGACTGGGGCGGTGTGCCGGAATGGAAACCAAAGAAACTGAAGATCCTCAACAACGATTTCTTCGGCGGCGACCTGGAAGGCATCCGCCAAAAGCTTCCTTATCTGGCCGAGCTGCATGTCACGTGCATTTATCTGAGTCCGGTATTCGAAGCCTATTCCAACCACAAATACGACACCGGAGATTATGAAAAAATCGATCCTATGTTTGGGACGGAAGAGGTTTTCAGAACTCTCTGCAGCGACGCTGCCGATTACGGCATGCGCGTCATCTGCGACGGCGTCTTCGCCCACACAGGATCTGATTCAAAGTACTTCGACAAGTACGGGCACTACAGCCCTGCCCTTGGCGCTTACGGCCACCCGGACTCCCCGTACCGCAGCTGGTACTTTTTCCACGAAGGAGAAACCTACGACTGCTGGTGGGATTTCAAGACACTGCCGAAACTGAACAAACGCGATCCCGGTTACACGCAGTACATCACAGGTGAAGACGGCATCATCCGCAAATGGCTCCGCGCAGGAGCTTCCGGCTGGCGTCTCGACGTGGCCGACGAGCTGCCGAACGATTTTCTCGACGCTCTGGTGCATGCTGCAAAAGCAGAAAAAAGCGACGCTCTCATCATCGGAGAAGTCTGGGAGGACGCCTCACATAAAGTCGCTTATGATGAACGCAAGAACTATTTCGAAGGAAACCGGCTGGATTCCGTCATGAACTATCCGTTCCGGACGGCCATCATAGATTTCGTCCGCTACGGAAACGCGGACGGGCTCGCCCAGACTGTGGAAAGCATTGTAGAGAACTATCCGCCGGAAGTACTCCACTGTCTGATGAATGTGCTGGGTACCCACGACAGCGTCAGGATCATCACGGCGCTGGCAGGTGTGGAACTGGGCGCCGATCCTCCGCGGGATATGCAGTCGCAGATTCACATGAGCAAGGAGGAATGGGCCCTTGGCATCGAACGGCTGAAGACAGCGTCCCTGATACAGATGACCCTGCCGGGCGTCCCTTGCATCTACTACGGCGACGAAGCCGGCGTCGAGGGATATAAGGATCCGTTCAACCGGACCTGCTATCCATGGGGGCATGAGAATGAGGAACTGCTGAGCTGGTATAAGAAGATCACCCACCTCAGGACAGCCCGCGACGTCTACCAACGCGGCGGATACCGGACCATCATGGCCGGCGACGGGTTCTACGCCTTCGAGCGGTTCCGCGAAGACTGCGAACCGGACAGTGATGCTTTTGCCTCTGTCATTACGGCTGTCAATTGCGGTGCACACGAGCACCACCTTGCGCTGGAAGGCCACTGGACGGATCTTCTGACCGAGCTGACCCACGACGGGACCGTGACCCTGCGCCCGGGCGGCGCCGTATTATTGGAAAAATCAAGCGAGTAGCTTTTTGCGAATAGAAAAAGGAGAACTGTTTACCATGGATTACAGAAAAGAATATGAACGCTGGCTGGCCAGTGACATCGTCGATGCTGCGACGAAGGAAGAACTCCGCGCCATTGCAGGCAACGAGAAGGAAATCGAAGGAAGATTCAGCAAACCGCTGGACTTCGGCACTGCCGGGCTGCGCGGCATCATGTGCGCCGGCTTGTTCGGCATGAACGTGTACACCGTCCGCTACGCAACCCAGGGCCTGGCTGACTTGATCAACAGCAGCAGCGAGGAAGGCAAAAGCGGCGTGACGATTTCCTACGACTCCAGAAACAACAGCGATCTGTTTGCCCGTGAAGCGGCAGGGGTTCTGGCAGCCAACGGCATCCACGTTTACTTCTTCGAGAGCCTGCGGCCAACGCCGGAACTGTCCTTCGCACTCCGTGAGACGAATTCCATCGCCGGCATCAACGTTACTGCCAGCCACAACCCGAAGGAATACAACGGCTACAAAGTCTACTGGGCCGACGGGGCGCAGCTTCCGCCGGAACACGCCGCGCAGGTTGCCGATTCCATGATCCGGAGCGACATCTTCGAAGATGTGAAGACCATGGATTTCGCAAAAGCATCAGAAGCCGGTTTCATCACGATTCTCGGCGGGGAGATGGACGAGAAATATCTCGCACGCGTACTGGAGCAATCGGCAAGCGCTGCATCCGTTAAGGAAGCCGCGGATTTTAAACTGATCTACACGCCGCTGCACGGCACAGGATATCAACTTGTACCGGAAGTGCTCAAACGCCTCGGCGCAGAGAACATCATCACCGTTCCGGAGCAGATGATCATCGACGGCAACTTCCCAACGGTCGCTTCACCGAACCCGGATAATATCGGCACGTTTGAACTGGCGATCGAACTGGCAAAAGCCCACGACGCGAACCTCATCATCGGTACAGACCCGGACGGCGACCGGTGCGGCGCTGTTGTCAGAAACGGCGACGAGTTCATCATGCTGACAGGCAATCAGCTGGGCGTTCTGCTTTTGGATTATCTCATTCAGGCGAAGAAGGAAGCCGGTACGCTGGCAGCTAACAGTGCCGCGGTGAAGAGCGTCGTTTCGACTCCGATGGCCAACGCCATCTGCGCAGCCAACGGCGTGGCAGTCATCGACGTACTCACCGGTTTCAAGTACATCGGTGAGAAAATCAAGGAGTGGGAAGCCAACGGCGAGCACACCTTCCTCTTCGGATTTGAGGAGAGCAACGGCTATCTCTCCGGCACCTATGCCCGCGACAAGGACGCCATCGTCGCGTCCATGCTCCTCTGCGAGATGGCCTGCTACTACGCATGCAAAGGCATGACGCTCTATGAGGTCCTGCAGGAAATGTATAAAAAATATGGCTACTTCAAGGAGGAAGTCCTCTCCATCCTGTTCGAAGGCTTCGATGCGTCGGATAAGATGGCCGCTGTCATGAAAAAACTGCGGGATGAGCCTCCGGCAGAAATCGGATTCCCAATCGAGAAGATCCGCGACTACAGCACCGGTCTGATTACAGATGCCGCCACCGGCGAGACGTCACCGACAGGGCTGCCGTCCGCCAACATGCTCTTCTACGAGCTGGCCGGCGGATCCAAAGCCATCGTGCGTCCTTCCGGTACGGAGCCGAAGGTCAAACTGTACCTGATGGCCCAGGGCGGCGACGAAGAAGGCTGCGATATCGCCCTCGACGCCATTAAGACCGCACTGCTTGCACTGGTCAAGGCATGACCGGAATCATAAAATCAGGAAAAAATGGGGCGCTGCGCCCCATTTTTTTCTTGCCTTATCGTTTGTAGTGGATGGTTTTTTTCGCAATTGCTTCTGCCAGTTCACGGCTGAACGCATCGTCCTCCATCTGCCAGCGCCAGTTCCCTTTCGCGACACCTGGCACGTTGATTCTCGCTTCGCTTCCCAGCAGCAGATAATCCTGCATTGGAATGATGCACAGTTCGCATCGGCTGCCCAGAGCCAGCTCCACCAGTCCTTTGACGGCTTCTTCCGGCTCCATGATCTCATCCGGCTCGTCTGCGCCGTCATCCAGTCCCGCCTTCTCGCGCAAGTACCAGGAAACGAACCGTTTCTTCCATTCTTCTGCTTTTGCATACCAGCCTAGGGTCGTGTCGTTGTCATGGGTCCCTGTGTAAATCACGGAATGATCCGTATCGTAATTCATCGGTAGGTAGACGTTTTCCTCGCTGGTATCAAAAGCGAACTGCAGCACTTTCATGCCGGGATACCCCGCCTGATTCATCATCTGTTTTACTTCTTCCGTCAGATAACCCAGATCCTCCGCAATGAACCGGCATTCGCCGATTGCTTCCTTCACAGCGTCGAAGAGTTCCATGCCCGGACCCTTCTCCCAGTGTCCCTCCCGCGGATCTTCTGTTTCCATCGGGATGGCATAGTAGGATTCAAATCCTCGCATGTGGTCCAGCCTGACCACGTCGAAAAACCGGAACTGCTGCCGGATCCTTCTGATCCACCAGTCATAATGCTGGGCTTTGTGCGCGTCCCAGTTGTAGACAGGATTGCCCCAGCACTGACCTTTGGATGTGAATCCGTCCGGCGGCGCACCGGCTTCAAAGCCTTCTTCCGCGCCGGTTTCCAACCGGAACAGCTCCGGATGCGCCCAGCAGTCCGCGCTCTCAAACGCTGCGTAGTACGGAATATCACCGATGAGTTCGACGCCCTTGGCGTGGGCGTATCTTTTGAGCCTGTCCCACTCCTCGAAGAACTCGTACTGGGTCCATCTGTAGTATTCGATTTCATTGGACAGCATGATGGACCACTTCGCCATAGCGCTGGAGTTTCTGGTCCGCAGATCTTCTTCCCACAAAGACCAGTCCCCGTCGTCATAATGGTCCGCAACAGCTGAATAAAGCGAGTAATCATTCAGCCATTCCTCTTCCATTCTGCAGAAAGCCATGTAGTGGAGTTCCGCCTCCTCATCTTCGGCCAGCTTCTCCCGAAAAGCGCGATAGGCCAGTTTCAGCAGTTCCCTTCTGCACGCCATCCTGTCTTCCCACGTCATGTCCGGATCGTCAAAAGCCACCAGATCCAAATCGGACAGAAGGCCTTTGTCCCGGAGCCGTTCCAGAGAGATCAAGAGCGGCTCGCCTGCGAAACCGGAGCCCGACTGATAGGGACAGTATTCCTTGTTGACCGGACCGATGGGCAGCACCTGCCAGAAGCGCTGTCCTGCTTCGTGCAGTCTGTCTATGAAATCGTATGCTTCTGCATAAACATCACCCGCGCCGTATTTCGACGGCAGGGAGAAAATCGGCAGCAGTATCCCGCTTGCTCTCATTGGTTGCGTCCTCCTTATGTAGATGTTGCTATTTTAACACAACTTTCCTTTATTGCATAAAAGTAAGATATATAAAGTTGTTTAGAAAGTATATTCAAATGGCTGCAGTTTGTTGTATACTATTTTTGTTATAGCAGAAAAAGAAATATACACGGGACATTGAAGGAGGTATTACAGAGAATGAAAAGAAAGAACTTACTGCTGACGCTGGCGGCGGTTGCAACCGTCGTTCTGATGGCTTTGCTCATGGCCGGCTGCGGCGAAACTTCCGAAGAGCCTGAACCTGCAACAGAAGCCGCTGCTGCGCACAGTGTAGCGGGTATCGTTGATGAACTGTCAGGCGGGCAGCTTCAGATCTACACACAGGCCGACGAGGAACTGAATTTCAACATCGAAAATGCTGAAATCGTATCCGAGGACGGCATCAACCCTGGCGATACCGCTACTGTTGAGTATACCGGCGAAGTCGTAAACGGCGATACATCAGGGTGTCAGGTTCAGAAGGTCGTCGATGTCGCGGGCGCGGAGACAACCATCGAGGGCGTCATCGACTCCATTAACAGCGACAGCACAGTAACCATCACGAGCAACAACAAGAAATACACGTTCCAGAAAGCGGATGTCGCTGCTCAGAATGGCAAGGTGAAGGCCGGCGAAGCCGTCAAGGTAACGTACGCGGGCGTCATCAACGGCGACGACACGAGCCATGCTTATGTCAGAAGCATGTCAGCTGCCAAGAATACCGAACCGACTGAAACAACTGCCAACGCTGTATCGGTCAAGGCTGCCAATGAAACGGTTTGGGCGTCGACCCAGGTCAACGTCAGAGCGGAAGCCAGCACAGATTCCGAAAAGGTCGGTACCATCAAGAAAGGGACGAAACTCACTCGTACCGGCGTACTGAGCAACGGCTGGAGCAGAGTCACTTACAAGGATAAGGACCGCTTCATCGCATCTAGTTATCTGACGACGAAGGATCCGGCTAAGGCGACAGCAACTAAAGCTACCGAAACCAAAGCTACTGAAACCAAAGCTACCGAAACCAAAGCTACCGAAACCAAGTCTACAGAAGAACAGACTCAAGAAGTAACAGAAGAGCAGACGGAAGAGGTAACGGAAGAGCAGACGGAAGAGGTAACGGAAGAACAGACGGAAAAGCAGACAGAAGAACCTGTAACCCTTATCGCAAAGGGCATCGTAACTGATGTTGATGGAAGAACTCTTACTCTTGACGACGGAACCACCTATAACATCGCAGGCGCTCAGCTCGATGTAACCAGCGAAGAAGCGCTCGGACAGCAGGTCGTTGTTGAGTACACCGAAGGATCCACGGATGCTGTTCACGTTTATCTCGCAGCAGAAGAAGGCAAGTCTATCGGTGATGAGCAGTCAGGTGTGGGCGGCGCTACAAAGATCGCCATTATTCTGGCTCTTATCGCAATCGCAATCGCAGTTGTCATCGTACTCTTACGCAACAGGCGCAAGACCGTATAGGATCATACTAAGAAAGCAATCTAAAAACCCGGACCGTTTGGTCCGGGTTTTTCTTATTTCTCCGGCTTGTGATGCAGCGTTTCCGTTTTCATCGTCCTGTTCATGACGTCGAACAAAATGCCGTAGTAATCATACTCCTCTGAACTGATGTCCTTCTGCGTGACCGTGAGGCCCTTGATTCCGACATCGATCGGCATGTGACCCGCCGCTGTTGAGAGATACTTGCCGTCCTCGTCGTACCAGTCGTAGAGGAAGGATACCACGCTGTTCGATTTGAACTGTTTCATGCCTCTTGGGGTTCCTATTTCGGTTATGTCATCAGAATCCTCTTCCGCCGGAAGGTATCCCAGAACAACGCCCTCACCTTCCACATCTCCGACGTCGACCCATTCGATGTAGATCTTGATCGGGTATATGAAATTCAGCGTTGCGTCGACGGTCCCGCTGTAGATGATCTTGCCGCCGCCGACATCTTTCGGTGTCCCCGGATGCAGCGCGACGATCACGCCGTTTATGGCAACCCAGGTGTGATTGAATTCAAGCATGTAATGCCCCTTCTCATCCAGGTCGAACACATTGTCGCTTCCCAGATCGACATACCTGTTGCCTACCTTCATTTTCAGGCCCTGCTCGTAGCCGGTGACCGTTTCCCACTCCTCGTCGGTGAGATCGATCGCATACTCGTGGCCCTTCTGGATGAGCGGAACATGATCTCTGAAGACGGACACGTCATAGTCCTCGAATCTGTGCCTGTACCACGGCTCATACTGGTAGCCCACAAGCAGACCCTCTTCTTTATACTCCTTGCTTCCAATGATCGTGGCGAAGTCGTTGTAGACCTTTGCCTCCGTATTCATGTCAAGCTCTTCAAGCGCTTCATAAGCGTCGGTATAGCCGTCGATATCATCATACGGCATG
Source organism: Clostridia bacterium (assembly GCA_024689085.1). GTDB lineage: Bacteria > Bacillota > Clostridia > Peptostreptococcales > Anaerovoracaceae > Lentihominibacter. Next base: position 14,606 of record JAILDT010000069.1, on the reverse strand, counting down.
TAGAGCGCAAGGCCGTTGATGTGGTTGGCGCTGGCTGCACTGCGGACAGCGATGGCCTTGTTGATTTTGCTTTTAAGAACGTTCTTCTCCCGTGCCGAAATATCGCTCTGATCGATGAAGTCGATGAGGTCAATCTGATCCTCGTGCTGGAACTCATATGCCTTGGAACGCGCCGCTGACATGTTCACGAAGGCCTGCTTGTTCGACATGAAATTTCTGTCCAGATGATCCAGATAGGAAACGAACGCGTCTGCCGCATCAGGAATGTAGCGCAGATCCATCATAGACAGCATGTAACCCGGCTGCGGTCCTCCTTTCATGATCTCCAGCGCCTGGTCATACGACGAGCACATCATGGCTCCGAACTCCACCGTGTCCATATCCGGCTCCTGCGCAAGTTTTGAGAATGCCGCCGTATAGTACAATCCCGAAGTCGGTTCGGTTTCCTCTGATCCCAGAAGATAGTCCGCATACGGTTCCATCGCAACGGCAACCTCCATGGTCTGCATCAGGCACGCGTCGAACGCGATGACATCGTACTTGTCTCCGGCTTCTTCCAGCGCGCTGACAACTTCAGGAACAGAAAGCATGGACTGCCCCTGTCTCGGGTTGAGATAGTCGATTCCGTATCCGAACACTCCCCCGCCATGATCCCAGAAGAACAGCATCTTACGGTCAGACGGATAGTTTTCTTTCGCCCATTTCAGGAAGTCCCTCAGCGTTCTCTCTTTAGACATGCATGTCTGGTCAGGCAGGGTCTCCAGCAATGTGACTTCGCCGTCTTTTATCATATAGCGCCCAATCGTTCTGTTTTTGAATCCGTCTGTGAACCAGCGGCCTGTTCCGCCAGCTTCGATAATGAATTTCAGATTGTGCCCGGCTGCAGTGGCGTCCTTGATCTGCGCCAGATTGACGGATGCCGAACCGGAGGCATCTTCGAGGTCGGATCCTATCAGATACATATAAACCGTCGTCTCTTTGACTCTGGACTTGTCAGGGAAATAAAGGTCTCTGTCTGCTTTTACCGCAACGTCCTGCGCGACTCCGTCTACCGCAGAATAGATGACTTCGCCGGTGCCGTTGACTTTGCCCGCGGTTTTGTCGTATTTCTCACTGATGGCGCTTCTGATCATGAACGCCGGCTGCTGCTCTGTCATCAGCACGTGCCCGATGTAGGTGCCCGCCGTGGAAAGGATGACCAGAACGGAAGCCACGCTCAGAATCTTGTTAACGAGCGTCCGGTTATTCTTGTTGTATTCCTTGAGCTCCTTTCCTTTGAGCGCCGCGAGGTCTTCGTGGAAGTAATCCTTCGAGAACGCCATGATGCCAAGGAAAATCGGGTTGAGAAACAGCAGTCCCATCATGTACCCTACGTCATGCCCAAACGCAAAAGCAAGGTGCTTGTACTGGAACATCGGGATCAACATCAGGCACACGATCGAAACGAGGGTCATGTGCGATTTGACGAATGTCGGAATTGGGAAAAACGCATCTGTATAAGCGGTGATCTCAACAGTCAGACTGGTTACCATCGCCAACAGTAAGAGCACAACAAAAGGCCACACCTTCCACGTTCTCCTGAATACGAGGTATTCGCTGACAAACGGGATCAGTGAGGTCCACGGTCTGAGCCCCATCTTGCTGAAAACCTTCCAGCGGCACACGATCCTGAAAAGAAAAAGAAGTATGATCAGAACCGGTACGTAATTAAAAAGCGCGTGATAGTAAATTAACATTTCACCCTCGCTGTGTGGTACTTTTCTTCTTCTTGTGTCATAATACATTAACAGAAGATAATTCGCAATACGGCCGGCTTCCCGCACGGACCGTGAAAGGAAATGAAATGGCATATACAGAAGAACAAATCAAAGAGATCGTGGAAAAGCAGCGCGCCTTCTTCCTCAGCGGTGCGACCCTCGACGTAGACTGGCGCATCGTGCAGCTCAAGCGGCTCAAAGTCCAGATGTCGATTTATGAAAAAGAAATCACGCAGGCTCTGGAAGAGGATCTGGGGCGGAGTGAAACGGAAGCGTATTTCTGTGACATCGGCACCGTCATCCTGGAAGTCAACGAAATGATAGAGGGGCTGAAACGGTGGGCGAAACCGGACCTGCTCTTCAGCGGGATGACCTGCTTCCCGAGCCTCTTCTCCAGGGTGTACCACAAGCCTTACGGTACGGCACTGATCATCAGCCCGTTCAACTTCCCGTTCACCCTCACCTTCGGCGTGCTGGCCGCCAGCATCGCGGGCGGCAATACGGCCGTTATCAAAACGAGCTCGAAGACGCCGCACTGCACGGACGTTATGATCAAGATGGTCTCCGAAATCTATCCTGAGGAATACATCACCGTCATCGATGGCGGACATGATGTGGCGGATCTGTGTCTGGATCAGCGCTTCGACAAGATTTTTTACACCGGCTCCCCTGCTGTTGGCAAACATGTCATGGCAAAGGCCGCGAAGAACCTGACGCCTGTCGCACTGGAACTTGGCGGAGAAACCGGCAACTGGTGTATCGTAAGAAAGGACGCCGACCTGAAGGACGCAGCGCGAAAAATCGCTTTCTTCAAACTCTGCAACAGCGGTCAGATCTGCATCAATATCAATCAGGTCGCTGTGGCGGAGGAGGTCGCTGAAGAATTCCTTGCGGAACTGAAAGCAGCTTTTGTGAACCAGATCGGCGAGGATGCCCTGCTGAACCCGGAATACCCGCGGCTCATCTCCGGAGCAGCCTACATGAAATGCTCCGACGAGGCAGACGAATACAGAGATCGCATCGTATTCGGCGGCGAGGGCGATCTGGTCAGACTCCGTTACCAGCCGACGATTATCTATCCAGTGGGCGCGGACGAACCAATCGTGAAGCACGAGTTATTCTCACCGCTGCTGCCAGTCGTTCCGTTTGCCGATGACGAAGTGGATGATCTGCTCCGTGTCATCGCAGAGCGGGAACACGGTCTCGCATTCTATCTGTTCACAAAGGACATCAGATGGGCGAACAAAGTCATGGAGACCCAGCAGTTCGGCGGCGGATGCATCAACGAAGTGTGCCTGCACATGATGGTCAAGGGCGCGCCGTTCGGCGGCACCGGCCACTCGGGCATGGGCGCCTATCACGGGAAGTGGGGTTTCCGGGAATTCACCCATCCGTGCACGGTGCTGCGGGGCTACACGAAGTTCAACCTTCCGCTGCGGGAGCACCCGTATGCGGGAAAGAAGAATGCCTATAAGATGAAGATGCTGAGACTCTTCGAGAAATAAACGACAAGTGACAAAAAAAGAAAAAATGCCGCAGTTCTGCGGCATTTTTATTTATGCTTTTGCTTTGAGTCCCCAGCCTGTAATGATCGACAGGATCACGCTGATAAGCAGAAATCCCTGATAGAACAGGAACGGTACAATCGTGATACTGCCGATGCCAGCAATTCCCGCCGCAATCAGAAGCTGCGCGCCGTAAGGAATGATGCCTTGCCATATACAGGAGAAGATGTCCAGGATGGACGCCGTTCTCGCCGGAGCAACATTGAAGTGCTCGCTGATGTTCTTCGCAAGCGGTCCGGCCATGACGATGGCAACTGTATTATTTGCTGTCGCAATATCCATGATCGAAACGAGCAGTCCGATGCCGAATTCTCCGCCTCTTCTCGTTTTGAATCCGTGCTGGATCAGCTGCAGAATGAATTCGAATCCGCCGAACTCTCTCATTAGCGCTCCAATGGAGGCGACCAGTATCGTGACGATCATCGTCTCGAACATGCCGGTTGTTCCTTCGCCCATAGCAGACATGGCCGTGCTCATGGTCAGGGATCCTGTAATCATACCCATGATCATACTGAGGATGGCGCCGCACCCAAGAACGATAAACACATTCACACCGCACAGGGCCGCGATCAGTACTGCGAAATACGGCATCGCCTGCAGGAAGTTGAAATCAAAATGCTCGATCTCCGCTCCGCTGCTCCGCATGCACAGAATGATCAGCAGAATCAGTGTGGCAATGGCCGCCGGAAGCGCAATACGGAAATTCGCTTTGAATTTCTCCTTCATAGCTATGCCCTGGGTCTTTGTCGCTGCAATCGTCGTGTCGCTGATAAATGAAAGATTGTCGCCGAACATGGCGCCGCCGACAATGGTGCCGATGCAAAGCGGCAGGCTGAGATGCGCCGTTGTTGCTACGCTCATGGCAATCGGTGCGAGAACTGTAATGGTTCCGCAGGAAGTACCCATGGCCATTGAAATGATGCAGGCAATGATGAACAGTCCCGGCACCGCGAAGTTTGCAGGTATGATATCCAGAAGCATATATGCTGTGCTGTCAGCCCCTCCGGATGCCTTCGCAACGCCTGAAAAGGCGCCTGCCAGAAGGAAGATGAACAGCATGATCGTGATGTTATCATCACCGATGCCCCTTGCACATGCCGTGATTTTCTCATCAAACGGCAGCTCCCTGTTCTGCACAAATGCTACGGCGAGGGCGATCATGAATGCAACAACAACAGATGTCACATAGAAGCCCATGCCTCCCTCAACCGGGTTGATATACTCATAATAAATCCCGCTGCCAAGGTACACTATCAGAAAGATAATGATCGGCAGCAGGGCTAATCCGTTTGGTGTTTTCTTTTCCATTTCGTTCACTCTCCAGGTCAGTATTTGCCGCATCTGTTCACGATGCGCACCCGTACATGATATATCAAACCAATACTGTTGTGAAGAGTTTTTTTGATGTTATTTACAATCCCGCCTGGTACACCTTATCCAGCAGCACTTCGTAATCTGCCGCTGTCATCGGGCGCGGATTGCTGTCATTGGACCCGTTCTTAAAGGAGATCTCCGCCAGATACGGGAAGTCCGCGGGATCCGGATCCAGCGACGCGAAAGTCGGCAGCGCGACGTCTATCGTCAGCTGTTTGACAAACGCTACGGCTTTGCGGGCTCCTTCTTCCTCCGTTTCAAAATCCAGACCCATCGCTTTCGCAACGCGGGCGTAGCGATCGGTGCAGTAGTTCATGTTGTACTCCATGACGTACGGCAGGAAGATTGCATTGCATGTTCCGTGCGGCAGGTCGTACTTGCTGCCCAGAGATTCCGCAATGCAGTGGACGCTTGCTACGTCCGAATGGCTGAAAGACATGCCGCCGAGCATACTGCCCATGAGCATATTGCTGCGTGCCTTCAGATTCGAACCTTCTTTCACGGCGCGCAGCAGATTCTGTGAAATCAGTTCTATGGCGTAGAGGGCCGCTGCGTCTCCAATCGGTTCGGAGCAGGTCGCAGTGAACCCTTCGATCGCATGGGTGAGCGCGTCCACACCTGTCGCCGCCGTGACCGCCGGCGGAACCGTAAGGGTCAGCTCCGGATCGCAGATGGCGGTATTTGCCGCGGTAAACGGACTCTTGATCGTCATCTTGTAGTGATTCTTCGTGTCTGTAATGACCGATGAGAACGTGATTTCACTGCCGGTGCCCGCTGTCGTCGGAATCGTGATCAGCGGAGGTCCCGGCAGTTTCGCCGCTGTCTTGCCTTCAAATGGCTTGATGTATTCCGCGTCATGTCCCAGCAGAACACCCACTGCTTTCGCGCAATCGATCGGGCTGCCGCCGCCTACGGCAATCATGCTGTCCGCATCGATTTCTCTGGCCTTACGCGCGCCATCTTCTGCGTTGACGTCCTTCGGGTTCGCCTCGACGCCGTCGTAGATCACATACTGAATTCCCGCTTCATCCAGCAGCTCTGTCACGATATTGACGATGCCCACCTGGCAGATGCCTTTGTCCGTAATGATCAGCGGGCGGCTGCCGCCGAGAGCCTTCAGTTCATTGACAACTTCTTTGACTCTGCCCGGTCCATAGATGATTTTGGTAGGCAGTGTGAAATCAAAAAATCCTGTGCATTTGTAATCCATTATGACTCCTCCGCCGGTTCTCCATCCAGCTCGATTTCCACCGCGAACTCTTCCATGCCGCGCGCACAGATTTCCGCAACGTCGCGCAGCTCCATGCCCAGCATCTCACAGCCTTTCAGGATGACTTCCCGATCGCACCCGGCTGCAAATCTCTTGTCCTTGAACCGCTTCATGATGCCCTTCGTCTTCATGTCGTGGATTCCTTCCGGGCGCATACGCGCATAAGCCTGAATGATTCCTGTCAGTTCATCAACTGCGAAGAGGCTCTTCTCCATATTGGTGATAGGTTCCACATCCGTGCAGATTCCGTATCCATGGGCCATGATGGCGCGGACGTCTTCCGGATCAACGCCTTCTGCCAGAAGTTCCTTCTCCGTGTGCAGCAGATGCTCCTCCGGATACTTCTCGTAATCATAGTCGTGCAGATATCCAACGGCCTGCCAGTGTTCCTTATCCTCACCGAAATGTTCTGCCATAGCGCCCATCGCGGCCATGACGTTGGTGGCGTGAATGATCAGCGCATGATCCGTAACCATTGTGCCGTTTATTTCTTTCGCTCTTTCAAGTGTAAGCATATCCCCATTCTCCTTCTTTCATGTATTAATTGTATAAAGTTTACCATTCTTTCAATAGTTTCCGCAAATGAAACCGTTATTTATTTGTTGACAGTAGGTGATATATCCCCTATACTTTCGGTAAGGGGCAGAGATTATTTGAAAGGGGATCAATCATGCCTACAATTGCACATTTTTATGGAATCACTATTGTTATGTATCTTCGCGACAAAGAGCATAACCCACCTCATATTCACGCGATTACGCAGGAATATGACGCACCCTTCTCCTTAAAAACAGGAGAAATAATGGATGGATCCTTTCCTCCAAAAGCATCCGCCATGGTCAAGGAGTTCATTTTCAAAAACCAGAAGGAATTAGAAGAGATGTGGGAAACGGAAGTCTATAAAAAACTCCCACCATTAGACTGATATGTTTCATAAAGCTGTTGACTTAAAATTTCAGAATGGTACAACTCTCGAAGTTACATTTCAGAGCGGAGAAGTAAAAAGCTATGATATGTCGTCTCTTTTTGACAAATATCCTCAGCTTCGTGCGCTTGAAAATCGCAAATTATTCCTGTCCGGAAAACTGGAAGGTGTTTATGGAATTGTCTGGAACGAAGATTTAGATATTGAAGTTGAAACGGTATATCAAGAAGGTCTGCTGGTCAGAAAAGAAAAAATGCCGGCCTCTATGTTGGTAGCGAACGCAGTTTCTGAAGCCAGATCAAAGGCTGGCTTTACACAATCGCAACTTGCAGCCGCAACCGGAATTGATCAATCGGATATTTCTAAAATCGAAAGAGGTGTTTCAAACCCATCAGTGAATACATTGTCAAGAATTGCCGACGCTTTGGGCGCCGACTTACAGATCGTTATTTCATAAACCATTATAAGGAGAAGAACTATGGTAGAGCAGAACGAAATCAGAGGCAAATACAGTAAATATATCAATGAAGCCCGCCGCGCGGTCCCTACCCCGGCGAATATCTGTAAGAAGGACGGGACCTGCGAATTCGGAACCTTCGACAAAGAGTTCGAGGCCATGGATTTTCTGAAGCTGAAAGGTCCTACCCACCTGCCGAACATGTTTAACCGTCTCAAGCTGACCCTATGGGAAGCAACGGAAGTTCACTTCGAACACGGCGTACTGCTGGCCGTCGTCTGCGACATGGGCATCTTCGGCAAGACGCTCAACGTCTTCTACGACAAACGAACCCACAAGACCTACTGCTGGGATACGAACCTCAAAAGCGCCGAAACGCAGATTGCGCCGAATCTGATCAACGGCTCTGTAGCATATGCGGAGACGCCGGTCAGTTTCGTCAGATATGAGAATACATTCAATGAAGGACGCGCCGACCTCTCCGGAATGCACAAAGGCAAATGCCTCATTACCGATCCGCGCCCAGACAAGACGGCTGTCGCAGCGATGAAGGAAAACATGGGTGAGGCGGAGATCTTCTACGATCTGCACCTGACCAGACTGTCGAATCCGAGCATCGCGAGCATTCCGTTTTCAAAGACGAAGCCAAGACCTCTGTACTCCCAGAAGGACTTCTTCAAGGCGGAAGGATTCCTGACCATCAACGGTGAAAAGATGGAATGTGACGAAAACACCGTCGCCGTCATCGACGACCACAGAGGCTATTACCCTCGCCGCGCCCACTACGACTGGGTGACGACACTGGGCAGATATGATTTCAACGGCGAAAAGAAATATCTGGCCTTCAACCTGACCCGCAACCAGTCCATCGATCAGGACAAATACAACGAGAACATGCTCTGGCTGGAAGGCGCTTCGAGCATCCTGCCGCCAGTTAAGTTTACACGCAAACCGGAGACAAAAGATTTCAGGAACTACGCAGAGTGGCTCATCAAAGACGAGTACGGTATGGTCGACCTGAAGTTCAAAGTCTTCAGCCTGAACCCGATGATCGTCCACGCAGGGATCGTCAACATCGACTATTACATCACCTTCGGTGAACTGGAAGGATACATTCTCGATGAAGCCGGAACGAAATACGACCTCACCGGCTGCATGGGAATGGGCGAAGACAAGACAATGCTGCTGTAAAGGAACACTCATGGATAGACCTTATGTAATCTGCCACATGCAGACTTCCATCGACGGCAGGATCAGCGGGAACTTTTTCTTCACCCCTGCCGCAGATGCTGGCTACGAAACCGACAACACCATACGCAAAAGCTACAAAGCCGACGCTGTCATGAACGGCGCGGTGACCTGTGCGGAAATCTACGCGGATGGTTTTCTCTCTGTGCGCCCTGAGGCACGTGAAGCGATGACCCGCGAGGACTATTTGGCCGAACCGTACCGGAACAATTACGTCGTCTGTGTTGACACAAAAGGTTCCCTCAAATGGAACAGCAACGCTGTCAGCCACAGGGGCAACCCGCCGGCACATGTGATCGAGGTCCTCACCGAAGCTGTGGACGATGGCTATCTGTCCTATCTGAAAGAACGGAAGATTTCTTACATCTTCGCCGGGAAAACAGATCTGGATCTGCCCCTCGCCCTGGGAAAACTGCACTCTCTGTTCGGCATTGAGACAGTTCTGCTCACTGGCGGCGGACAAATGAACTGGACCTTCCTGCAGGCAGGCTGTCTGGATGAACTGAACATCGTAATTCTTCCGATGGTGGACGGCAACAGGCAGTCAGCCGGACTCTTCGACAGACCGGTTTCCGGCAATGGTTCCGGTGCTTTTGCACCTGTGGGCTTCCGCCTGACAGACGCAGAGAAGCTCCCGGGAGACGGACTTTGGCTGAAGTATATCCCCGACAACAGATGAAAAGGAAACAACATGGACATCAAAACAATTGAACTGAAAAAAACGATACTGGAAGATAACGACAAGGATGCGGAACTGCTCCGCGCGCAGCTCAAAGGCACGAAGACCTTTTATGTGAATGTCATGTCCTCACCTGGCTCCGGCAAAACGACCACCCTCGTCAGCACCATCCGGGCGCTGCAGGAACCGGCGAATGCGCAACGGCCTCTGAAGATCGGCGTTATGGAGGCGGATATCGACAGCGATGTGGACGCCCGCACCATTGCCGCGCAGACCGACGCTGCCTCCGTGCAGCTGCATACCGGCGGCATGTGCCATCTGGATGCGGAAATGTCAAGACAGGGCCTGCGCGAGATCGGGCACGAAGATCTGGATCTCGTCTTCCTTGAAAACGTAGGCAATCTGGTCTGCCCTGCCGAATTCGACACCGGCGCGCACATGAAAGCCGTCATCCTTTCCGTGCCGGAAGGCGACGACAAACCACTCAAGTACCCGCTCATGTTTGATGAGGCGGACGTTGTACTCGTAACGAAGATCGACGCCATGGAGGCCTTTGATTTTGCACCGGAAACGTTCCGGGAAAACCTTGCGGGCGTGAACCCTGACGCACCGGTATTCTTCCTGTCCGGCGCGACTGGCGAAGGCGTTGCGGAATGGGCCGCCTGGCTGCGCGGGCAAATCGAGAAATTTCTCGTATAAACAGCGATTTTTCCGCCGAAATGCGCGGATTTGTGATACAATGACTAACGTGTTAACGCAATAAATTGCATAGGAACGCAATAAAAGTATAAGGAGATTAAAACACATGACTAAGAAGAACATCGACTGGGGCAGCCTTGGATTCGTCTACCAGCCAACTGACTACAGCGTCAGCGCCATGTATAAGGACGGCAAGTGGGGCGAACTCAAACTGACTGCTGATCACACGTGCCACATTTCGGAATGTGCCTGCGTACTGCAGTACGCGCAGACTGTTTTTGAAGGTCTGAAAGCATACACAACTCCGGACGGCAGAACCGTTACTTTCCGCCCTGACCTGAACGCGCAGAGAATGATCGACTCATGCGAAAGACTGGGCATTCCGCCTGTTCCGGAAGAGATGTTCATGGAAGCACTGGATATGCTGGTAGCCAACAACCTGGATTGGGTTCCGCCATACGGCAGCGGCGCGACAATGTACATCCGCCCGTTCGTCTATGGAAGCGGACCGATGATCAGCGTTGCTCCGGCTGAAGAATTTGAGTTCCGCATGATCTGCATGCCGGTTGGCCCTTATTTCAAGGGCGGCATCAAGCCTCTCGTTCTGAAGATTTCAGACTTCGACAGAGCGGCTCCGCACGGCACCGGCGACATCAAGGCGGGTCTGAACTACGCCATGAGTTTCCACGCGCATGAAGTTGCGCACCAGGAAGGATTCTCGGAGAACATGTTCCTGGACGCTGCGACCAGAACCTGCGTTGAGGAGACCGGCGGCGCGAACTTCCTCTTTGTAACGAAGGAAGGCAAAATCATCACGCCGAAGTCCAAGTCCAACTCCATTCTCCCTTCCATCACAAGAAGAAGCCTGATGATCGTGGCCAAGGACATCCTCGGTATGGATATTGAGCAGAGAGAAGTTCCGATCGCGGAAGTTCCTGAGTTTGCGGAATGCGGACTTTGCGGTACCGCAGCTGTCATCGCCCCGGTCGGCAAAATCAACGACCACGGTAAAGAAATCTGCTTCCCGAGCGGCATGGACGAAATGGGCCCTGTCCTCAAGAATCTCTACGATACACTGACCGGAATCCAGATGGGTACCGTCGAAGGACCGGAAGGCTGGATCCACGAAATCAAATAAGGATTTGCAAAAGCAACAGCAAAGACCGCAGCCATTCGGCCGCGGTCTTTTTGATGTCATTGTTTTCTGATCTACTATCTTTTCTTCTTGCTGTTGTAATAGTCGCGAAGCTGCTCTTCGTCCTTGATCTCCAGCCCTCTCTCCCCTGCCAGAGATTCGATGTGATGAGTGAACTCATGGCGGAGCACCTCCCGGAGCTGCTCGGTCATCTGCTCTTCGGACATCCATCCGTAGGCGCTATTAATGGAACCGCCGTAAATCGAAATACCGCGCCCCAGATTCGATCTGGAGTACTCACCCATGATCAGCAGGTCATCGCCGTGGGGGCTTCTTTTGATCTCAGGCGTCAGAACAATGCCGGCATTCAGGTCTTTGTAGAATTCCTCCGGCAGTTCTTCCGCGAGCATATCCAGGATTTCTCCCATTCTGTTTAAGTCCATTTGGTTCCCTCCCGAGCACATTATACCACATATTGCGTTCTCTTCTCCTCCTTACTTTCACGCGCGAATGCATTGTTCTGCGTTGTATTATTAGTACACAAAAACAACAAAAGACATGCCCCAAACCTATTGACTGTATCCCCCGGGCGTAGTATTTTAAGGTCGACAGGAGGGCACCTGAAGGAGGACCCCCTGAGATATAAAAAACGGTACCTTGAAAAACGAATAGCGGCAAAGGATGCAGGATCGGCGAGCGGAACTAGCATAGAATAGAAGAATTAGCGAAACCCGCAGCAGGATTCACGAAGCCAGCAAAGAATGGAAGAATTGGCGGAAGGCCGGAAACGAAGTACAGTTTCAGAAGTGGAACCGACGCAGAATCGAAGAATTGGCGAAGCACACTTGCAGGATTGAAAGCAGGATCTAATGTACTGAACTGACAGAGAATCGTAGAACCAGCGAAGCACAAATGCAGGATCTCGGAATCTGATGTACGGAACTGACGAAGAATCGTAGAACCAGCGAAGCGCAGTTACAGATTTACGGAATCTAACGTACTGAACTGACAGAGAATCGTAGAACCAGCGAAGCACAATGCAGGATCTAATGTACTGAACTGACAGAGAATCGCAGAACCAGCGAAGCACAGTTGCAGAATCTGATGAACTGAACTGACAGAGAATCGCAGAACCAGCGAAGTCCACGGGCAAGCGTTTCGCACTGAACTAACAAAGAATCGTAGAATTAGCGAAGTTCGAAGAAACAGCGTACAGAGTGAGAACGGCGTAGGAATCAAAGAAAGATCCAATCGGGGGAACAGGAAGCCCGGATGCACAGATCAGGCCGCGGAAAGGAAAGGTAACAGAAATGAGGAAGTTACAAGTTGACAGATAATGGGCTGCGTAGTACGAGAAGTAAGACGCAGCCCATTTTTTTTTATTTGAAAGACCGATTGCGAAACAGATTCACGCAGAGTATAGTATTACCATAACAATCTGCAAACAGTCCCGGAGGAATGGATATGAGAATTGTAGTAAAAATCGGAACGTCGACGCTGGCTCACCCGGGCGGGAGGCTGAACATCAGAAACGTGGAAGAACTGGTCAAGGTCCTGGCGGACCTGAAGAATGCCGGTCATGAGATCATCCTGGTCTCATCAGGCGCTATCGGCATGGGCATCGGCAAGCTGAACATGGACCGTGCTCATATGGACGTGCCGGCGAAACAGGCAGCGGCTGCTGTCGGCCAGTGCGAGCTCATGCACACTTACGACACCCTCTTCCTGAAGTACAGCCACACCGTTGGACAGATTCTTATCACCAGCGAAGATATCGAAGACCCGGAGCGCCGGGAAAATTTCGAAAACACTATGAAGACGCTCCTTCAGTTCGGCGCCCTGCCGATCGTCAATGAAAATGATACTGTTGCAACGACGGAGATCAACAGCGTCGGTGACAATGATACGCTGGGGGCAATTGTCGCGAAGACGATCCACGCAGATATTCTCATCCTCATGTCGGATATCGACGGACTGTTCACTGCAGATCCGAACAAAGACCCGGATGCGCGTCTCATCGAGACCGTCGAGGAAATCACAAAAGAGATTGAAGCTTTTGCAGGTGACACGGATTCCGGATTGGGCACCGGCGGCATGGCAACCAAGATCGGCGCTGCCCAGATGGTCACGCAGTCTGGCTGCGACATGGTCATCATCAACGGCAGCAACCCGAACCTGCTTTACGACATCGTGGAAGGCAAAAGCGCCGGAACACTATTCAAAGGAAACAAAGAAGGAATCATCCAATGACTACACAGGAATTAATGAAGAGCGCACGCAGCGCACGCACGGCACTGGCGGCAGCCAGCACGGAGACGAAGAACCGGGCTCTGCTGTGCATGGCAGACGCGCTTGAGAAGAATACACCCGCCATACTCGCAGCGAACGCGGAGGATATGGAGTCCCAGAAAGGCATCATTTCCGACGTGATGCTGGACAGACTGGCGCTCTCAGAAGACCGCATCAAAGGCATGGCCGACGGCATCCGTCAAGTCGCTGCCCTTCCTGACCCAGTCGGAAAAGTGCTGGCATCTCACGAACGTCCGAACGGCATCAAAATCAGCAAGGTCCTGGTCCCGATGGGCGTGATCGCCATCATCTATGAGAGCAGGCCGAACGTTACGTCTGATGCAACTGCTCTGGCTATCAAAGCAGGTTCCGCCTGTGTGCTTCGGTGCGGCAAGGAAGCCCGCCGCTCCGCAGCAGAAATCGTGAAGGCGCTGAAGGCCGGTCTTACGGAAGCAGGTCTGCCGGCGAATTCCATCGAACTCATTGAAGACACGACGCGTCAGTCCGCTTCTGAGATCATGGAGGCCCGTGGCATCATCGATCTGCTCATTCCGCGCGGCGGCAAAGGGCTCATCAGCTCCTGCGTCGACAACGCCAAGGTCCCTGTCCTGGAAACCGGCACCGGCATCTGCCACGTCTACGTGGACAAGGATGCTGATCAGGAGATGGCGCTGGACATTCTGGAAAACGCGAAGACCAGTCGCCCTTCTGTCTGCAACGCAGCAGAAGTTTGCATCGTTCACAAGGATATCGCGGCGGAATTCCTGCCGAAGTACTATGCCCGACTGGTTGCAGACCGCGCCAAGGCAGGACAGACGCCGGTTGAACTCCGGCTCGATGAGACGGCAGCCGGCATCATCGATGGAACGTCGGCAGGTCCTGAAGATTTTGACACGGAATTCCTGAATTACATCATGGGCGTCAAAGTGGTCGACAACGTTGATGAAGCCATCGCGCACATCGATGCGCATTCGACAGGTCACTCCGATTGCATCATTACAGAGAATGAAGAAGCGGCGCAGCTCTTCACCTCCCTCGTGGATTCCGCGGCAGTCTATGTCAACGCATCCACCCGCTTCACCGACGGCGGTGAATTCGGGCAGGGTTGCGAGATGGGAATCTCCACCCAAAAGCTCCACGCACGGGGGCCATTGGGGCTCGAGGAAATATGCACCTTCAAATACATCATCAAAGGAAACGGGCAGGTC
>JAILDT010000055.1 GCA_024689085.1 Clostridia bacterium | reverse complement strand
TCTCTGTTCAGCTCTTCAGCAGGAATCAGGTTAGGAAGCGCGCTTCCGATGAACTGATCCAGGTTGTCGTAACCCTTCTCGTCCATGAAGTGCATGAGACCTGAAGCCATGTCTTCTACGATTCTGTAACCGTACTGCATGATAGCAGTCGTAACCTGAATGTTTCTGCAGCCGATTGCCAGGAATTCAGCAACATCTCTCCAGGTTTCGATTCCGCCGATACCGGACATCTCGTGACCGTAACCGAAGTCCCACTTGCCGGCCTTAACCATATTGTGGATCTCTTCGTCCTGCAAAACCTGTGCGCAGAATCTGAGAGCGATAGGCTTTACAGCTGCTCCGGAGTAACCGGAAATCGATGACTTACCATCAACTACAGGCATTCCTGTGTTGTTTTCGAAGTCGATGTTTGTGATCGACTTGATAGTGTTGATGGCAGATACAGCAGCAGCTCCGCCCTTGATAGCAGCTCTCGCGTGCTCTTCCATGTTCTTGCAGTTCGGAGTCATCTTGGCTACGAACGGAATGTGAGGAACTGTCTCTGATACAGCCCTTGAATAGGCCTCTACCAGCTCGTTGTTGGTGCCAACGTCGGAACCCATGTCGTGTGACGTCATCTGAGGACATGAGAAGTTACCCTCGATAATCTTGGCTCCGCACTCGTCAGCCATCTTAGCCAGCTTCTTCCACTCTTCCACACTGGAGCCCATGATGGAGGCGACTGTGATGTGTTCAGGATAATCCCTGTTCAGTCTGTACATATACTCGAAGTTGAGTTCTGTCGGTTTATCGGAGATCTGTTCCATGTTCTTGAATCCGAGCCATGGGAGACCTTCCTTGTTGGTCTGGTCGAATCTAGGTGAGCACTCGTCTGCTACGAAGATACCGATAGTCTTGAAAAAACAACCTCCCCAACCGGTCTCATAGCACTTGGCTACCATGTCGTAGTTTCCGCCTACTGGTGATGATGAAAGGAAGAACGGATTCAGACAATCAACACCCAGATATTTCAATGATAAATCTTTCTTAACTGCCATTCTACTTCACTCCTTTCTTTTCCAGATAAGCAATGATTGAGCCAGCTGCTTCCTTACCCTCTGCTACTGCTTCAACAACAGTCTTGCCGCCGTTGACGATGTCGCCTCCAGCGAAGAACTTGCCACCGGCTTTGCCGCCCTTCTTGACGCCGATCAGGCCCTTATTGCCCAGATCGAATTCGCCGATTGCCTTCATGTCTTCCGGTTTCTGGCCTGTCGCGAATACCAGCGTATCCGCACTGAATTCAGCCTTTGCCTTCTTGTCATAGAATCCGGCAGTCTCAACAGTCTTCAGCAGAGTCTTGGTCCCCTTGGCTGCTACTGGATAAAGTCCGGTCGTAACGCCAATACCCAGTGACAGAGCATAGTGGAATTCGTTGATGTTAGCCGGAGCTTCCTCAATCGTTCTTCTGTAGAGAATTCTTACGTCCTCAGCGCCCAGAAGTTTCGCGGTTACTGCGCAGTCGATTGCAACGTCACCGCCGCCGACTACGACAACCCTCTTGCCAGGATCGAAGTCTTTTTTCTTGGTTCTTGCTGCTTTCAGGAAATCGATCGCTGAATATACGCCCTTCAGGTTCGCACCCTTGAATCCATGAGCGTCAAGGCTTGGTTTCCACAGGCCTGCGCCTACGAATACAGCGTCGAATGGTTCCAGATCTTCAGCTTTTGCTTCTTTGTTGAAGACAAACTTCACGCCGAGGCCCTTGACCTGCGCGATATCGTGATCAACAACGGACTGCGGGAGTCTGGATGGAGTGATTCCATAAGTCAGGACTCCGCCAGCCTTAGCTTCTCTTTCGAAGATGGTTACTTTGTAACCGGCCTTGGCCAGTTCCGCCGCACATGCCAGTGAAGCAGGGCCAGCGCCTACGCAGGCAACTTTTTCCGGCTTCTTCTCTTTTGGAGCTTCAAGCGTCTTCATCTTGAAGAGCTTTTCCTGTTCGATAGCGTATCTCTGCAACTTACCGATTTCAATCGGTCTGTCGATGCCGCATCTTGAACATGCTTCTTCGCAGAGATTGTCATACGGACATACTCTTGCGCAGGTTCCGCCGAGGATGTTGTTCTCTCTGATCGTTTCAGCGGCGCCCTTGGCGTTTCTGAATCTGATTGATCTGATGAACTTCGCTGGGTCAGTGCCTGCAGGGCATCCCTTGCTGCATGGTGCGTCATGGCACAACAGGCATCTTGCTGCTTCTTCCAAAGCTGTTCTGTGGGTGAAACCAGCAACAGCTTCAGCAGTGTACTTTGCTTTTACTACTTTACTCAATTTGGTTCCTCCTTTTCAGGTGCCTCTCCAAGGACAGTGTCCTTAGATAGCAAACTGGCGGAAAGGGCTTTCCGTCAGTTTGCTTATCAGTTTCTAAACTTGTTCCGACTAGAACTCAGGGGAAGCGTCGCACTTCAGAACTGCGTTCAGCGTTGCAGTGGCTGCTGCTGTGCAGTCTTCATCTGAAACGTGTTCAGGTTCGCAGTGTGACAGACCATCCTTCGTTCTTGAGAAGATCATTGTTGTCGGGATCATGTAAGCGCAGAACTGAGCGTCGTGGCCGGCGCCTGACAGGATCTTCTGCCACTTAGCACCCATCTCTTCCATTGACTCTTCAACAAAGCCGATCAGTCTGGAATCGAATGGTACCGGATCTCTCTTCCACTGTTCTTCAATGTCGCATGTGCACTGCTGATACATCTCTCCGGCCATCTCCTGAAGAATTGCCATGCACTTATCGAGAACTTTCTGATCAGGATGTCTTACATCCAGTGAGAATTCTGCTTCGTCAGGAATGCAGGTGTGAATGCAAGGATGTACATAGATCTCACCAGTTGTGAATACGAATTCATATTCACTTTCACCGCTCTCAACGAGTTCTTTGTTGAACTCATTGTATCTCTCATGCAGCTTGCAGAGAAATTCTGCGGCAGCGTGCAGAGCATCATGTCTCTTTGCCATTGGGAATGTGCCTGCATGAGCTGTGAATCCGTGGAATCTTACTCTGTAGTTGAACATACCCATTACGAGCTGTACAGCACCGATCTCATTGCCGTTATCCTCAAGGATCGGTCCCTGTTCGAGGTGCGTCTCGAACATTGCGCAGTACTTATCAGGGCTGATTCTGTTCTCCTTAGGACCCTTGAACTTAGTCGCCGCAAGAGCCTCGCCGAAGTTAGCAAATTCCGACTTGTCCATTGGCTTGGAAGCCATCATGTTATCATATTCAAAGTTTGGCTTCAAATAATCCGGCAGATAGTCATAGCAGATGATTCCGGATACCATCATTGCAGGTGGATACAGCGAACCTTCTTCGTTTGTCCAGATCATAGCTGTGAGAGGGTGTTTATGAGGAATGTTCTCTGCCGCAACTGTCTCAAGAACTTCCATACCGGTCATAACACCTTCGATACCGTCGTAGTTTCCTCCGTTCTTTACAGAGTCAACATGGGAACCCATAACGATTCTCTTGGCATTCGGATCTGAACCTTCCAGAGTCGCATACATGCAGGCTACATCGTCGCATTCGATCTTGGCGCCGATTGCTGTCATTCTCTTAACGAACTCTTCTCTTGCCATGTGAGCTTCAGGTGACAGTGAATATCTCGTAATTCCACCGTGGCCAGCGTCACCAAACTGTGCGAATGTTCTGATTTTATCAGACATTCTCTCTAAACTACACTTATACATGATTCATCCTCCTTTTCTCGATGAAAAAATATATACGTTACCGTTTTTTAGGCGATAAAACCCTGTGAAACCGGTTACATACTCATTGACTATATTATAGGATTAATTATTTTTAAATACAAGAGGTTTTAGTCAATTATAAGTCTAATTTTAACTTTTTTGCGGGACAAACAGATGTACAAAGCCCGCATCCTGTGCACTTCGACCGATCGATCCTGATGGATGCGCCCTCCCTGGAAATCGCATGATACATGCATGCGTTCACACATATATCGCAATTTTCCCCGCAGGGAACGCCGTTGGCGTGACTGACCGCAGGCTCAAATTTCATTTCATCGAATGCCTTCAGATTGTCCAGCGCCTTTCCGCGGATTTCAGACAAGTCTTTGACATTATGATTTTGTGCCCAAATTTCTAAATCCTGTACTATCTTGCGGATGGTGTCCCTGCCCTCAAGCATGACGCTGGTACCCACCTGAACCGTCGCTGCACCCAGCATAATGTACTCCAGCGCGGTCTCCGCCGAGCTGATGCCGCCCACGCCGCAAATCGGGATATCCACCGTCTGTGCGATTGTTGCAACTGACGCCAGACCCAGCGGCCGGATGTATTCCCCGGAAATACCGCCGTAGGTGGAAAGAGACGGCTCCGCTTTCTCCAGATCCACGCCCAGAATCCCCCTGACGGTGTTGATGGCGGTCACACCGGAGCCTCCGGCGGCATTGACTGCCTTTGCGACTTTTGAAATATTCGTTGTATTCTGGGACAGTTTGACCATAACCGGGATTTTGACCGCTGACACCACTTCCCTGGTCATATCGAAGAGAACATCCTCGTGGGCCGCTACGACTTCCAGAGATTCCGCGGCCGGATTGGACACGCTGAGTTCGATGGCGTCCGCACCGAAGCGCTCCATTTTGCTTGCAAGATAAGCGAGTTCCGATGGCGTATGCCCGGAAATACTGGCAATGACCACGCCGCCCGTCGACTTGGCGATGTCCATTTCTCTCTCCCAGCCCTCGACCTGAATGTCGCTGTACATCCTGATGTTCTGCGCGCCGAGGATATCGCTTGAAATACGCGGTCTCACATCCAGCACCGTATCACTGACGATGCTCTCGGTGACAACGGCGCCCGCGCCAGCCTCAAGGGACTCTCTGAGGCCTTTGCCGTCCCTGTTCCACGGACCGGCAGCGACCATCACGGGGTTCGGGAGTTCCATTCCCAGAAAATTCGTCTTCAGCATCAGAACATCTCTCCTATTCTCTCTCTGTGTCCGCAGGATCTGCGCACTCTCATCTTCGTCTGCAGTTCTATCTTCTTCGGGCGGCGCTTGCCTGCTTTTGCCTGCTTCTCCTCAATCTGATCAAAGAGCATTCTGGCTCCGTAGATACCCATCTTCCGATACGGCAGCTCTACTGTCGTGACCTTCGGCTCCATCAGGGAAGACATGCGGTCATTGCCGAATCCCGCCACTGCCACGTCCTCCGGAACGCGCAGTTTCATCTCCTTCAAAGCGTCGATGGCGCCATAAGCGATTTCATCGCTGGACGCAAAAACAGCATCCGGTTTTCTCGGCAGATTGCCGATCATCTTCTTCATCCCGATATAGCCGCCCTCGATGTTATTGTTCACATGATAAATGAGGTGTTCCTCGACCTTGATGCCGCTGGCCTTCAACACGTTCTTGTACCCCTGGAGCATTGCCTTTGCTTCCATCTCCGGATCCTTGCCGCAGAGCATGGCGATTCGTCTGTGTCCGCACTCGATCAGGTGGGCAGTCATCTCCGCCGCGCCGGCACGGCAATCCACGAAGACCGAGTCCCAAGTGTCTCTTGCCTTCGTCTGGCCAATCAGCACTGCCGGCACATTCTCCTCTTCGATCCAGTTGGCATACTCCTCATTCAGTGTGGAATACAGCAGAATCAACCCATCCACTTTTCGTGCGATGAGCTGGTCCAGATAGTCTTTTTCCATGCGCGGATTCTTCTCCATGTTGCAGATCAGGGTGATATACCCTTTCTTCCGCGCCACTTCCTCCACGCCGTTGGCCACTTCCATATTTGCGGAATTGATGTACTGCGGAAGGATCAGACCGATGGTCCTCGTCCGCTTGAAATTCAGACCCTGAGCGAACCAGTTCGGAGTGTATTCTTCTTCGTCGATGATCTTCTGGATTTTCTCCCTGGTCTTCGGCGCAACGTTCTCCGGGTGGTTCAATACCCTGGATACTGTGGCTACGGATACACCCGCAGCCTCTGCGATCTGTTTGATATTCATTTCAGTTTGCCTCTCAGACTGAATGTGTTTGATCCCGTGATTTCGACATCCACCATCTGTCCTGTGAGCTCTTCAGGCCCTTCGAAATCCACGAGTTTGAATTCTTCTGTTCTGCCGTTCAGCAT
>JAILDT010000016.1 GCA_024689085.1 Clostridia bacterium | reverse complement strand
ACGGTGAAGCGGTCGATCCGGAAGCCGAAGGCACGGGAGAATAACCCTCGAAAGGGGATTTTGAATCATGCTGTTTGATTCGCACACACATTTTAACAATGAAGATCTGACGAGCCTGGAACGCCAGGCTCTCTTCAATACTGTGGATAAAGCGGTTCGTGATGGAAAAATGTCGGGAGCTGTGGACATCGGGTTTGACCTGGCTAGCTCTGAGATGGCAGCGGAGCATGCGCGCACATGGCCGTGGTGTTACGCTGCGGTCGGTTGTCATCCTCACGACGCCAGAACCATGGACGAAGAAAAGCTCGCCCGGATTGGGCAGCTGGCAGGAGAAGACAAAGTCGTCGCCATTGGCGAAATCGGCCTTGACTTCTATTACGACCGCAGCGAGCGGGACGTGCAGCGGCATTGGTTCAGACGTCAGATTCAGCTTGCCAACGAGCTGATGATGCCCATCACCATCCACGCCAGAGAGGCGGATCAGGAAGTTATGGACATCCTGAAGGAGGAGGGTGCTTTCTCGGAAGACCGGAAGAAACACTTCGGGCATGCAGGCGTTCTGCTGCACTGCTTTTCAGGGTCGGCCGAACTGGGCGTACAGTACGTGAAACTGGGTGCCTACATCAGCGTCGCAGGACCGGTCACATACAAAAACAATAAGAAGACAGTTGCCATGGCAGCAGCGGTTCCGATCGAGCGGCTGCTTGTGGAGACAGATGCGCCGTATCTGACGCCGGTGCCGTTCCGCGGCAAACGGAACACGCCGCTGTTCGTTGAATATACGGCGAGAAAAATAGCAGAAATCAAGGGATTGACTTTTGAAGAAACGGCAGCCATCACAAGAGACAATGCCATGCGTTTTTACGGTATTGGCGGACAGACTGATGAAGGAGTCTGAGGAATAAGATGGAACACAGAGCCACAAAAGGATCAAAGGTCGCAGTCGTAAGATGCGATTCATATGAAAGGGAAAGCGTCAGCAGTGCGGTCAGAGAAGCCGTTGAACTGCTGGGCGGACTGGACAGTATCTTTGGAGAAGAGCCCGCGTTCAAGACGCATGGAAAAAACGCGGAGATCGTGCTCAAACTGAACCTGCTGAACAAGGCAGAGCCGGAGAAAGCGGTCACGACACATCCGGAAGTTTTTCGAGCTGTCGGGGAGCTTTTGCACAAGGAAGGCTACGGGAATCTTGTCTATGGCGATTCGCCGGGCAGCCCCGTCCCCGGAGTGGAAAAAACGGCGGAAGGCTGTGGGATCAAGGCGGTTGCCGACGAACTCGGCATCAGACTGGGAGATTTTGAGCACGGAACCGATATTGAGTATCCGGACGGAAAGGCGGCGAAACGCTTCGTCCTTTGCAATGAGATTGCGAAGGTCACGGGCGCAGACGGCAGCCAGCCGGAAGGCATGATCATCAACCTATGCAAGATGAAGACCCATCAGCTGGAGCGAATCACAGGCGCGGTCAAGAACACATTCGGCTGCGTACAGGGCGTGAACAAAGCCATGTCTCATGCCAGATACCAGAGCCCGGAGCACTTCGCCAGAATGCTTGCGGACCTGAATACCGTGGTACGGCCAAGTCTGCACATCATGGACGGCATCGTTGCCATGGAAGGCAATGGACCGGGTTCGGGAGATCCGTTTCCGATGAACGCCATTTTGGTATCGACGGATCCGGTTGCCCTGGACACGGTGTTCTGCACGCTCATCTGTCTCGATCCGCAGCTGGTTGCTACGAATACGGCCTGTGCGGATGCAGGTGTCGGCACATGGGATGACGAGCAGATTGAGATCCTGCTGGGCGGTGTTCCGATGCAGAAAGAAGGTGCCGTTATCACATTGGACGAACTGGCGGTCAAGTATGCCAGCAGGGAATTTAATGTACAGAGAAGCCGGGACTTCCGCGGCAGCATGTCCATGATGGGTATGGTCGGGAAGCTCATGAACAAACGGCCCGTCGTCATTGCCAACCGCTGCGTCGGCTGCGGCATCTGCGAGCAGACCTGCCCACTCGAGAACAAGGCCGTAATCGTCAGAGAAGACAGCGCCGGAAACAGAGTTGCGGCTTACGATTACAGTCGCTGCATCAAGTGCTACTGCTGTCAGGAAATGTGCCCGGAGAGAGCCATTACAGTGAAGAAATCACTACTTGCGAAAATTGTTGACCGCAGGTGGAAAGTGTGATATTCTATGAAAGCTCGCGAGAGCAGAAAGGAAGTGAGAAGCATGAAAAAAGGAATCCATCCTGAGTATAAGGAATGTAAAGTAACTTGCGCATGCGGTAACACATTTATGACCAGATCAACTGAATCAGAAATCAGAACAGACATCTGCTCAGCGTGCCATCCGTTCTTTACAGGAACTCAGAAGTTCGCCACAAGAGGCGGAAGAGTTGAGAAATTCAAGAGCAAGTACGGACTCGAATAATTTACTCAAAAACCA
>JAILDT010000014.1 GCA_024689085.1 Clostridia bacterium | reverse complement strand
AAATCGGTGGTATAATTCTATTCGTGGTTGCAAAAGCAACGGAATACCGATAAAGGCTATGACCGGAAAGAAGTAGGTCCGCAGGTAGCTGCACAGAGAATTGCCGGGTGGTGCGAGGCAAGAGTGAAAGCAGACTGAATACATTTCGCGAGCTGCGTACTTCAAAGGTACGACGGGAGCGCCCGTGACAGCGCGAAGGTATAAGCACTTTGCCGTACCTGATGAGGCGGCTGCTGTGAGGCAGTTCGCGAAGTAGAGGTGGTACCGCGATAATTCGCCCTCTATCCGATAAGGACAGAGGGCTTTTATTTTAAGAAAGGAACACAAAGAAATGCCAATTACTGATCTGCTGGAAAGAAATGCGAGAGAATTCCCTTTCGACATCAGTCTCGTGGAACTGAATCCCGAGAATCTGGAGCGCGACAGGCGCACGTGGAAGGATTATGAACTCATCGAGTCCAATCCTCACGAAACCGGCCGCCGGGAGATGACCTGGAAGCAGTTCGACGAAAGAGCGAACAAGACCGCCAACCTGCTCCTCACAAGAGGAGTCAAGAAAGGCGACAAGATCGCCATCCTCATGATGAACTGTCTGGAGTGGCTTCCTGTGTACTTCGGCGTGCTGAAGACAGGCGCACTGGCCGTTCCATTGAATTTCAGATACACGGCAGATGAAATCAAATACTGCCTGAAGAAGGCTGACTGCTCCGGACTGGTCTTCGGAGCGGAGTTCGTAGGAAGAATGGAAACCATCTGCGACTCCATCCCACACGTGCGCACCTTGCTCTACGTGGGTGACGACTGCCCTTCCTTCGCAGACAGCTATGACGAATACATCGAGTATTGCTCGGACAAGAAACCGGATATCAAACTGACGGACGCTGATTTCGGAGCGATCTACTTCTCCTCGGGAACCACCGGATTCCCGAAGGCGATCCTCCACAGGCACATGTCCCTCACCCACTCCGCTCGCTGCGAGCAGAATCACCATGGACAGACCAAGAGCGACGTTTTCCTGTGCATTCCTCCGTTCTACCATACGGGAGCCAAGATGCACTGGTTCGGCAGCCTCTTCTCCGGCAGCAAGGCCGTCGTGCTCAAGGGCACCAAGCCGGAGTTCATCCTGAAGGCTGTCTCCGAAGAGCGCTGCACCATCGTTTGGCTGCTGGTGCCATGGGCCCAGGATATTCTGGACGCCATCGACAGCGGAGAGGTGAAACTCTCAGATTACGAACTGGATCAGTGGAGACTCATGCACATCGGCGCACAGCCGGTGCCGCCGAGCCTCATCAAGCGCTGGAAAGAAATCTTCCCGCATCATGATTACGATACGAACTACGGGCTGTCCGAGTCCATCGGACCGGGCTGCGTCCACCTGGGCGTGGAGAACATCCACAAGGTCGGCGCCATCGGCAAGGCCGGCTTCGGCTGGCATACCCGCATCGTCGACCCTGACAGGAACGACGTTCCGCAAGGTACCGTCGGCGAACTGGCAGTCGCGGGCCCTGGCGTCATGGAATGCTACTACAACGATCCGGAAGCGACGGCGGAAGTCCTGGATGATGAGGGCTGGCTCTATACAGGCGACATGGCCGAACAGGATGAGGACGGTTTCATCTATCTGGTCGACAGAAAGAAGGACGTCATCATCTCCGGCGGCGAGAACATCTACCCTGTCCAGATCGAAGACTTCCTGCGCACCAACGAAGATATTAAGGACGTAGCTGTCATCGGACTTCCTGACCCGCGTCTCGGCGAAATCGCTGCGGCTATCATCGAACTCAAGGAAGGACACGACGTCTACGAGGAAGCCATCGAGGATTTCTGCGTGGCCCTGCCGCGTTACAAACGTCCGCGTAAGATCATCTTCGCCGATGTTCCGAGAAACCCAACAGGTAAGATCGAAAAGCCTCTCCTCCGCAAGAGATACAACGCGGAAGGGATCGTGGCCAAGGAAACTGAGAAACACGAATAAGCAAAAGCAACAAAACGGCGGTCCGTTTACGGACCGCCGTTCCTTTTGTGTTCTTTTAATGTGCTATTTGATTGGACAGGAAATCTCCATAATTTCTTCCACCGCATGGTGGAGCTTTTGCGCGATATCGGTATCGGCGGCTTTGTAGTACATTTCCTTGCCTTCCCGCCGGGAGACGATGAGTCCGTTCGTCTTGAGGATCCGCAGGTGGTGAGACACCGCCGGGCTTGTCATATCAGCCATGGCCGCGATATCCGTCACGCACTCCTCCACATGGCAGAGAATCCAGAAAATACGGAGCCTGCTCGGATCGTTCATCTGTTTCATAAGGCTTGCCACCGTCTGAAAGTAATCCTCCGCCGGCATACGCTCCATCAGTTTTTCAGAATCCACATCGTGCTCGTGTGGAAGTCTCCGTTTTTCACTCATTTGACCTACCTCCGATGGGGTTATTGTAATGCAAAGAAAAGAGATTATCAAGAAATCAGTTCTGTCGGTTGACAGGTCTGCATCCTTATGATACTATACATTCAAACAATTAAGCAAGTATTTAATCGTTATATGATAAGGAGACCTGATAAGATGAAAAAGACATACAAAATCGACGTGGACTGCGCTAATTGCGCCAACAAGATGGAAGTCGCCGCGAACAAGACCGACGGCGTCAAGGAGGCAACTGTGAACTTCATGGCGCTCAAGATGAAAGTCGAATTCGAAGAAGGCGCAAACCCGGAAGACGTCATGCCGGAAGTCCTGAAAAACTGTAAGAAAGTTGAAGACGACTGCGAAATCTTCTTCTAACAGCACCGGATATCATGAACAAAAAACAGAAGAACAATCTGATCAGAATCCTCGTTGCTGCGGCGATGCTCGTCGCCCTTCACTTCGCCGACTTTTCACGGCCGGTGATGCTGCTTCTGTATGTCATCCCCTACCTCATCGTAGGTTACGACATCCTGAAGAAAGCGGGCAAAGGCATCGTGAACCGGCAGCCTCTCGATGAAAATCTTCTCATGGCGGTCGCCACCATCGGCGCCATTGTTCTGGCCACGTATAAAACCGGCGACTTCACCGAAGCAGTCGCCGTTATGCTGTTCTACCAGATCGGAGAACTGTTTCAGAGCTACGCCGTCGGAAGAAGCCGCCGCAACATCGGCGAGCTTATGGACATCAGACCTGATTACGCCAATATAGAGGAAGACGGCGAAATCATACAGGTCGATCCTGATGACGTGGAAGTCGGTACCATGATTCTGGTACAGCCGGGAGAGAAGATTCCAATCGACGGAATCGTCGTCAGCGGAACGGCCAGTCTGGATACGAGCGCCCTCACAGGAGAGAGCATTCCGCGCTCTGTGCACGAAGGCGACGAAGTCATCAGCGGATGCATTAACACCAACGGTGTGCTGCGGATCGAAACGACACATGAATTTGACGAATCGACCGCGTCGAAGATTCTGGATATGGTTGAAAACGCCAGCTCCAGAAAATCGCGCTCAGAGAACTTCATCTCCAGATTCGCCCGTGTGTACACACCGATCGTGGTCATCAGCGCGGTGGCTCTGGCATTGATCCCGCCGCTCATCAGTGTAGCGGCACTGCATGTTGCGCCAAACTGGGGTGTCTGGATCTACAGAGCGCTGACATTCCTGGTCATCAGCTGCCCTTGCGCACTCGTGATCAGCATTCCGCTCAGTTTCTTCGCAGGCATCGGTGGATCAAGCAGGGAAGGCATTCTGATCAAAGGTTCCAACTATCTTGAAGCCCTGTCCAAGGTAAAGACCGTGGTCATGGACAAGACTGGAACACTCACAAAAGGGGTATTTCAAGTTACAGGCATTTATCCCGCAAAGGCCGCGGGCTTCACGGAAGACGAACTTCTGCACCTTGCGGCGCATGCCGAACGTCATTCCTCCCACCCGATCGCACAGGCAGTGCGTGATGCTTTCGGGAAGGAAAACGACGGCTGCGAAGTCGAAGACGTGGAGGAAATCGCCGGCCACGGAATACGCGCCGGAATCGACGGAAGAACAGTCTGCGTCGGCAACGCGAAAATGGTTCGTCTCGCGGGCGTGGATATGCCGGATACATCGAAGGAAACCGAAACCGACGGTACCGTCATCCATATCACTGTCGACGGCGTCTATGCCGGATGCATCGTGATCTCGGACGTCATCAAAGAGACCGCTGCGGAAGCAATCAGCAGAATGCGTGCTGCCGGCGTGACCCGTCAGGTCATGCTGACCGGCGACAGCAAAGCTGCTGCGGAATCTGTCGGCAGCAGGCTCGGCATCAAAGAGATTTACAGTGAACTCCTGCCGGGCGATAAAGTCGCGAAAGTGGAAGAACTGCTGGAAGCCGATCCTGAGAACGGGAAGACAAAAAAGAGCTATCTGGCCTTTGTGGGTGATGGGATCAACGACGCCCCTGTTCTCTCCAGAGCCGATATCGGCATCGCCATGGGCGCGCTGGGATCTGACGCAGCCATCGAAGCTGCTGACGTCGTGCTGATGGACGACGATCCTATCAAGATTTCAAAAGCCATCCGCATCTCACGGAAATGCATGCGAATCGTACGGGAAAACATCTGGTTCGCCATCGGCATCAAAGTTCTCTGTCTCGTGCTGTGCGCTGCGGGTCTTGTGGGAATGTGGGCCGCCATCTTCGCCGACGTGGGCGTCATGGTCATCGCAGTTCTCAATGCGATCCGAACACTGTTTGTGAAAAAACTGTAACGATTGCAACAAAAAGCCCCGGTTCAACCGGGGCTTTCTTTTTTCGTTATTACGTCAGGCTTTTGCCTTATGCGAGCGCTGCTGTGATGATTGCCATGGTGTAGACTTCTTCCGCGTTACAGCCTCTTGACAGGTCGTTGATCGGCGCGTTCAGGCCCTGCAGTACAGGTCCGTAAGCATCGAATCCGCCCAGCCTCTGTGCGATCTTGTATCCGATGTTTCCTGCGTTGATGTCAGGGAAGATGAATACGTTGGCCTGACCGGCGACCTTGGAATCCTTACACTTGGTCTGTGCGACAACTGGTGATACGGAAGCGTCGAACTGGAGCTCTCCGTCGATGTCGAGATCAGGAGCAGCTTCCTGTGCCAGCTTGGTTGCCTCGACCATCTTGTCAACATCCTCGCCTGCGCCGGAACCCTTTGTGGAATAGGACAGCATTGCGACCTTAGGGTCTACGCCGAAGATCTTCGCGGTTCTTGCGGATTCAACCGCGCACTCTGCGATTTCTTCTACAGACGGCTTGATGTTGATTGCGCAGTCGCCCATGCCCAGGATTTCAGGCTCGCTGCCGTCTTCATGCTCTCTGACCATGATAAATACGGAAGATACGCTCTTGTTGCCCGGCTTGGTCTTGATCAGCTGGAGCGCCGGTCTTACTGTGTCAGCTGTGGAATAAGTCGCTCCGCCCAGAAGCGCATCAGCGTATCCCATCTTGACCAGCATGGTTCCGAAGTAGTTGCCCTTGGAGAGCGCGGCTCTGCACTGCTCTTCGTCCATCTTGCCTTTTCTCAGCTCGACCATCTTGGCAACCATTTCTTCCATTCCTTCATATGTCGCAGGATCGAGAATCTCCAGTCCTTCTATATCGAAGCCGCCTGCCGCTGCGGCAGCCTTGACTTCTTCAACATTACCGATGAGGACAGGTGTCAGGAATCCGCCCTTCTTCAGTCTGTCGGCAGCTTCCAGAATTCTCGCATCCGGTCCTTCTGTAAAAACGATTTTTCTCGGGTTTGCTTTTAAGATCTCAATTAAATTCTCAAACATTTTCATTCGTTCCTTTCTGCATTGTTGTCATCAAAGGTGATTCATGATGAATCACAAAAACATTATACTCCAGACGCAAAAAAGAGCAACCCTTCCAGCTGCTCTTTTCCATACGAAATATGATGCTATGACCAGTATCCGCCGAAGCGTACCAGCAGATAGATGGTCGCCAGCACGATAGACAGAATCATCATCGGACCGCCGATCTTCAGGAAGTCGATGAAGGTGATCGGATATCCCCTTCTTCCTGCGATACCTGTCAGTACAACATTGGCAGATGCGCCGATGATCGTTCCGTTTCCGCCGAAGCAGGCGCCGATGGATACCGCCCACCAGAGCGGCCAAACGTCGATTCCTTCCGAAGCCATAGTCTGAATCAGCGGAATCAATGTTGCTACGAACGGAATATTATCCAGCACTGCGGAACAAAGTGCCGATACCCACAGAATGACGATCATGAGAATGACGTAGTGTGTACCCGTCGCGCTGATCATGGCTTCCGCCATCATGTGAATGATACCGACCTTTTCCAGTCCGCCGACGACGATGAACAGGAAGGCGAAGAACACGATGGTCGGCCATTCCACGTCATGGACGGTCTCTTCTACGTCCTGTTTGCCGATGAGAATCATCAGGGCGGCACAGGACAGTGCGATGACGCTGGTTTTGAGTCCCAGATTATCGTGCAGGATGAAGGCCAGAGCAACCAGGCAGATCATGACGATGCTCTTGTAGAAGAGCACCTGGTCTCTGATTTCTTCCTTCTCGTCCATCTTCATGATCAGTGCCATCTTCTCAGGTGTGACGGTCAGACCTTTATGGTAGAGAAAACGGAATCCGATAATCGTCGCGATCATGACGATGACAACGATTGGGCCATCATACAGAATGAACTGCAGGAAAGTGATATCCGCCGCGCTTCCCAACATAATATTCGGTGGGTCGCCGATCAGTGTCGCCGTTCCGCCTACATTAGAAGAGATGATCTGTGTCATCAGGAACGGGATCGGGTTCAGTTCCAGGGTTTTGCAGATGCTGAATGTCATCGGTCCGATCAGAAGCACTGTCGTAACGTTGTCGAGAAATGCGGAAAGGACCGCGGTAATGATCATGAAGTAGACCATGATCCTCCACGGATCTCCTTTGGCGATTCTGGCAGCCTTCACGGCAAGATACTCGAAGATTCCGGAATTCTTGACGACAGCAACGAACATCATCATACCAATCAGTACGCCGATGGTGTTGAAATCGATAAATCCGAGGGCTTCCTTAGGCTCGAGTATCCCAATTAAAACGAGCAGCATCGCGCCGATAAGAGCGCAGGCTGCCCTGTGGAGCTTTTCGGATACGATCACACCTATCACTGCTACGAAAATAGCCAGAGCGATAATTTGTGATGCAGTCATTGTGTTATGCCTCCTACAAAAGTCATTTTAGCGCAGCATCTTGCATACAAGATACAATATACCACCACAAGAATTATACGCTCCTATACAAAAAGAGCAAGTCCGTAACTTGCTCTTTTTTTGTATTCTGTTGCTTAATTTTTACTACTTCCAGTACCCTCCGAAGAGTATCAGCAGATAGACGGTCGCAAGAATAATCGACAGGAACATCATAGGTGCACCGATCTTCAGGAAGTCGATGAAGGTGATCGGATATCCCCTTCTGTTGGCGATACCAGTCAGTACAACGTTGGCTGACGCGCCGATGATCGTTCCGTTTCCGCCGAAGCAGGCGCCGATGGAAACAGCCCACCAGAGCGGCCATACATCCAGCCCCGCTTCCTCCATCTGCTGGATCAGCGGAATCAGAGTCGCGACGAACGGAATGTTGTCCAGAACCGCGGAGCAGATTGCCGATACCCACAGCAGGACGATCATGAGGACGACGTAATGTGTTCCCGTCGCATCCATGAGCGTAACAGCAAGCATGTGGATCAGTCCGACCTTCTCCAGTCCGCCGACGACGATGAACAGGAAGGCGAAGAACACGATGGTCGGCCATTCCACATCGTGAACGGTCTCTTCCACGTCCTGCTTGCCGATGAGGATCATCAGGGCTGCGCAGGAGAGCGCGATGACGCTTGTCTTCAGTTCCAGAGTGTCGTGCAGGATAAAGGCCAGCGCAACCAGGAAGATCATGATGATACTCTTGTAGAAGAGTACCTGATCTCTGATTTCGGCCCTTTCATCCATCTTCATAATCAGTTCCATCTTTTCAGGCGTAACAGAAAGGCCCTTCTTATAGATGAACTTGAAGGCGAAGATGGTTGCGACCATGGTGATGACAACGATTGGCCCGTCGTAAAGAATGAATGAAATGAACGGAATGTCCGCGGCGCTGCCGATCATGATGTTCGGTGGGTCGCCGATCAGCGTTCCGGTTCCGCCAACGTTCGACGAAATGATCTGTGTCATCAGGAACGGAATCGGGTTCAGTTCCAGGGTCTTACAAATACTGAAGGTCATCGGTCCGATGAGCAGTACTGTCGTAACGTTATCCAGGAAAGCGGAAAGCACCGCTGTGATAATCATGAAGTAGACCATGATCTTCCACGGATTACCCTTCGCGATCCTCGCCGATTTGACGGCAAGGTATTCAAATATTCCGGAATTTTTGACTACCGCGACGAACATCATCATTCCAATGAGTACGCCGATGGTGTTGAAGTCGATAAATCCAAGGGCTTCATGGGGTTCCAGTATGCCAATCAGAATCAGGAGCACGGCGCCGATCAGGGCGCAGGCTGCTCTGTGAAGCTTCTCGGATACGATTACCGCGATGACAGCCACAAAAATAGCCAGTGCAATAATCTGCGAAGCAGTCATATCAAATATCCTCCAAAACAGTTGCTTTCATTTAGCGATACATTTCAAATAGTATCGCATATCGAACCATTTTCGTCAACATCAACCTATGACATCGAACATGGTATAGGAACCCGGTTCCCCTGCCTCTCTGCGCGTCGCCAGATACAGGATCGCGTCGCAGGCGCCAATTGCGTAACAGCGCCAGTCGTAGGCGTCGTGGGTGATCTGGAACATCTCGCCCTGGCACCCGAAGAGCACATGGTGGCTGCTCGGCGTGTTGCCGGCGCGGACCGAATGGAACGTAATGTCATCATAACCGTGGTCTTTCATACTGGACGCCATCTCCTCCGCCATTTCCTTGGCCGTGCCGCTCGGCGCATCCAGTTTGGTGTCCGAATGAAGTTCGATGATTTCCATGCCGGCCTTGCCCTCCAGGAGTCCAGCCGCTTCCCGGAGCAGTTTTTTCATCACCGTCACGACATAGGAAGTATTGGCCGTCTGCATCAGGGCAATGCTTTCCGAAGCTTTTGCAAAAGCGGCAAGCTGCGTTTCATCAAAGCCTGTTGTCCCGCAGAGATAGGCCTTGCCGTGGGCTACGCACTTCTCCAACACATCCATGCTGAGCTCGATGCGGGAGTAATCCACCACCACATCGCACATGTCGATGAGCATACCCTTGCCTGTCTCGGCTTCCAGACTGTCATAAACCAGCGCGCCGATGTCCTGCCCCAGACCGCAGACCTGACCGGCGTCCTTGCCGATGTAATCTCTGCCCGGCGTACCGACACAACCGACCACTTCTATATTCTCGTTTTTGAATGCTTCCTGAACAATGAGACTGTCCATGGCGCCCCGCGGCGCCGTCACAACAACTTTAACCATGCAAAAGCCTCCTTCGCTAATTGTTCTCTTTCTTTCCTTCTGCAACCGTAAAAAATCTCTCCAGTTCCCGCAGTATCCCCTGTGTATAGTCTTCGGATGCCGGCCTGCCTGCTTCTCCTGTGCGCACCCCGGCGGTTAGTCTGATGAACGGTTTTGCGCCGCCGTTGAATCGGATGCGGTCTCCGTACTCTCCGACCAGATCCGGTATGACGTCCGGGCCGAAGCGTACGTCCGGAATCAGTGAAAACTTGATCTTATATCCTGACTGGGAGATCTCCGTCACGCCCAGGCGTCCCGCTTTCGCGCGGATGACCGCGATCCGGAGCAGGTTTCTGGTCTGCAGCGGCGGATCTCCGAAACGGTCGATGAACTCGTCCAGAAGATCTGACGCGTCTTCCTCCGTCTCAATCATCGCGACTTTCTTGTACATCTGCAGTTTCAGAACCTCGTCGTCGATATAACGTCCCGGAATGATGGCCTGCACCGGCAGATTGACCGCTGTCTTCTCTGTCTCCGCCGGTTTCTTCCGCACGGCTGTGTCAGTGTCTTCGGCAGCTTCCTGCATGGCCTCGTCGAGGAGCTTGCAGTAGAGTTCGTACCCGATTTCCAGCATGTGCCCGGACTGCTCGCGTCCCAGCAGATTCCCGGCGCCGCGCAGTTCCAGATCACGCATGGCGATTTTGAAACCCGATCCGAATTCGGTAAAGTCTCGGATGGCTTTGAGCCGTTTTT
Organism: Clostridia bacterium; assembly: GCA_024689085.1. Lineage (GTDB taxonomy): Bacteria > Bacillota > Clostridia > Peptostreptococcales > Anaerovoracaceae > Lentihominibacter. The sequence continues at coordinate 7,769 of JAILDT010000014.1, read as the reverse complement.
CGGCGATCTCAGACAGGACCTTATCCTTTCGGTACATGAGATAGGTGTAGGCGATCCTGCCGGCCCGTCCCACGCGTCCCCGCAGCTGATAGAGCTGAGCCAGACCGAAGCGGTCCGCATCCAGTATGATCATGGTGTTCACGTTCGGAATGTCTGTGCCCGACTCAATGATGGTCGTCGACACGAGAATATCGTATTCGCCCGCCGCGAAATCCATTATGACGTTCTCGAGCTCCGTCTCCTTCATCTGGCCGTGTCCTACGGCGATGCTGGCATTCGGCACCAGGCTCTGGATGGAAGATGCGACCCGATTGATGGATTCCACCCGGTTGCTGAGGATATAGACCTGCCCGCCTCTGGCCAGTTCCTTTTCGATGGCCTCGCGAATCAGGAAGGTATCCTCCTCCATGACATAGGTCTGCACCGGATAACGTCCTTCCGGCGGTTCTTCAATGGTGCTCATATCCTTCATGCCGGACAGAGACATATGCAGTGTCCTCGGAATCGGCGTTGCGGACAATGTCAGCACGTCCACGTTCTCCCGGAGCTGCTTGATTTTTTCCTTATGGCGAACTCCGAAACGCTGCTCTTCATCGATGACCAGAAGCCCCAGATCTGCGAACTTCACATCCTGCGAAAGGAGCCTGTGGGTTCCGATGACCAGGTCCACGTCGCCCTTTGCAATATCTTTGGCGATTTTCTTCTGCTGTGCGGCGGAACGGAAGCGCGACAGCATCTCCACCCGCACCGGGAACTTCTCAAAACGCTCCTTCAGCGTGTAATAATGCTGATTAGCCAGAATCGTTGTCGGAACCAGCACCGCAGCCTGCTTGCCCTCAATCACACACTTGAACATGGATCTGGCGGCTACTTCCGTCTTGCCGAATCCAACGTCGCCGCAGAGAAGCCGGTCCATCGGATATGGTTTTTCCATATCCGCCTTGATTTCGCTGATGCACTGGAGCTGATCGTCGGTCTCCGTGTACGGAAAACTGTCCTCGAACTCTCTCTGCCATACCGTATCTTCTGCAAAAGCATACCCGCTGCTGTTCCGTCTGATGTTGGCGACCCGGATGAGTTCGCCGGCCAGGTCGGAAACAGCTGCCTGCGCTTTCGCTTTTGTCGTCTTCCATTCGCTGCCCGAGAGCTTGTTGAGTCTTGGTGACACCCCGTCACCGCCGATGTACTTCTGCAGATTATCCAACTGGTCTACCGGAATATAGAGCATGTCAGTTCCGGCGTATTCCACCCGCAGGAAATCCTGTTTGATGCCCTGAACGACGAGTTGTTCGATGCCTGTGAACTTGCCGATGCCGTGACTTTCGTGGACGACATAATCTCCTTTCTGTACATCAGCAAAACTCTTGATTGGGCTGCCGCTTCTGGCGGATTTGGAGCGTTTTCTTGTCTTTCTGCTGCCTCCAAAGATGTCACCTTCCCAGATGTAGCAGAGTTTGCTGTCCGTCAGTTCCATTCCGGCGGACAGACTGCCGCTCACGACGCTCACATGACCTGCTTCAAAACGTCCCGGCAGCTTGCGTTCATTGTAATTCTCATGCTGGATGAACTCCAGCATGTTCTGTTTTCTCTCTTCTGTGCTGCAGACGATACGCACATCGAATCCACGGGCAATATATCCTTCGATATCGGCCTGCAGCTGGTCCATATGGCCGTCGTAGGCCGGCATCTGGCGCGTTTGTACCTGACGCAGCTCTGTCAAAGGCGGATCATCCGCCCTGTCCTTGCCGCCCCGTATTGTCATGACGAACGGCGTGAAGATGGTGCACTCCAGATTTCTCTCCGGCGCCAGTTTGTATATCCTGAAGAAATCATCCTGATCCGGCAGCATGGCGAAATCTTCTTTGATTCCCCTGCCACTCTCCAGAATGTCCGCGATTTCGTACTGTCTCTCTTTGACCGCAGCCTCCATGGTCTCGACGATTCTGGACGGATCGTCGATCATAATCTGCGGTTCCCGCATGTAATCCCAGATGTATTCTGTCTCATCGTAGAAATACCCCAGGAACTGCTCCAGATACTGTAGGTTGATCATGCCGTCGGTGTATTCCAGCAGCTGATCCCGGCGCTTCTCAAGCGACTCCGCATGATCTTTTCTGATGGCTCTGTCGTAGGCTCTGCGGATGCGCCCGGATGCTTTTCTGAAAACCTCCGAATCCCGGGTGAGCTGGGAGCACTGGTAAATGGTCAGGCTCTTCAGGTTCTCCACAGAACGCTGGGTCTCGATATCGAAGGTCCTGATAGAATCGATCTCCGTATCGAATAGCTCAATGCGGTAAGGATCTTCCCCTTCCGGTGTGAAGATGTCGATGATACCGCCGCGCAGGCTGTATTCGCCCCGCGCCTCAATCATGGATACTCTCTCGTATCCCAGACGGGACAGACGCTCGCGGAGCTGCGGAAGTTCCACATCCTGCCCCAGTTTCAGTTCGATGGTGTTTTCGGTAAAGAGTTCCTTCGGCGGAAGCCTTTTGACGGCGCCGGTGACAGGCGCGATGACTGTGCAGCGCTCGCCTGAGGTCAGGGCCCGCAGCACGCGCATGCGCTCCAGCAGCGCATCGTTGTTCTTGGCCTCATAGGCGATGGCGCTGTCTTCATCCGGCGGAAGGATATAGATGGGTTCGCCGGCATTAAAAAAAGAAAGGTCGTTCTGAAGGCGCCGCGCTCTGTTCAGCGTGGGCACTACGATCAGACACTGACCATCCTTCCCCTGTCTCGATTCAGCTATAAAAGGTGCGATGCGCCCCTCGGACGCACCGGCGATGTTAATCATCTTCATGTTTTCTGCTGGTGTTGAACCGATTCATCGCGATATCGATTCCGTCGGTGATAATACACTCCAAAGCGGCAGCCGCTTCCTTCACAGCCTTTGCCAGTATAGGTGCCTCCTTCTCGGTGACCTGTCCGGTGACATAGTCCTTCCAGTCTTCTGCAGGCGGCGTGCCGATGCCGATACGGATGCGTGGAAATGCATCATCCTGAAGCTGATAAATCACAGACTTCATGCCGTTGTGGCTGCCGGAGCTGCCCTTCTTCCGGATGCGCAGAGCTCCGGTTTCCAGATCCATGTCATCATAGATCACGATCAGGTTCTCTATAGGCACATCGTAGTATGCCATGACCTCACGCAAGGACTCCCCACTCAGATTCATATAGGTCTGGGGCTTGACGACCAGTACTTTTTCGCCGCCGACCCTTCCCTCTCCGACGAGGGCTTTGTGCTTGATTCTGCGTACGTCAATACCATGGGCGGCCGCGAATTCATCCGCGACCAGAAAGCCCATGTTGTGACGGGTTTTTTCGTATTGTCTGCCCGGGTTTCCCAGGCCGGCGATGACATACATCTAGAATCTGGTTCCTTCGAATAACTTACTCAAGGATTCATTGTTATGGATCCTTAACAGTGCTTCTGCGAAGACCGGACCGACGGAAAGCACTTTGATCTTGTCAATCATCTTCTCATCCGGAATCGGCATGGTGTTGAGAAGAACGAGTTCTTCAATGGCGGATGCCTCGATCCGTTCGATGGCCGGTCCTGACAGTACCGGATGGGTCGCGCAGGCTCTGACGCTCTTGGCGCCCATCTCCTTCAGGGCGTTGGCCGCGTTGGTGATGGTTCCTGCCGTATCGATCATATCGTCCAGCAGAACGCAGTTCTTTCCTTCGATATCACCGATGATGTTCATGATCTCACTCACGTTCGGTTTCGGACGTCTCTTGTCGACGATTGCGATCGGACAATTGAGCGGCTCCGCCATGTTCCTGACTCTCGGCACGCTGCCGTGGTCCGGTGAGACGATGACCAAATCATCGATGTTCTGTTTTCTGTAGTATTCAGTAAGGAGAGGCTGACCGATCAGATGATCCACAGGAATCGTGAAGAAGCCCTGTATCTGCGCCGCGTGCAAATCCATAGTGATGATTCTGTCCGCGCCCGCTTTCACGATCATGTCCGCAACGAGCTTGGCTGTGATTGGGTCTCTTGCTTTTGCTTTACGATCCTGACGAGCATATCCGTAGTATGGTACGACTGCTGTTATCCTTCCGGCGGAAGCTCTCTTCATCGCGTCCAGCGTAATGAGCAGCTCCATCAGGTTGTCGTTTACAGGGAAGCATGTGGACTGGATCACGAAACAGTCAACGCCTCTGACTGTCTCTCCCAGGTTCACGCACGTCTCTCCGTCGCTGAACTGCTTGACTTCCAGATCACCGAGAGGCTTTCCCATAATCGAAGCAATCTCCTCCGCCAGCTGCGGATGGGAATTGCAAGCAAAAACCTTGTAGCCTGAGAATAAACTCTTCTTCATCTGACCTTCTCCTTCCTAGTCTTCGATCTTCTTGAACTCTCTTACCTTTGTCTTTCTTATTGCTTCTATTCTGGCTGCATCCATGTCCAGAATCATTTTACCGACTTTATTGATATCTCCGGCGCCCATCGTGAGCACCAGATCCCCCGGCTGAGCTTTCTCATAGACGAAGCTGGCGATGTCTTCGAAATCCTCAAGGAAGAAGACATGCTTCGACGGATTGTGTTCCAGTATTTTCTCCATAATCGTTTTGGAGCTGATCTTGTAGATATTCGTCTCCCTGGCCGCGTAGATTTCGGCGAGCACGATTTCATCCGCGTCATCGAAGGCTTTGCCGAAATCATCCAGAAGCGCCATGGTTCTCGTGTAGGTATGCGGCTGGAACAGGCACCATAGCGTCTCGTGTTTCATGTTCCTGACTGCTGCCAGTGTTGCTTTGATCTCCGTTGGATGGTGTGCGTAGTCGTCGATGATTTTGACGTCGGTGCTGGTTCTTCCCAGCACATCGAATCTCCTGTGGGTACCGTGGTAATTCTCCAGTGTCCGAACGATATCCTCTACCTCGACACCGAGTATATGACTGCATGCAAAAGCAGCAAGCGCATTGAGAATATTATGTTCTCCCGGAATCCGGAGCTTGATGGTGCAAAGGTTTTCGCCTCCATGGTTCACGTTGAAATACGGCATGCCGTCCTCATCGAATCCGATGTTGCTGGCGTAGTAGTCGCATCCTCTCGAAATGCCGAAGGTCACCACGTTCGGGAGCCCTTCTGTGGCGCTGCTGACATAGGCGTTCGCGTCGTATGCGATCACAACGCCATCCTCTGGTACGAGACTGGCGAACTTCTTAAAGGATCTGGCGATGTGTCCGACGTCCTTGAAGTAATCCAGATGGTCGGAGTCGATATTGAGGATGATTTCGATGTTCGGCCGCAGTTCCAGAAAACTGTCTCTGTATTCGCAGGCTTCCGTGACAAAGAACTCGCTCCCTCCCACGTAGCAGTTTCCGCCGATCTCATCCAGATTGCCTCCGACGAGAATGGTCGGTTCCCTGTTTGCATCCTTCAGAATCAGAGATACCATGGACGTCGTTGTCGTCTTGCCATGGGTGCCTGAAATGGCGATACTGCTTTTGTATTCGCCCATAAGCGCGCCGAGAGCCTGGGCCCTCGTAATGGTCGGAATACCGAGCTCTCTGGCTCTGACCAGTTCCGGGTTGTCGTTGCCGACTGCCACCGTATAGACAACAAGGTCTACGTCTTCTACGTTCCTGGCTCTGTGGCCCAGAAAGATCTTCGCTCCCTGCTCCATGAGTCTCTCGGTAATATCGCTTTCACGCATGTCCGAGCCGGATACTTCATAGCCTCTGGACATAAAAACTTCGGCAACTGCAGATAATCCGATACCGCCGATGCCTATGCAGTGAATTTTTCTATATTCAGATAGATCAATCATTGATGTCCCCCTGTTTTTTTGCATTTTCAGTATACCATAAATGAACTGTTTTTATACAAAAAAGTGAAACTGCCGAATATCACCCTGCGTCTTTTGGAAATTGTCAGATTTTTTGCATAATTGCTTGTTTTTTTACAGATTTGCGTATATACTCTTTGTGTACATTTTTGGGGTATGAAAGGTGGTACGAAGATGAATATCACAGACGTTCGGATCCGTAAGGTGAGTGATGAAGGAAAAATGAAAGCTGTAGTGTCAATCACTTTTGATGACGAGTTTGTAGTGCACGACATCAAGATTATTGAGGGACAGAACGGCCTGTTCATCGCGATGCCTAGCAGAAAAATGGGAGAAGGCGATTTCAGAGATATCGCCCACCCTCTGGTATCTGAGACCAGAAACAAAATCAGAGATGCCATATTTGAGGAATACGACAAGGTGCTGGCAGAAAAAGCTGCGGAAGAACCAGCAGATGAGCCGGCGGAGTTATAGCAAGAACAGATATCAATTTTGGTAAAACAAAAGGAGCCATCGGCTCCTTTTTGTGTTCTCTTTTCTGTCCGGCCTTCCGCATTCACTGTTTGTCGAAGTACCGTTTGCCGCTGTCCGGGCAGAAGTACGTCCGGATGTATCCGTCTGTCGACAGGACCACAAATTCATTGGTGTCTTCGACATAATAAATATAATCCCCGTCCTCCTTCTCGGTCTTGGTCAGGGCGTCAGGATTGGCAATGACCGCATTGGCCGCATCCAGATACTCCTCCGGAGAATCAAACCCCATGTATTTACCATGTTTCTCGTAGTGTTCCTTCAGCCGATCATAGTTTCTGAACTCGAAATCCGCTTTTTCAGGCTGTGTCGTCGCAGTGGCTTGGACTTCTGTCTGCTCCGTTGTCTGCTCCGTCTGCGTCGCCGTTGCTGGTTGTTCATGATTCTGATTCTTTGCCCTATTGCAGCCAAAAACAAGGACCAGCACTGCGAGTACAATGATGAGTATCAGTATTGTTTTATTCCGCTTCTTCATGGTACTTCCTTCTGGCCTCATTCAGGCTGAGTGTGTTTGCGCCTCCTGTGAAATCCGGTTCCCGTCTCTGGAGCGGATCGTCCTCCCATCCGCAGACCGGACAGATTTCATAGGCGTTCTTCTCGGTAAAGAAATACTTCCCGCAGCAAGGACAGATTCTGTCTGTTGCAAGTAACTGGTCGGCAAAAGCAACCGCCTGCGTTCTCTTTTCTTCGTCCATAAAATCGACCGTGTATCCGTCATGACGGCCCCACAGCATCGCTGTGTAGGAAAGCTGTGAATGTTTGCAGTAGCGGCGGATACCTTCTTCCAGCAGGTCCGGTCCTTTATCTGCCGGATATCCGCTGGTCGTGATGAGTGCCACTTTCTTCCCCTGCCAGAGGGATGGCCCCCGTTTTTCGCCGTCTCCGTAGTACATGTTCATGGCGTACACCAGACGATCCAGCACGGCTTTCATCGGCGGCGTGCAGTACCAGGAGTAAATCGGCGTCGCCAGAATCAGCAGTTCACTGTCCATCACAGCGTCAAAAATCAGCTGCATGTCATCCTTCTGCACGCAGCTGACTTCACTCCAATCCTGCTGGCATGCTCTGCAGGCCAGACACGGACGAATCGTCATATCGCTTAAATTGAACTCACGTACCGTACAACCCTGCTCCTTCAGCCTGTCCGCGACCACATCCGTCAGGGTATTTGTGTTGCCCTGCTTTCTCGGGCTGCTTTTCAAAATGGTTATGGATTTCATAATAATCATCCTTCCAGAATAATCCCTGTTTGTATTATAACAAAAATACGAAAGGACGGGCAATTGCCCGTCCTTCGCGTTTGGCTAGGGTAGCAGGATTCGAACCTGCGCATGACGGAATCAGAATCCGTTGCCTTACCGCTTGGCGATACCCCATCACTTTTTGGGGTGGATAGTGGGATTCGAACCCACGCATAACGGAGCCACAACCCGCTGTCTT
>JAILDT010000008.1 GCA_024689085.1 Clostridia bacterium | reverse complement strand
AGGCCTCTCACACCAGCGAAGCAAAGCTTGTCGGCAACCTCCTGGGCCACTTCCTTCGTCGTGCAGATGATACCGATATCAATGTTGTTGTTCTCGACGAACTCGACAATGCCTTCGTAATCCATGACCTCGACGCCGTTGATCTGCGTGCCGATCAGCTCAGGATTGACTTCGAAAATGCCCTGAACGACAAATCCGGTCTTGTAGTAGTAGGTGTGGTTTACTATGGCCTTGCCCAGATTTCCCGCGCCTACCACGACCATCTTGTACTCTCTGTCCAGTCCGAGGATTGCGCTTATTTCATTGTATAATCCTTCAACGCTGTATCCGTAGCCCTGCTGCCCGAACCCGCCGAAGTTGTTCAGATCCTGTCTGATCTGTGACGCAGTATAACCAATCAGGCTGCTGAACTCGTTGGATGAAATCTTGTCCACGCCCTTCTTTCTGAGCTCGTTCAGATATCTCCTGTAACGAGGAAGCCTTCTAATTACCGCGTTGGATATTTTGGTCTGCTCTTTTTTCATATTGTGTTCTCCAGGTACTCAACCATGTCCCTTATCGTTAAGAACTTCTCCGCGTCCTCATCGGGTATTTCAATGTCGAACTCGCTCTCCATCGCCATTATTATTTCAACGGCGTCAAGCGAATCCGCTTCCAGATCGTTCATCAGATTTGTGTCCATGTCCAGTTCGTCCGCGGACACTCCGATCTGATCGACAACAAGCTGTTTTACTTTATCTAGCAACATTAACGTACACCTCCAAAAGCACCCTTAATTATACCTAAATCACTCCTGCAGTTCAAGCCACTGCTCATAGCTGGCGTCAAGGGCTGCCTTGTCTTCCTCCATCTTGTCGCTGAGCGACCTGAGACGTTCGTGGTCAGTCATCACCTCAGGCTTCATGAGCTCTTCGTTTATGCTTTCTATCTCTTCCTCAAGCCGCTGTATCTCTTTCTCCAGAGCTTCTTTTCTGCGGTTCAGACGGCGCTCTTCGGCTTCTCTTTCCTTCTTCAGCTTCCGCTCCTCCGCAGCTGACAGCTGTCCGCTTTCAGGTTCTGCCTGCGCCGGATCCCCGCTTCCTGCCTTTGCGAGAGACGCCACGTATTTGCTGCCTGATTCGATAAGCTGCTGCTTCTTCTCCACGTAGTAATCGTACTTGCCAAGATAGTTCACGAGTCCGTCCGATGTCAGTTCCATGATCCGCGTCGGTATTCTGTTCAGAAAGTATCTGTCATGGGATACGATTATGCATGTGCCCGGAAACTCCAGCAGCGCTTCCTCGAAAACCTCCTTTGACTCTATGTCGAGGTGGTTCGTCGGTTCGTCGAGAATGAGCGTGTTGGCTCCAGACATCATGAGCTTAAGCAAAGCCAGTCTGGCTCTTTCTCCGCCGCTCAGATCTCCGATCTCCTGAAATACCGCCTCGCCTCTGAAGAGGAATCTTCCCAGAATGTTGCGCAGCTCGCCCTCCGAGTAGAGGTGGTAGGCGTCCTGCAGCTCGCCGATGACTGTATTGCTGTCGTTCAGAAGCTGCTGCCCCTGATCGTAGTATCCGAACTGAACGTTGTGCCCGGCCCTGATGTGACCCGTGGTGCTAACCAGATCTCCCATGAGCATTCTGATGAGCGTGGTCTTGCCGATTCCGTTGGCGCCGACTATGCATACGCGCTCTCCGCGCTTGACGTCTATCGAAACATTCCTGAACAGTTCGACTCTGTTCATGCCGTAACCGAAGCTTTTGCTTAAGTCTTCGGCCTGCAGCACGTCCTTGCCGCTCTGGAAGTTCTGCCTGAAGTTCAGCTTGAGTTTGCCGTGGCCTGCGTCCGGACGTTCCATGAGATCCATTGCGCTGAGGCGCTTTTCTCTGGAAGCCGCTCTCTTGGCCAGCTTCTCGGTGCCCCTCTGCTTGAATCTGCGTATCATCTCCTCCTGGCGCTCGAGCTCCTTCTGCTGCTTCTCGTAGTGACGCATCTCGACTTCGCGCCTGTTCCTCCGCTCTTCAGCGTAGAAATCATAATTTCCTTCGTATATGCTGAGCCGCCCGTGCTCGATTTCGAATATTCTGTTGACAGTTTCGTTAAGAAAGTATCTGTCGTGGGATACGATCATTATGGTTCCCCTGTAGCCTTTGAGATACTGCTCCAGCCACTTGAGCGTACCTATGTCCAGATGGTTCGTCGGCTCGTCCAGGAACAGAATATCCGGCTTTTCCAACAGCAGAACCGCCAGAGCCAGTCTCGTCTTCTCTCCGCCTGACAGAGTGGAGACTTTCATGTTGTACATAGACTCGTCAAAGGCCATGCTGGTGAGAATGCCCCGGATCTCGCTCTGGTACATGTAGCCGCCCATGCGCTCGTACCGTTCCCGAAGCTGTTCGTAGGCGTCCAGCGCGTTTGCCGCAAGCAGCCGCTCCATCTCCTGTTCCATCTCCGGGAAGTGTTCAAAGACCTTGTTCACCTCTTCGATGACCGTGTTCTCCGAATCGAATCCGCCGTCCTGCTTCAGATAGCCGATCCGCAAACCGGAAGACACGAAAAAATCTCCCTCCTCCGGAGGGAGTTCTCCTGCCAGCATCCGCAGGAGCGTGGTCTTGCCCGCCCCGTTGATGCCGATGATTCCGATTCTCTCGCCCTTGTTCACGGCGAAACTGACCTTGTCCAGGACGAGATTGGATCCGTCGTATTCCTTTGTCAGATTGTTCGCGGAAATGACTATCATAGCGGTAAATTCGGGATGGCGTCCAGGGTCAGGTCATCGGCCCCTTCCGCCTTGTATTTGTAGTATGCTGCGCAGCCGATCATGGCCGCGTTATCGGTACAGAGAATCGGGGACGGATGGTACAGTCCCAACTTGTGCTTCTCGCATGCGGACTCCATCATTTCCCGCAGCTTGCTGTTGGCTGCGACGCCGCCGGCCATGACGATCTTATCCTTGCCCAGCGACAGGGCCGCTTCGACCGTCTTGGCCACGACCACGTCCAGCACGGCCTGCTGGAAGCTGGCTGCCACGTCGGCGACGACGATGTCACGTCCTGCCTGTTTCTCAGAATTCACATAATTGAGCACGCCCGTTTTGATGCCGCTGAAGCTGAAATCCATGCTGCCCTTTTCCAGGAACACGCGCTTGAATTCCACAGCCTCCGGGTCGCCTTCCCTGGCGATCCTGTCGATAAGAGGACCGCCCGGGTAGCCCAGTCCCAGCACGCGGGCGACTTTATCGTAAGCCTCTCCGGCGGCGTCGTCGCGCGTGCCGCCGAGGACTCTCAGTTCATTGTAGTCGGTGACCTCCACAATGTTCGTGTGGCCGCCTGAAATGACCAGCGCCATGAACGGCGGCTCCAGGTCCTTGTGTTCGATGAAGTTGGCGCAGATGTGCCCGTGGATGTGGTGTACGCCAATCAGCGGCTTGCCGGTCGCCAGGGCGTATGCTTTTGCGGTGGCGAGTCCGATGAGCAGTGCGCCGACCAGTCCCGGTCCGTAGGTCACGCCGATGGCGTCGATGTCGTCCATCGCCGCATTCGCATCGTCCAATGCCTTCTGGCACACCCAGTTCACATTGTCCAGATGATGGCGTGAAGCGATCTCCGGAACCACGCCGCCGTAAGCTTTGTGGATGTCGATCTGAGAAGAGATCACATTCGAACGGACGTCGCGCCCATCCAGCACGACCGCCGCCGCCGTCTCGTCACAGCTTGATTCAATTGCCAGTATTGCGAATTTCCCGTCTATCACTTACTGCTCCTCTTCGTGCCTCCACATGATGAGAGCGTCCTCGCCGCCGAAACGGTAGTAGCCCTTGCGGACACCTTCTTCTTCAAATCCGAATTTCTTATATAAATTGATGGCCGGCTCATTGCTCCTGCGCACCTCCAGCGTGTGATGCCGGATGCCCTCGCTGACCGTATACTCGATCAATGTGCGGATGATCCCTTCGCCGATCTTCCGATTCCGATATCCCGGACGCACGGCCACATTTGTAATGTGTCCTTCGTCCACGACCCACCAGAGTCCCGCGTAGCCAACCACCTTGCCGTTGTGGCTGGCGACTACATAAAATGCTCTCGGATTCTCCTCCAGTTCATACCTGATAGAATCCAGGCTCCACGGATCCGGGAAGCAGATCTGCTCGATTTCATAGATTTCTCCGGCGTCTTCGGGGGTTGCCTGCCGGATGATTACATCAGCCATGGACGTTCTCCTCCGCCTGTTTCGCGCGAAGCTTCCGCTCGGCTTCTGCCATGCGCATGTACTCCGGCTCCAGCTGGTCAAAGGTCACGCCCTCTCCGGCCAGATACTTTCTCACGCCGATGGCGGCGACTTCGTCCGCCCGCTGATACCGGATCTCTTCCGGTGCAAAACTGACACCACCAGCTCTGATCTCCCCGATCTTCCCGCCGCAGGTATCCACACCGTCTCCCATCATGTATATCTCGCCATAGCCGGCAGCCAGATCCATGAACTCGTCGATGGTGTACGGGCCGGCCGCAACGACTTCTTCTCCCTGCAGATACCCCGCGCCGTAGACCTGGCTCCTGCGGGCGTCGAGAATCGGACAGACGAGTATTCCCGGCGCCACATCGGCACGCATGGCCAGTGCTTCCAGACTGGAAACAGGAATGCACGGGATGCCTTTGACCTGCGACAATGCCCGTGCTGTGGAAACGCCGATCCGGATTCCTGTGAAGGATCCCGGTCCGTTGGCGACAGCGATGGCCGACAGATCGTCAATCAAAACGCCTGCATCACAAAGGACCTGCTGGATCTGAGGGGTCAGATTCTGCAGGTGGGAGTATCTGTCGTGGCCTGCGACACGCGCAAGGATCTGGCAGTCCCCTGCCTCCCCCGTCTGCGCCAGCGCCACCGACGCGAATGCTCCTGTTGTCTCAATAGCTAGAATATACATAGGTCTTCTTCACTCTCTATGATGTATTCCCGCTCCTCTTCTGAAGCGCCGCGGTCAATGTGTATGATCACCGCATCTTCCGGGAGCAGTTCTTCGATGATGTCCGCCCACTCGACGACGCAGATTCCGTCGCCGTAGAAATACTCCTCGTACCCCAGCTCGAACATCTCATCAGGATCCGCAATCCGGTACACATCGAAATGGTACAGCGGGACCCTGCCGCTTTTGTATTCTCTGATGATATTAAAAGTCGGACTCGTCACCGTCTCCGTAACACCGAGCCCCCTGGCGATGGCCTTGGTCAGGGTAGTCTTGCCTGTGCCAAGGTCACCGATCAAAGCGACGACCATGCCCGGCACTGCAGCCTGACCGATTCTCTCGCCCAGCTTTTCTGTTTCTGTTTCGTTTGCTATATGAAGTATTTTTTCCATAGAATCACTCATACATCTCATACACGGCTTCCATCGTCAGGTCGTTCATATTCATCGGCCTGTC
>JAILDT010000001.1 GCA_024689085.1 Clostridia bacterium | reverse complement strand
GCCATCAGGTGCTTCAGGTTGGACTTGGCGTTGCGCATTCTCTTCAGTCCGTTCTGAGACTGCGCCAGAATCTCCGGATTGAAATCGATCGGTCCTCTGTACTGTCCGCTCAGAATCAGGAAACGCAAAACCTCTCCGTCGTACTGGGTGAGCAGGTCGCGCACGGTCTTGAAGTTGCCCAGAGACTTGCTCATTTTCACGCCGTCAATGTTGATGTATCCATTGTGCATCCAGTAGTTGGCGAACTGCTTGCCGTTGTGGGCCTCCGACTGGGCGATTTCATTCTCATGATGCGGGAACTGCAGGTCCTCGCCGCCGGCGTGGATGTCCAGAGTGTCACCCAGATACTTCTTTGACATGGCGGAGCATTCGATGTGCCATCCCGGTCTGCCCATTCCCCAAGGGGAATCCCAGGCAATCTCGGAATCTTCCTTGCGGGCCTTCCAGAGCGCGAAGTCCAGCGGATCTTCCTTCTTCTCGTCATCCGCCGAGCTGGTTCTCTCGCTGGCGCCCAGACGCAGTTCATCGACGTTCTTGCCTGACAGCTTGCCGTAGCCGTCGAACATTCTCGTTCTGTAATAGACATCGCCGTCGGCCTCATAGGCGTAGCCTTTATCAATAAGGTCCTGTACGAACTTGATGATATCCGGCATGGTCTCTGTGACCTTCGGATGGACCGTCGCTTTCCTGACATTCAGGGCCGCCGCATCCTTGAAGTACTCTTCGATGTACTTTTCGGAAATTTCGCCGGCGCTGACGCCTTCTTCCTTGGCACGGTTGATGATCTTATCATCCACGTCGGTGAAGTTCTGCACGAACTTGACTTTGTAGCCTCTGTACTCCAGATACTTCCGCATGGTATCAAAGACCACGAACGGTCTGGCATTGCCGATGTGGAAGTAGTTGTATACGGTCGGACCGCAGACGTACATCTTGACTTTGCCTTCTTCCTGCGGTACGAATTCTTCTTTTCTTCTTGTCAGTGTGTTATAGATTCTCATCTTTATCTATCTCCTCTCGTTTGCTGTCTTGTCGGCTTCCGCGAAATCCTTCCCGTGGAAGTCCGATCCTCTCGTTATGTGAAGGTGATATTTCTCCGCCATTTCTACAAATCTCATGGACTGTTCAAAGTTCTGATCCGGGTGGAAACACTCGAGTCCCTTAAGACCCTGGTGCTTCAGGCGCCGGATGATTTTCTCCATGTTGGTGAAAAACTCCTCGCTTCCCGGACGTCCAATGCCCCGCGTTTGGATCGGGTGCGCCAGCACCGGGGTGCCGCCAGCTTCCTTGATGACTTCGATCGCATCTTTCGCCAGCGGCTTGACCTTCCGCACCGCCTGCAATCTGACGTTCCCCAGAATCTGCTTGCCGTAGGCCTGTCGTTCTTCCTTGATGTAGCCTTTGCGCAGGAGGGCATTCGCGATATGGGGCTTGCTGATGAAATTGTTCTTTCCAATCTCGATATCTTCCTCTGAAATATCGTATCCCATCTCCTGCAGAATCTGAAACAGCTGCTCGTTTCTCTCCTTGCGTCGCTCGATCATCTCTGCGAGAAACTTCTTCAGTGCTTCGTTTTCGATGTCGATGTAATAGCCGAGCATGTGCAGACCCGTTTCCTCTTCTGTAACGACCGCGATCTCGATGCCCGGGATGAACTGGATGCCTACCGCTTCGGCCGCAATCGCACCTTCTGCAATGCCATCCGTATTGTCGTGATCCGTGATGGAAATGATGTCGTAGTCCAGTTCTTTGGCCTGTCTCACAATCTGCGTCGGCGTACATTCTCCGTCTGATGCTGTTGTATGAATATGAAAATCTACTTTGTATCCATCCATTTGCTGCTGCCTTTGCTTTCGTTATTCAAAGGTGATGACGCCATCTTCGATTTTCTCGATTACCGCCAGAGATTCCACTCTGTATCCCATGTCACGCAGTCTGTCAGAGCCCCCCTGGAAGCCCTTCTCAATCACAGCGCCGACTCCGACAACCTCGCCGCCCGCCATCTCGACGATCTGCGCCAGGGCAGCCGAGGCTTCACCGCTGGCCATGAAGTCATCGATGATCAGGATTCTCTCTCCCTGATTGATAAACTTCTCTGCTACCTTAAGTTTCGACACCGTGCCCTTGGTGAAAGATCTGGCTTCCGCTTCGTAGAAGCCTTCGTTCATAGTGCTCGGCGCCGCCTTTTTCGCAAAGACAACAGGCGGGTAACCGAACAGCGGCGCGCACATGCACGCAATGGCGATTCCGCTGGCCTCAACCGTGAGAATCTTGTCCACTTCCACGCCGTCGAATCTCCGTCTGAATTCTTCGCCGATCTCCTCCAGGAACTTGACGTCTATCTGATGGTTCAGAAAACCATCTACCTTGACGATCTCCGTTCCAATCGCATTGCCTTCTGTCAGTATCTTCTGTTTCAGTGATTCCATTGCTATTTCCCCCAATGGATTAATAAAGTACGCGACACAACTGCGCCGCGTACTCGTCGTCTATTTTTCTGTCTTTGCTGTTTTACTGTTCATCTTTGAACAGGGCTTCCAGGCTGTCGAATGAGATCTCGTCCGGCGCGGCTTCCGCTACAGTCTCGGCTGCTTCTGCGACTTCTTCAGCTGCTTCTGCCGGAACATCGACGAGGTCATCCAGTGAAATCTCATCGAGCAGGTCCTCAACAGCTTCGCCTGCTTCCGCCGGCACTTCCGGTTCCGGAATTCCGTCGCCGTCCGCCAGCGCATCCATGCTCGCCAGGAGCTCTTCGACTGTCGCTTCGTGCTCAACGCCTTCTTCCGCGGCTTCCGCCGGTGCTTCGGCAGCCGGTGCTTCTACCTCATCTCCAAGGGCTTCTTCGATTGCCGCTACGTCGTCCTTTTCTTCCGGAATCTTGTCGAACAGGTCATCCGCAAGGAATGTCTCTGCGAAGAGGTCGTCCGGTTTTACCGGTTCAGGCTCTGCTTCTACTTCCACTTCCTTGTATTCTACCGCCGGTTCTTCAGCCGGTGCTTCTTCTTCCGGTTCTTCTTCTGCTTCTTCGGCCGCTTCCTCAACTGGTTCTTCCGCAATTTCCACGAACTCTTCGACTTCCACGTCCGCTTCCGGAACCTCGACTTCGATGGCCGCTTCTTCTACTTCCCAATCGATGGAAGGCGCAAGTTCTTCTGTCTGAGCCTTCAGGTTATCCAGTCTGGCTGATGTTCTGAGAATGTTCGTCTTGATCTCTGCGAATTCATCCTCCATCGCTGTGATCTGCTGTCTGAATTTATTCTTTGTAGCTTCAAGTTTTTCTTTCTCAGCTTCCAGTTCGACAATCATGGCAGCCTTTTCAGCTTCTGCAACGTCCTTGCTCGCCTTTAACTCTGCCTGA
Organism: Clostridia bacterium; assembly: GCA_024689085.1. Classification (GTDB taxonomy): domain Bacteria; phylum Bacillota; class Clostridia; order Peptostreptococcales; family Anaerovoracaceae; genus Lentihominibacter. Next base: position 53,856 of record JAILDT010000001.1, on the reverse strand, counting down.
ATAGATTCCCTCTCCTTCTCGCTGTCGATGCGGAACTGCTCCATCTGCTCTTCCTGAGCCTGGATCTTCTCTTTTCCGGTCTTGAGGATTTCATCTACTTCTGTCTTTGCCTGATTGATGATCTCGTTGCTGCTCTTCTTGGCCTCCAGGATCAGGCTGACGTAGAGTTCGTTGTTCTCATCATATTTCTGATATCTCTTGGTCAGTTCTGAAATCTCGGCCTCATAGTTGTTTTCGAGCTCACCGATATGTTCCTCATAAAGGTTGCAAAGCTCCTGAATGCAGCCATAGACATCGTCCTTTTCAAAGCCTCCATCAACACTTTTCTTAATGCTCATTCCTTTGAGAAGGCCAATAACGGTTTCACGTCTTTTGTCTTTTAAAGCACTCTTATCCATATTGTTTTTCCTCTGTTTATATTACAAAACTACAAATGAACTACAAATAAACGCATTTTGATATGTTATTATAACATCACAACAAGAATTTGTCTTGCAAAATTTGCTTTTTTTGTTTCCATTTGTTATCATGACAGCGGACCTTTTTTTAATTTGCGCAAAAAACCTGAAACCATATTACACGGAGGTAACATGGATTCCATAAAATTCAATGCCAAAGGCCACAGCGTCGAGTTTTCAAAGCGTACGCTGACCATTGACGGGAAGGTTTATTCATATACAGGCATCAGCCAGGTCAAGCATTCTTCCGCTTATCAGGCGTACCTTTTCCGGTACAACAATGAGTGGGTGAAACTCTTTTATGATGAGCCGCATGCCAACGTAATCGCTGCTCTCTTCAGAAAGATCAACGCGATGAATGCGCGCCGCGCCGCAAAGGCACGTGCGACACAGTCCATCGACACTGCAGCCATCGCAGCCGCACTAGCCGCTTCCGAAGAGGAAGAACCTGCTGTAAAGGAAGAAGAACCTGCTGCAAAGAAAGAAGAACCAGAACCTGTTCCGATTCCGGCGGTAACGCCTGTCCTTGAACTGGAACCGACCGTTGAAGAACCGGTGGAAGAGCCAGCAGCAGAAGAGCCTGTTGAGGAGCCGGCTGAAAAACCTGCCGAGGAACCGGCTGAAGAACCTGCCGAGGAACCGGCTGAGAAACCTGCTGAGGAATCGGCGCCTGAAGCGAAACCGGAAGAGGTTCTCGCACAGGCCGAAGAAGCCAAGGTCAAAAGGGCCAAAAGAAAAAAAGCGTTTATTATTTTCGCTATTATTATTGCATTATTTGTAGTAGCGGGTATAATATATTTCCTCACGGTTGGTACAACCAACGATGCTTCTCAGGGTCCGAATATTGATGAAACACATCAGTACAACGACATTGAGGAACTCATTGAGGAGATGCAGGAATAATCCTGCGCGAGCCACTGTAGCTCATCCGGCAGAGCAGCGCATTCGTAACGCGCAGGTGGCCGGTTCGATCCCGGCCAGTGGCTCCATCCGGGGCATTGGCGCAGCTGGGAGCGCGCATGACTGGCAGTCATGAGGTCAGGGGTTCGAGCCCCCTATGCTCCACCATCAAAAAAGTGTTGAAATTCCAACGATTTCGGCACTTTTTTCTTTGCAAAATTTCACTATATAACTGCCTATTTTAACCTATTTTTGCCTATTTGGAGTGGCATTTTGGATGGCAACTTTTTTTAAGGGGTTTCCGCACGGGATGAGGTACCCATATCATCGCGCGCAGGATGGTTTTTTTCACCTTGCCCCATCGGTGCCGCCTTTTTTATATGGAGGTGTATGTGGTGGGGTGTCCTTTTTGTGGATATCAAAAAAATTTTGGTGGTCCGTTTACACAAGACACTCCCCCCTACGCCATCATCTACAACACACCTGGGCTAATTGGGGAACTGCTTCATGTAAACGTATAGATTTTGGCTATATATTTTTTTCTCCTCCGGCGTCGTTGCGCCAATAACAACTACCAAATTATAAGTGAGGGGGCCTTTTTATTGTGTCGCTGTACGCATTAAACGCCAATTACAGCGCAGATAATAGTCCGGTCGACTGATAAACCACTGCATGAAAAAAGCACCGTAATTGTCGGTGCCCTTTTCGTAACAACGTGTGCAGAGCACGCTGTTTATATAACAATGCTTGTGCCTATCAAACGCCAATGACTTGACAAACGGAATGACGTTATCGCAGTAATCTTTAACTATAACGGATGATGTTAGCAGTAAATCCCACAATGGTTATAGGAGGTTCAAACGTCTGATAATACAAGCATCATTATCCAGTATTATTTAACCTTTGAGAACAACGCCGTACTTCTGCCATTCTGATCCGTGCGGTTTTTTCTTGCTCGTAAGTCATTGACTACGCCATCCAATACGCTGTCATATCTGTACGGCTGTATCATTCCGACGTTGCCGGTTTCTTCTGCATAATCGTTTATTGCCTTTTGAAGTGCATCGATTTCCGTATGCGCCTTCTGTGCGATGCTGATAATCTCAGCAACGGCGTCAGACGCATTTGACTCAGCATCGAGTGCTATTTCCTTTTGGGCCTCAGTTACTTTATCTATTAGTGACTTCACTGTTTCCGGTGATACGTTTTCAAGTGCTTTGAGTTCCGCTTCATTCACTTTAATAACCGACTCATTGAAACGCAACTTGTCTGACGCTCTGATATAATCCGCTTCACTATCTGAGGCTGTTGCCACTTCTATCTCACGCTGTGCCGTGGATATGTTCGTCTTTGCCACCTGGATACGCTTTTGTAACTGCTGTTTCTTCTGCTGACTGTCTATTATCGACTGCTCTATTACTTTTGTTAATTTCTTAGTATTTATCATTATTACCCCCTTATGATATAATTACTTGTGCATGGTCGGCGTTTCGGTTTTCCCACCTTCGGCTATTATGGGTTCATCGAGCGCCGGCTTTTCTCGTGCCATTTTTTCGAGTCGTGTCGCTACAGAGAACACACGCCTACCGGCTCCATACGCCGATAGCATTGCATCATTCAGTTGTAGACACTCAGCCGCATTGTCTGACGCATACACCTCGTAATGGCCTCCGGTGTCGTGGACCCATACATGGGCGCGACCATCACACGACGTTTCAGTTTCAACGTGGCTGCCGTGGTACTCTATGCACTCGCGTCCAGATTTACTCTTTACTATCATTGTTACACCTCCGTATGTTTCACGAGTACGGCGGCAACGTCGTCAACGCTGTACAATTTCTTACGGCTGAAGCGGATGAACTGGAGCCCCCTTAATATCTCAGATGCTCTATCGCTGCCGCATCCCAGGCACCTTTTAAGGTCGCTCTTTGTCAGAAACGCCTTGCCATCAACTGACTGGCGCAGCGTATTTCTGATTTCGGTTTTAGTCATTAATCTACCTCCAATTACATTATTAACTATTCTGTGGGTGTGAGTGAGTAATATAACTTAATGTAACTGCTTAACTCGTAAAGTTATATTAGTGATATTAAGTTATATCATTACTCACAGACATATTATGAATACCCCAATTACTGTCGTGGCACACGTACCGCGTCCGGTTATTGGTACGTGAGCCTATCATAAACTTGTAACCGGCCTTTTCCATCTCGATGGCAAATATATCTTTGCTGAGCATTTGTCCGAAGGACTTGACGTCAATCTCGTGCTCATGAAGCCGCGAGTATTGGTTTAATATCTCCCTCGCTGTCATGTTCACGCCGTCTGGATTGATTCTCATGACCTCCACCATGACGTTAGCGTACAACTTTAACTTACCACCTTTTGCACCGCTTACACGCTCAGCGTCAGCGAGTAACTTCTCTGTAATAGTCGAGTCCTCACCGGCCCATATAAATCCGGCGTCTGGGTCGATTTCAAAGACGAACGGATTCGTATCGATGGCGTTATTCTTCGGCTGAATTGCCACACGCTTTATCGCGTCTGCCGGATGATAAGCCAGGAACGTGGCCGTCCTCGCTCCGGCTACATATCCACCGGAGCCCATGAACCTATCCAGTAGGTCCGGATATGGCTTTTTAGGTGGGTGTACGACCACCAACATACAAGTGTTATACTCCCTCGCAAAATCCCTCAACTTATCCATGAACTGCTTAGCACTCACTGGGTCGTTTACATTTGTGCCCTCCGGCATGAATGAGGTCAACGGATCGATGACAATTAGAACCGGTCTGTACTGCTTTACGATTTCCTTGAACGCATTGCCGGTTAGGTCGACAATCTTCTCACACAGAATGATATTGTCTGTCCTTCCGTCCAATGTTTGGAGCCGCTCCGCGATTACTCCGCTCCCGTCCTCGCCGCCCAGGTACATACAGCATCCGTGCTGTTTAATGGTTCCGGCCATCTCACGCGGCTGTGCGTCGCTACTAATAGCAGTCATCAGTGCACAGATAAACCACGTTTTTCCGGTGTTCGGCTTACCTCCCAAGATGTTGACATTGCCGTGGACCAAATAAGGAAACCATAGATATGAGGTCCTCTCCGGATTCACGTTGTCAGCACGTACAAAGAAATCAGCAATAGGATTCAACGTGTTCGCTCTGAGTGAGGCAATTTCCTCGTCTGTCAACTGTTCCTCTGTTGGCCAATCTCTCATTAGTCGCCCCCCTCATCATCATCGGCAGTCAGTTCTGAAACTGACACGCCCAGTGCTTTTGCTATCCTTCCGGCAGACAGTTCCGCTATTGGTTCTCCGGACATTGCTTTAATGATTGTCCTTGTACTGCATTTGCCGTACTCCGCTATTTCTCGCAGAGTCATTTGTTCGTCAGCGCGGACTTGCGCTATTTTGCTTCCGTCTAATGTAATAATGGTTATCCCCTCCCTTCTATAATACATCAGTAACGGATGTTTTTCTTATTATAACACATCTTTTTTGGATGTTGCAACAATATTTCTGTTGTTTTTTTCTGTTTTACGTGATACTATATACATACGGAGGTGATGTATGAATGGGTAATGTAGTTGGAGAGAATCTCAAAAGGATACGGAAAGAGCGAGGCCTTACACAAGAAGACCTTGCGAAAATCATTGGTTATAGTTCTCAACAAGCAATTGCGCGATTAGAAAACGCCGACCGCGCTCCGCGTTATGAGATAGCCGTAAAAATAGCGGAGAAACTCGAGATTGATGTGTTTGAACTATTGGCAGATGTTAAGACACAGAAAAAAATTACTTCCAAAATCCACAGAAATGTGCCGGCCTTTTTATTTCCCAAAGAGGCGGCGGCGGCTGAAGAAATGGCAAAGCAAAGTTATGTAGATGGATTCAAGGACGGACAACTTGAAGGGAAGTTAATTGCGTGTTTCAGAGCATTAAATGATAACGGCAAGAATGAAGCACTAAAACGTATATACGAATTAACGGAAATAAATAGGTATACTAATAAACCGGAGGAAACGCCATGAAATACAAGTATCGACACGTTGAAACGTATAACGGCGTCAAAATCGACCTCAGAGCCAACGACAAGCAGACACTGCACAACAAGGTCGAGCAAAGAAGGGCGCGGATCGATAAGGGTCTAATCGATGGCAGTATGCTGTTATCTGAATTTGGCAGTCAGTTCTTAGAGAATTGTAAACGCAACACAGTGTCAGAGGCGTGGTTCCGTGATTTGTCCTACACACTGGATACCATAGTTGACGGCATCGGTGATAAGCCAATGCGGAACATCAAGCCGCTTCACTTGCAAGGATATCTTAACAGTCTTGTGGCACTGTCTGACAGCACCATTAAGAAACGCTACGACCTTATCAAGCAATTATTCAGACACGCCTATGCTAACGGCGTTACTCCAGACGATTACACGAAGCAACTTGTGCGTCCAGTCGGTACGCCGTCAGTTCACGGACGCAGTATTACAGATACGGAACGTAAATATCTGTTGCAAGTATTAGAAGGTCATAGGGGTGAACTATTCTGCAAAATAATGTTATACTGCGGTCTGAGGCCGTCAGAGGTCCAGGCGTTACAGTGGAAGGATATCAACCTTAAAACCGAAACGATTAGTGTCAACAAATCCATGAAGGTAAACGGCACAATCGGCAGCCCTAAAACGGACGCCGCCGTGCGTACTGTGCCAATACCGGCGCATTTGATTCCACTGCTAAAGGCAAATTATGGTAGCCCCTTTGATTATATCTTCAGTCATAATCATACATGGCGGCGCAGAATGTGGGAGAATGTACGCCGTGAAATGAACATCGCAATGGGATGCAAAATGTACCGGAACGAACTTGTACCACCTTACCCACTGGCAGATGATTTTGAACTGTACAACCTCCGGCACACTTACTGCACCGACTTAGAAAAGATGGGAGTGCCTATCAACATTGCGAGCCGCTTCATGGGCCACAGCAGCATCTTGATTACAAGCAAAATATATACTCACGCCAGTACTGAAGCATTAGAAACTGGAAGGGGATTAATCAACCAAAATACCGACATTATTGGCATTTTGGATGGCACGAACTGCTAAAAACGTTGAAAAATAGCCGTTTTTCTACTGACTGGCAGTCATGAGGTCAGGGGTTCGAGCCCCCTATGCTCCACCAAATGAAAAAGGACGGCGATAGCCGTCCTTTTATTTTTCGATCGTCTTCTATTCTTTTATCCCCAATTCCTTCGCCGACGGATATCCGTATGCGCTGTCCGCGCTGAAGACGGCGCTCTTGATTGCTTCACTGACTACTTCCGCAGCCAGGATGCCGATGGCATCCTGATCGGCCGCTGCCTCTCCGACGGAGACCGCATAGATGCTGTCGCCGTCATAAGACGTGTGGACCGGACGGATGGATCTGGCGTACCCGTCGTGCGCCATGCCGGCAATCTTACAGAGCTGCGCTTTCTCCAAATGTGCATTGGTGATGACTACGCCAAGAGTTGTATTCTCCGTAAAGCGATTTTCCACTTTGTCCAAAGAGGCTTTCATGACCTCCGAAGTGCTGCGAAGCTCCGTTTTATCCCAATTCAGAAGCCCCGCAATCTGCTTCCCGGTTTTCCAGTCGAAGATGTCGCCGATGGCGTTCACCGCCACGATCGCACCGATCTGAATCTCACCGATCTGCAGGGCGTAACTACCTATGCCCGTCTTCATGCAGGTCTCCATACCGCCGATCTTTCCAACGGTAGCGCCGCATCCGGCTCCGTAATTGCCGTCCAGGTAATTCGGATCCTCCATGGCAAGCCGCGCCGCTTCATATCCCATCTGCTTGTCCGGTCGGACGAAGGTGTCCGCAACGGTCAGATCAAACAGGTCCGCCTGGGCAACCAGCGGCACTTTCGTAACGCCAACGTCATAACCGATATCCTGCTCCTCCAGATACTGCATCACGCCGCCTGCTGCGTCCAGGCCAAAGGCGCTGCCGCCTGACAGCACGATTCCGTGGATCGCCTGTGCAGCCATCAGCGGATTCAGGAGCTGACTTTCTCTGGACGCCGGTCCGCCGCCGCGCACATCCAGGCCTGCCCGCATCCCGTCCGGACAGAGGAACGCCGTACATCCGGTGCCGGCTTCCACGTTCTCTACCTGGCCGATTTGGATACCCTCAATGTCTGTAATCGATATTACTTTCGCGTTTTCTTTCTTCAGATCACTCATGCTATTTCTCCCATCTCAAGTGGTTTTACACAGCGTTATTAAATCAGTTTATATCTGCAATTTCTAAAACTTGTATCAAAGAGGCAGATGCTTTTGTACGAACAATAGGTGCAGGATGTCTTCGTCCATCCGCCCGAGGAGCCTTTTTCCTTTTTCGGCTCGATTTCGATGCGGCCGGACTGGATGTCGCTGCAGAGTTCCTTCACGTTTTCGATTGTCACCTTGCAGAGGTCCTCGAACTCCTCTGCTGAGAGGAGCTCGCCGGAGCTGAGCGTTTTGATCTCTCCGGACTTGAGTTGCTTCAGCGGGAGGACCGTGCTCGTTTCCTTCGGCGCGATGGAGTCGTCCATGGCCTTCAGGATCTGTTCCTGCCCGACCATGATGCCTTCCAGTCTGCAGGATTTGGCCACCCTGTCTTCCACGCTGCCGGACGGGCCTGCACCATCCTCTGCGCTGTCGTCCACATCCCTGATTTTGAAATAGAATACGCCTGCCGGCGCTATACCTCCGCCAGCGCCCGCCGATGCCTCGGCCACGTTCATATAAACCATAAGCTGCAGCTTGTATCCTTCCCGGATCTGCTCCAGATTGATTTCTTCATTTCCTGTCTTGTAGTCAATGACACGGACTGCTTCCCCACCGCTGCCTTCTTCGCCATCCGGCACGTCCAGCACGTCCAGCACGTCCAGTCTGTCGATGATGCCTGTGAGCACCGCCCGTTTACCTCTCTCCAGTTCGATGCTAATCGTCGGCAGCCGTCTGCTGCGCGGTCCGAAGGGTTCCTCAAAGAACATATCTTTGACGCTGCTCTTGCGGACCTGTCCGATCATAGCCCAAGCGATTTCCGTGCAGCTGCTGATGATCTGCTCCAGTTGGAGCTTCGCTTCGTTATCGCTCAGATAGACGCCTTCACGATATGCAGCGGTCTCTTCCCGTATGACCTCTTCGACCCGTTTCCGGCACTCCTCTTCCGTGATCGTCATCCAAGGCGAATCCGGATCCGTAACTGTGAGACCGGCTGCCTTTGCTTCTGCCGTCAGCCCGGCAGACAGCTTTTGCATGGCTTTGTGGAACACATCGCCGCGGGATCTCGGTGAGGTTTCAAAGGCATCCGGTTCCTCGGCGCGCAGTCCTCTCTCGATAAAGTATCTGAACGGGCAGCTGCCGTAGACTTCCAGTCTGCTGACGCTCACTCTGATACTGTCTTCATCCCCGAAGTACAGGCTGTCCGCGAAATCTTCCTCCAGGTTCCTCACTCTGTTGTCGAAGTCGAGACCCTGCCGGATCCTGCTGATGCTGTCCGGGTCTTCCTCCTCATACCACTGCATGGCTGCCAGCCAGGCCTCGTCGATTCTGCCGTTCTCCATGTAGTTCTGCATGGCGTCAGCCATAAAGGCCAGCGAGCCTTTGCGGGAGGCGATACGGTCCGTCACATTTTCATTGCCCAGGTCGCCCAGTTTCCGGACGCCTTCCTTTTCATCGAGCACGGAGAACACCGCCGACGGGCTGATGCTTCTGCCGTCCTGGTCGGCCATACTGCACATGACAACCAGTTCTTCCGATGGCAGCGAAAACATTCTGTAGATCGCCAGCTGCTCTTCCTGCCGGCGCACCTCGTCTTTTTTGGCGATGCTGTACCGGAGCTGCTCCAACGTTTCCAGTTCACGCTCGGTCAGCAGTCCTCCGTTTCCGCCGCTCATCGGCAGCACGCTTTCATTGGCTGCCGTAACGATGAGAACGGGGCTTTTGCTGATTCTCGTCCGCTGCAGTGTTCCGATGATCACACAGTCGGTACTTGACGGCACAAGGCCGATTTCCATCTCTCGAAGCCCTTCGGTGAGGATGTCCCGGAGCTGCCGGTTGCTGATATTCTCTTCTCCAATCACGTTGATGACCTGTTCAAAGAGGCTGCAGATCATATCCCAGCTCTGGGCTGTCTCTGCAGCGCCTTCTGCCAGACCGAGTGCCTCCTGTCTTCGGATAAGTTCCCCGATTCTGTCCAGCATCCCGAACGTGTCCTCCAGAAATCTGCTGAGACCGCGGATCTTCTCCTCCGCGGAATTCCTTCTTCCCATCTCATCGCGGGCTTCCTCGATTACGTGCACGATCGAGGCCCGCATCTCATTGAGGCGTTCCAGATGCTCCGTATAGCGGCCTTCGCCAAAGCCGTCCTTCCCTTCCCAGGTGAACGGCTGCTTCCATTTACTGCCGCGAATCTTCGCCTCGGCGACATAATTGCTCAGGAGTTCCTCGTCTCTGCGGGAGAATCCCATGAGCCCCGCACTGACCATCTCCATCACCGCCGTATCCGTATACCCTTCCGCAATCACATGAAGGAAGGAAAGCAAAAACCTCACGACCGGCTGGTGGAGCACGTTTCTTTTCCGGTCTGCAAAGGCAGGAATCCCCCACCGCTCAAAGGTGCGGCGGAGCACGCTGCCGCGCACGTCCATGTCATTGCAGATCACAGTAATATCTCTGTAGCGGAAGCCTTTGTCCCTGACCAGCTCTGTGATGTAAGCTGCGGCTCTGTCCGCCTCCGCATAGACATTCGATGCCTCCACGAGGGTGATTTTCGCCGCCGGATCATCATCCCAGATGCTCCTTCTGTGTGGTCCTGCCGCCGGCTCCTGCTTCCAGGTCACACCTGCTGCTTCAGCTGCGTCTTTGAGATTATTCATGACGAGAGCCGTCAGATCGAACAGTCCTTCCCCGCCGCCTGTGGTCAGCATGCGCGCGTCGCAAACTTCTCCGCCCGCTGCCTGTGCCTCGTCCCAGGTCATCACGACATTGACCTCCCGGGCTGCCGGGAGCAGCCGCTGGATGATTTCCATATTGAGCGGTGTGAAAGTATCGAAGCCGATGATCCAGATCACAGACCTCCTGATCAGCTCCGAGTCTTCCATTAACTGGCCGTAGAACCGGATGTAGTCCTCTGAGTCGGTGAACCGGTCGTCGATGGCCTCCTCATAGGCTTTATATATTCTGTTGATGTCTGATAATTTCAGTTTCAGATAACTTCCTGTCTCGCCGGCCGCCCGCTCAATGTCGGAGGCCGTCACGCCGTAGCGTTTCATCTCTGAAATGAGCTGGTTGGTGTTCGACACAAAAGTGGACTTGGCCTTCATGCTTTTGTACACGCCAAGCTCGCCTCCGTCAGCCAGTCGATCGATGAGGATGGAAAGCAGCATCTGTCGACCGTACTTGTCGATGAGTTCCGGCTGCCTGCTGCCTGCTTCCTTGATGACTTTGTAGCCAAGAGAGGAGAAATCCGCCACCATAAGATCCAGAAGCGCCGTGCGGCCGTCCTTCTCGCGGAAGTAGTCCAGAGCGTCGCGCTCCATCTGCAGAGACGCCTGATCGGGGACGATGATAATGGTCTCTGCGTCAGGATCGATGCGGTCGAGCAGAAATGTTTCTTTGTCGCAGGATTCCCCTGCATAGAATATGTTCAACATAGGTAAATTATAACCCGCAGAAGGTGCTCTCTCAAGCACTCCTGCGGGTGTTCTTTTGGTGTTATTGATTTCGCACTGTCATCGGTCTTCTCGGAAGTACGGCAGTCCAAGTGCTTCCGGCGGCTGATGTTCACGCTTGCGCCGCATGCTGGTGATGATCAGAACCAGAATCGTGACCACATACGGAAGCATCTTATAGAGCTCCTTGGTGGCCATACCTGCGCCCGGAATGAACAGGTTCAGGATGTAGAGGCCGCCGAAGAGGATCGATCCGAAGATCGCGATGTTCGGCTTCCACAGCGTGAAGATAACGAGCGCGATAGCCAGCCATCCTCTGTCACCGAAGGCGTCGTTTGACCAGACGCCGTTGGCGTAATCCATGACGTAGAACAGTCCGCCCAGACCCGCGATCATGCAGCCAATACAAATTGCGAAGTATTTATATTTGTTGACGTCGATACCGGCCGCGTCTGCCGTTGCCGGATTTTCACCGATGGCCCGCAGCTGCAGACCCACGCGGGTGCGTGTCAGCACGAAGGCCATCACGATGGCGATGGCTACAGCCAGATAGGTCATGAAACCGTAGGAGAGGAAGATCTTGCCGAACCAGCCGCAGTCATCAGCGAACGGCAGCGATGTCCGGAAGGCTTTGCTCGTCGCAGAAAGCGCGATGGATGGAACGGAGCTTCCCGTCAGTTTCATGAGGGATCCGCCGAAGAAGTTTCCGACGCCGACGCCGAAGGTGGTCATGGCAAGGCCGGTTACGTTCTGGTTCGCCCTGAGGGTTACCGTCAGGAACGCGAACAGCAGACCCATGAGCAGCGCACCTGCCAGACAGGCCATGAACGGTATCAGAATCGCGATAATCGGCACGACCTGGCCTCCGCAGCTCTGCTCGTAGAGGAACGATCCGATGACGCCGCAGATGGCGCCGACGTACATGACGCCCGGGATACCCAGGTTCAGGCTGCCGACCTTCTCCGATAATGTTTCACCGGCACATCCGAAAAGGAGCGGCATTCCCTGCAGTATGGCTCTTGGGATAAAAGCAACAAGACTGAACATTATGCTTCCTCCTTTCCTGACTTCCTGATGTTGATCCTGTAATTGATGAAGAACTCAACTCCTATGATGAAGAAGATGATGATTCCGGTAAGTATGTCGCCGAATGCGTGATTCAGTCCGAAGGACGTGGCGATCTCTCCCGCGCCCTGCCCCATGAATACGATGAGCAAACTGCACAGGATCATGACGATGACGTTGAACTGTGCCAGCCAGGAGACCATGATTCCCGTGAATCCCATGCCGCCGGCAAGTGTCGTCGTAATTGTGTGGTCGGATCCGGATACCATGAGCCAGCCGGCGAATCCGCAGATAGCGCCTGACAGGAACAGGGTCCGGATGATGACTCTGTCGACGCTGATGCCGACATAGGTCGCCGTCCTCTGGCTCTCGCCGACAACGGAGATCTCATAACCGTGCTTGCTGTACTTCAGGTAAATATGCATACCCACGGTAACGAGAATGACCAGTCCGACGATCAGCGGGTAACTGTTGGCACCGATGTAAGGAAGCCAGCCAGCCTGGGTCGACTGGTTGATGATGCCCACGTGACCAGAGCCCTTCGGCACTTCCCATTTGATGATGAAGTAGGCGATGAGCTGGATCGCGACATAGTTCATCATCAGGGTGAACAGCGTTTCATTGGTTCCCCACTTGGCTTTGAAGATCGCAGGGATCATGGCCCAGATGGCGCCCGCCAGTACCGCTGCAAGGAACATGACCAAAAGCAGCAGTCCGCCCGGCAGTCTGCCGCCCAGATAGAGCATACACAGAGCTGTCGCCCAGGCTCCGATGAGGACCTGTCCTTCACCGCCCAGGTTCCAGAACTTCATCTTGTAAGCCGGCGTCAGGGCGATAGAGATCAGCAGCAGCAGAGACAGTTCTTTGAGGGTGATCCAGCACTTTCTGGTCGTGCCGAACGCGCCTGCGAACATGGTCCCGTAAATATCGATTGGATTCATATGGACGATGACTGCGATGATGATCGCGTCAGCGATCAAGGCAGCAACGATTGCCAGAGCCCGGTAGGTCCAGCTGTGCTTCCTGTCGATATCCGCCCGCCTCGAAAGCTTAATGAGAGGCTCTTTTTTGGTTTTGTCTTTTTCTTTCATGCTATGCCTCCTCATCTTCCGACATCAGTTTCGCGACGTCTATCTTGGCGATGTGGTCACCGCTGTACTTGGTCATCAGCAGACCGATTTGTTCTTTCGTCGTGGTACGCGCATCAACGAGTCCGCTGACCTTGCCCTCGCACAGGACCAGGATCCTGTCGCAGAGTTCGATGAGCACGTCCAGATCCTCGCCGACATAGACAACGCCGACGCCTTTCTTCTTCTCATCGGACAGGATGTTGTAGATCGTGTAGGATGTGTTGATGTCCAGGCCTCTGACTGCGTACGCTGTCATGAGGACTCTCGGCGCCAGGGAAATCTCTCTGCCAACCAGTACCTTCTGAACGTTTCCGCCCGAGAGCTTCCTGACCGGTGTGTAGACATCCGGCGTCGACACCTCCAGTTTCTCCCTGATCTCCTCGGCAAGCTGGCGCGGTTCCTTCTCTCTCGTGAAGATGCCCCGTCCTTCGTTATATGAACGCAAAAGCATATTCCCTACCATGCCCATGTTTCCGACCAGACCCATGCCGAGTCTGTCTTCCGGTACAAAAGCAAGGGAGATGCCCAGATTCTTGATGTCGTTGACATCCTTGCCCAGGAGCTGAATTTCGTCATTATTGTCAATGGCTCTGTACATGACGCTGCTTCCCGGTTCGGCTTTCTGCAGACCCGCGATGGCTTCGAGGAGCTCTTTCTGCCCGGCTCCTGCGATGCCGGCGATGCCCAGAATCTCGCCGCCCCGTATGGTGAAGGTCACGTCATCGAGGGCTTTGATTCCGTATTTATTTAAGCAAGTCAGATGCTCGATCCTGACCAAATCTTTCACGTCGACCGGATCGGTTCTGTCTATGTTGAGTTCAACTTTCTTGCCCACCATCATCTCTGTCAGAGAACTCTCTGTGGCATCCTTTGTATCCACAACGCCCACATATTCGCCCTTCCTCAGGACGGCGACTCTGTCGGACAGCTCCAGCACTTCCTGCAGCTTGTGCGTGATGATGACGATGGTTCTGCCGTGATCTTTCATGGCTCTCAGGACGAGGAACAATTTCTCTGTTTCCTGTGGCGTCAGTACCGCCGTAGGCTCGTCCAGAATGAGGATCTGCGCGCCTCTGTAGAGAACCTTGATGATTTCGACTGTCTGCTTTTCGGATACAGACATTTCGTATATCTTTTTATTCAGATCGATCTCGAAACCGTATCTGTCTACCGTCTCCTGGATGTCCTTCAGGATGGCCTTCTTGTCCAGTTTCATCTTTCCGGGCATGCCGAGAATGATGTTCTCCGCCGCGCTGAAAACGTCCACGAGCTTGAAGTGCTGGTGGATCATGCCGATCTGATAATCAAAAGCATCCTGAGGGGACCGTATCACGGCTTCCTCGCCGTCTACGAATATCTGTCCGCCGTCAGGAGCGTAGATGCCTGCAAGCATATTCATCAAGGTGGTCTTCCCGCTTCCGTTCTCACCGAGAAGGGAGAGAATCTCACCTTTATATATGTCCAGGCTGATATTGTTGTTGGCTACGACTGAGCCAAACGTCTTGGTTACATTTCTCAGAGAAACCGCGACTTCTCTGTTTTCCGTAGTGTTCAATGCTCTTTACCCTCTGATTATAATCAGGAAAACCCCGGAAACTCCGGGGCTTTCCTGCAGTATTGCTTTTGCTTAGAATGCCGTATCGAGGAGCTCGATGCCATCGATCTGGATGTCGAAGTAAGGAGCTGAACGGAACTTGGATTCCATGAATGCGCCATCTTCCACGACGTTCGTGTCAGGTGTGTAGTCAGGATCAGTGTCTACGTCAGCCATGTACTCCGTCAGGTTCTTACCGTCAACAGTAAATGTTGAGCAGTCGAATACCTGGATGGATCCATCTTTCAGGCCTGCTTCCACTTCTGCGATTTTTTCAGCAGTTCCTTCTGCTGCAACGTTCTCATTGATGTCAGTCAGAACTACGGAACCAGTCTCGAGGTCGCCGGTCCAGTCAGTGTCGATTGCTTCACCGTTCTGAACAGCATTGATGCAGTATTCATAGTAAGGTACCCAGTCGATTCTTGAGGAAACGATGAATGTCTCAGGGCAAGCTTCTACGGTGCTTCCGTTGTAGGATACGTCAGGGACACCTGCGTTTTCGCAAGCGGTCGGTGCTCCCATGGAGTCAGCGTGCTGTGAAATCAGAACGCAGCCGCCGTCGATCAGCTTCTGAGCAGCCTCTTTTTCAAAAGATTCGTCATACCATGAACCCGTAAATTTTACGTCCATTGTCGCGGATGGGCAAATGGAGCGTGCGCCAAGGAAGAAGGATGTGTAGCCGGATATTACTTCTGCGTAAGTGAACGCGCCTACATAACCCATCTTAGCCTGATCAGCAGTGATCTTGCCGCTGTCGATCATCTCATTCAGCTTCATGCCGGCAGCAACGCCCGCGAGGTAACGTCCCTGATAGATGGAAGCGAATGCATTGTGATAGTTGTCAAGGCCTTCTGTGTGAGCCTTTGTTCCTGTTGAGTGGCAGAACTGAACGTCTGGGAATTCTTTCGCTGCCTGGATCATGTAGTCTTCATGACCGAATGAGTCTGCGAATACGATTCCGCATCCTGCGTCGACCAGCTCAGCAGCTGCGTCGTAGCATTCCTGTCCTTCCGGGATGTTGGTCTTGATGATCGCTTCGATTCCAAGCTCTTCGCATGCTGCGTTCGCGGCATCGATGAAGTTCTTGTCATACGTTGAGTTCTCATCGTGCAGGCAGATGAATCCAGCCTTGAGAGCTGCATCGCCTGAGCCTTCGTCACCACCGCCTGATTCGCCGCAGCCTGTGAAGGTCAGGGTGAATGCAAACACCATAGTGAGGGCAAGTACCAGTGATAATACTTTCTTCATTTTCTCCTCCTAATGAATTAAACCTTTGAGAAACAACAAAGACAGGTGTAAACAACCTGTCCGCCAACTTCTACAGCACTACCAATAGTCGTAACTGAGGCGTTACGGTAGAAACGCACTGAACCATTTCTTCGTGCTTATATTGGCATTTGATTAAATTGCAATGGCTTGTGGACTGCTTCTCGTTCAGGCACAACATCTTGTGCTTTTTGGCATTCATGCAAGCTGCGTGTCCAGTCCGTTTACACTCCTCTTACCACGTTTTGAGTGTATCAATTTGGGGCCTGAGTGTCAATTGATTTTGTTGCTCTGAAGGCCTATTTTCGTGCCTTTTTTTGATTATTTTTTTGTACATTCCCAAAGCCTTCCAAATCGTTACAATGCTTTCCAAATCATGCAAATGATTTCCAAAATAGGTGTATTTTTCATTACTTCCCTGCGCTTGAATATTGCCCTTTTCAGGGGTACAATGAAGCATGTAATGTTGCTTTTGCAAACAGAAAAAAATGCTTTTGCATACGGAGGAAGACGATGAATTACGAAGTAAATATTGCCGGTATGAAGAAAAGTCTCAAACTGTTCAAGGTGTCTGATGACCTGCAGATCGCTGCGTTCATTCTCTATGGGGACGTTGCGATTACCATGCACGCCGCGAAGGAACTCCTCGCGCGGGCGCCGGAGTTTGACATCATGCTTACGTCGGCATCAAAAAGCATTCCGCTGATATACGAAATGGCGCGCCAGTCCGGACAGAACGACTATATCGTCGCGCTGAAATCACAGAAGGTCTACATGGGTGAACCGCTGGGTGCCGACGTCAATTCAATCACGACATTCCAGCGCCAGAGAATATACATCGGCGAAGATGATGTGGCAAAAATGAAAGGCAAACGCGTCCTGATCGTAGACGATGTGATCAGCACGGGTAATTCTCTCCGTGCGCTCGAAAAACTGGCGGAAGGCGCCGGCGGAAATATTGTCGGCAAGATGGCCGTACTGGCTGAGGGCGACGCCTATGACAGAACGGATATCACTGTTCTCGGCAAACTGCCGCTCTTTGACGCGGAAGGTAACGTGCTGTAATCAGATGAGTTCGAGCAGATCTGCTGGCTGATCGATGATGAAATCGGGGGCTTCGCCCGGCGCGAAGTCCTCTTTTGTTTTGCCTGCGAGCGTTGCGCTCCAGCCGACGAGTACGGACGGCACGCCTGCGTTGCGGGCACAGAGAATGTCCAGCCGCGAGTCACCGACCATGACGGCGTTCTCCGGTTTCGCATCCAGGAGCTCCAGTGTTTTCAGAACAATGTCCGGCGCAGGCTTAGGATTCTCAGTATCCTCCACTGCTACGATAGCATCAAAGTACTTATGCAGATCATACTTGTCGAGGCCCTGCTCCAGCGTCAGCCTGAGACGGGAGCTCGCGATCCCCATCTTGCAGCCGCGGGCCTTCACTTCCTGCAGCATCTCTGTGATGCCGGGGAAGAGCTTGATCATATCGAGGAATCTCTCCCTGTGCCAGTCACGGTAAATCTTGACGGACTCTTCCGTAGGTACTTCCGGAAAAGACGTTTCCATGCTGTACTCCAGGGGTTCGCCAAAGGTGGAGAGAATGTAATCCAAATCGCCTTCTTTTCCCCGCAACGTTCTATATACATGCTGCCACGAACCGATGATGACATCGTTCGTATCCATAATCGTTCCATCGAAATCAAACACTACTGTATCGATCATATCTTCGCCTCCAGCTTCCATTATAACACGAAAAACCCGACGCTTAGGGGATCGCGCCGGGTTTTCCTAGTGTATAAAAATGATTTTAGAGATTTTCCTATTAATATCCGCCGTACATGCAGAGCATTACGCCGGCCGCTACGCCGGATCCGATAACGCCTGCAACGTTCGGCCCCATGGCGTGCATCAGCAGGAAGTTCGTCGGGTTCGCCTTCTGGCCCTGTACCTGTGATACACGAGCTGCCATTGGTACGGCTGATACACCTGCCGATCCAATGAGCGGATTGATTGGCGTCTTCGATACCATATTCATGATCTTGGCGATGAGGACGCCGCCTGCTGTACCGAAGCAGAATGCCAGGACACCGAGGATAACGATCTTGATCGTCGCCCAGGTCAGGAATGTCTCGCCTGTTGCCGAAGCACCTACGCAGGTACCCAGCAGAATAACGAGGATATTCGAAAGAGCATTGGATGATGTGTCGGACAGACGGGCTGTTCTGCCGCTCTCCTTGAACAGGTTACCCATCATCAGCATACCGATCAGCGGTGCGACTGCCGGAAGCAGCAGTGCGATGACAACCGTTACCGCGATTGGGAAGAGGATCTTCTCACGCTGGGATACGGTTCGCAGCTGTTCCATCTTGAGCTCCCGCTCGTGCTTCGTGGTCAGCGCTGTCATGATAGGCGGTTGTATGATTGGTACAAGAGCCATATACGAGTACGCCGCTACGGCAATCGGTCCTACCAGATGGTCGGCCAGTTTCGTTGTGAGATAAATCGCTGTCGGGCCGTCCGCTCCGCCGATGATTCCGATGGAACCGGCTTCCTGTGCATTGAATCCAAGCGCAATCGCCGAGAAGAATGCGAAGAAGATTCCAAGCTGAGCTGCCGCGCCCATAAGCAGCGACTTAGGGTTCGCAATGAGCGGCCCGAAGTCTGTCATAGCGCCTACGCCAAGGAATATCAGCGAAGGCAATACAGGTTTCAGCATGTAGAATATCGAGAATATACCCGCATCTGCAAGCTCATTGGAGTTCACCACGCCTTCATGGACTACGTCATTGAGGAAGATTCCCGTCATCGGCAGGTTTGACAACAGCATGCCGAATGCGATTGGAACCAGCAGCAGCGGTTCAAAACCGTGTCTGATGGCCAGATACAGGAAGAACAATGACACCACGATCATGATTCCGCTCTGGTACGTGAAGTTCGCGACTCCAGTCGATTCCCAGAACTTAAGTAAAGTTTCAACTACTGCATCCATAAAAATGCTCTCCTTTTATTAATGCTAAACATGCGTGCCACTTCAAAAGCACCACGACAAAGCGATGCTTTTCGCATCACTGACAAAATAGTAACACACTGCCCACCCCGATACAAGTTGTAATTCAATGTTTGACAGTGAAATACTGTATACATTCACAGCAGCCCCGACGGGTTACTGCTGTTTCAGTTTCTCGTTGATAAAGTAGTCCAGATCCCCGTCCATGACGGCCTGTACATTGCCCACTTCCGCACCCGTTCTGTGGTCTTTGACCATGGTGTACGGCTGAAAAACATAGGACCGAATCTGGCTTCCCCAGGTGATCTGGTTGTAGTCGCCCTTCAGCTCGTTCAGGGATTCCTTCTCCTCCTGCTCCTTGAGCTCGATCAGTTTGGACATGAGCATCTTCATGGCGAACTCCCGGTTCTGCATCTGGGATCGCTCATTCTGGCAGGTGACCACGATATGGGTCGGCAGGTGGGTGATTCTGACGGCCGAATCGGTCATGTTGACATGCTGTCCGCCCGCCCCGCTGGAGCGGTAGGTATCGATACGCAGGTCGTCCGGATTGATTTCCACCGTCGTGTCGTACTCGATTTCCGGCGTCACGTCCAAAGACGCAAACGATGTATGCCTGCGGGCCGAGGAGTCAAACGGGGAAATACGCACCAATCGGTGCACGCCCTTCTCGTTCTTCAGATATCCGTAGGCGTAATCACCCTCGACGAAAACCGTGGCGCTCTTGATGCCCGCTTCCGTATCGTCGTTCATATCCATGATCTTCGCCTTGAAACCCCGTTTCTCGCACCATCTCAGATACATGCGCAAAAGCATCTCAGCCCAATCCATGGCTTCGGTGCCGCCGCTTCCCGCGTGGATCGCGATAATGGCATTGTTCTGATCGTATTTGTCGTTGAGCAGCGTCTTCAGTTTCAGGTTCTCGATGTCGCCGGCCAGGGCTTCCTTCTCGGCCTTCGCCTCTTCGGCGGTGTCCGCGTCGTCAGCTTCCTCAGCCATTTCGATCATGATGCCCAGATCTTCCAGACGTCCGCTTAACGCTTCGAATTCAGAAACGCGGTCCTCCAGAGACTTCTTCTCCTTCATGACCTTCTGGGCGTTCTCCTGATCGTCCCAGAAACCAGGCTCCGCGGATTTCTTCTCCAGCTCGGAAGCCTTTGCGCGAAGTTCTTCGGGCCGGAGGGCGTCTTCCGCTTCCGCCAGCATCGACTCGAGCTCCGGTATCTGCTGTTTTAACTCATCCAGTAATATCATCTATCTCTCCTACGCTGCCGCATTACGCATTGCGTCCGCAGCAGTGCTTATATTTCTTTCCGCTTCCGCACGGACACGGATCATTCCGTCCGACCTTCGGTGTCTCGCGGCGAACGGTCTCCTGCTTATGCTCTCTCTTCGGAACCGCAGCCTGCGCCGGAGCGCTGCCCATATCCACGTTTCCGCCTTCTGCCTGCTGACGGGCAGCCGCTTCACGCATCTCGCTGTCGTCGAACTCATCTTTATGTTCCTGACCTGTTCCGATAACGTCGCGGCGCTCGCTGGACGTCGTCACAGTGACGTTGTAACAGTACCGTACGAACTCTTCCTGAATCGCGGAGACCATCAGCTCGAACATGGCGAATCCTTCGTGGGCGTAGGCCGCGGCCGGATCCTGACCGCCCAGTCCTCTGAGGCCGATACCGCTCTTCAGCTGATCCATGGCGTCGATGTGGTCCATCCACTTGCTGTCGACGACGCGCAGCAGGATCATACGCTCGACTTCGCGGAGACGCTCAGCGCCGATTTCTTCTTCCTTGGCGTCGTACATGTCGCTGAACTCACCGTAGAGACCGTTCTTCAGGGATTCCTCATCCATGTCATGGAGATCTTCCTCGTCAAATTCCAGCGGCTCGAAGCGGCCGGTGATTTTTGCCAGTCCTTCGTTCATCGTATCGAAGTCCCACTCCTCCGGATACTTGGACGCAATAACGATTGGATCGACCACTTCATCGATAAACTTGCGTGTCATCATATCCAGGTCTTCCCGCAGGTCCTCACCAAAGAGAACCTTCTTACGCTCGCCGTAGATGATCTCACGCTGTTTGTTCATGACGTTGTCGTACTGGAGGACGTACTTTCTGATGCCGAAGTTTCTGCCTTCGACCTTCTTCTGTGCATTCTCGATCTGCTTGGAAACCATGCCCGATTCAATGGCTTCGTCCTCTTCGACGCCCAGTTTCCTGACGATGTTCTGCATCCTTTCACCGCCGAAGAGACGCATGAGTTCGTCTTCCATGGAGACGCAGAACTGTGTCTGGCCCGGGTCTCCCTGACGACCGGAACGACCTCTCAGCTGGTTATCGATACGCCTCGATTCATGACGCTCGGTACCGATGATGCAAAGGCCGCCCAATTCGCGGACACGCTCCTGCTCCGGCGCGCGCTCCGCCTTGTATTTCTCCAGGAGTTCCTGGAACGTCTTTCTGGCTTCCAGAAGCTCCGGGTCGTCACTCTGTACGAAACTCGTTGCAAAAGCAATCTGATCTTCGTCGTACTCGAGGCGCTCCATCTCTCTGCGGGCTTCGAACTCAGGGTTTCCTCCCAGAATGATGTCGGTACCACGACCAGCCATGTTGGTGGCGATGGTGATGGCTCCTTCACGTCCCGCTTCCGCGACGATCTGCGCTTCCTTCTCATGATGCTTGGCGTTCAGTACGTTGAAGTCCTTCACGCCGCGCTTTCTCAGCGCGTCGGCGATGACTTCGGATTTTTCGATGGATATGGTACCGACCAGCACCGGCTGCCCTTTCTCGTGGGCCTCGATGACGCGGTCGATGATGGCTTTGTACTTACCCTGCTCTGTGGCGTAAACCGCATCGGCCAGATCCTCTCTGATGACCGGCTTGTTGGTCGGAATGACGACGACGTCCATGTTGTAGATGTCTGTGAACTCGGCTTCCTCTGTCTTCGCCGTACCGGTCATGCCGGCCAGTTTCTGGTACATCCGGAAGTAGTTCTGCAGGGTGATCGTCGCCAGCGTCTTGCTCTCGGATCTGACGAGTACATGCTCCTTGGCCTCGATAGCCTGATGGAGTCCGTCGCTGTAACGGCGTCCGAACATCATACGTCCGGTGAACTCATCGACGATGATGATCTCGCCGTCGCGAAC
Source organism: Clostridia bacterium (assembly GCA_024689085.1). GTDB lineage: Bacteria > Bacillota > Clostridia > Peptostreptococcales > Anaerovoracaceae > Lentihominibacter. Next base: position 31,598 of record JAILDT010000001.1, on the reverse strand, counting down.
CACGTAATCTACGTCGCGCTTCATCATATTCTGCGCCTTGAGAGCCTGCATGACGTGGTGGTTGATCTCCATGTTCTCCGGATCGGAGAAGTTGTCGATCTTGAAGAAGTCTTCGCACTTCTCGACGCCTTCCTCCGTCAGAGAAATCTGGTTGTCCTTTTCTTCCACGACAAAGTCGCCGGTCTCTTCCTTGGTGTCTTTGTCTCTGGTGCCCTTGACGAGGGTCTTGACGAAGCTGTCGGCCCTGCGGTACATATCCGTGGATTTGTCGCCGCGGCCGGAGATGATCAGCGGCGTTCTCGCTTCATCGATGAGGATGGAGTCCACCTCGTCGACGATGGCATAATTGAGCTCGCGCTGCATCATCTGCTCTTTATAGGTGACCATGTTGTCACGCAGATAGTCGAAGCCGTACTCGTTATTGGTTCCGTATGTGATGTCCGCCTGATAAGCGGCTCTTCTTTCCTCTTCTGTAATGCCGTGGATGACGCATCCCACGCTCAGTCCTAAGAAGGTATAGAGCTTGCCCATCCACTCCATGTCACGCTTGGCCAGGTAATCGTTGACCGTGACCACGTGGACGCCTTTGCCTTCCAGGGCGTTCAGGTAGGCCGGCAAGGTCGCCACCAGGGTCTTACCTTCACCAGTCTTCATCTCGGAAATTCTGCCCTGATGGAGGACGATTCCGCCGATGACCTGCACGTAGAAGTGCTTCATGCCCAGGGATCTCCAGGCGCCTTCACGGCATACTGCAAAGGCTTCCGGCAGGATGTCGTCCAGGCTCTCGCCACCTGCGATTCTCTCTTTGAATTCTGTTGTCTTTGCGCGGAGTTCCTCGTCCGTGAGAGCGGCCATCTCGTCTTCGAGCGCCATGACCTTGTCCGCGATCTTCGATACTTTTTTGACTTCCTTCTCATTGAGGTCGCCAAAAACTTTCTCCATAAAACCCATTACTGATTCTCTGTCCTTTCTGCTTCTTCCTCGTCTGCAACGTCCTCGCATATGAGGTTGATTTCAATTGCTTTTCTTGCGTCAGCTTTTGTCACTCTGACTTTCAGTTTCTTTCTGTCTATCTCTGTTTCAAATTTATCATCCTTCTTCGGCAGGTGATCCAGCATCATGGATACCCAGCCATTCACGGTGTTGACTTCCGTGACGTCCTCATCAATGCCGAAGTAGTCGAAGACCTTCGACAGATTGGCGCTGCAGCGTACTCTGTAGCTGCCGTTCTGCAAAGGCATGATCTCCTTGTTCGCAATGACGTCGTATTCGTCATAGATTTCGCCGACCAGTTCTTCGATGATGTCCTCCATGGTGACCAGGCCGGAGGTGCCGCCGTACTCGTCGATGACGATGGCCATGTGGGTCTTCAGCTGCTGCATCTTGCGGAGCAGGTCGAAGATCTTCATGGTCTCAGCTACGAATACAACCGGTGAAACGTAGTCGGATATTTTCTTATCTGTTCCCACCACATGGTAGTGAAAATCCTTCTGATGGATAACGCCGATGATCTTATCGATGTCTTCTTCGTAGACTGGTATTCTTGAGAACCCTGTTTCCTCAAAAAGTCTTGCCAGTTCTTCCTCACTGCACTCTGTATCGACCGCGACCATCTCAGGACGCGGCGTCATGACTTCTTCCGCCGTCAGTTCGTCAAACTCGATGGCGTTCTGAATGAGCTCGCTCCTCTCCTCGTCGATGCCGCCGACAGTTTCGGCTTCCTCGACCATGGTCAGGATCTCGTCGTCGGTGATTTTCTCTTCCCCGTTGAGTCCGAACAATCTGGTAATGAACTTCTTCCATCCAGTGAAAATGAAATTGATCGGGGTCAGAATCGCCATGAAGAAACTGATGAGCGGTGCGGAGAATTTAGCGAATTCCTCCGGCCGTTCTTTGGCGATGTTCTTCGGGGTGATCTCGCCGAAAATGAGCACGACAACAGTGATGACGATGGTTGAAACCGCAGCGCCATTGTGAGCCAGCAGTCCTACGAACAAAACAGTCGCAATGGCCGTCATCGTGATGTTGACCACGTTGTTTCCGATGAGGATGGTCGTCAGCAGCTTATCGTACTTCTCGCCCAGTTCAAGAACTTTCTGGGCTTTATCGTCGCCGTCTCCCGCCATGGTCTTCAGTTTGATCCGGTTCATGGACGTGAAGGCAGTCTCCGTCGCTGAGAAGTATGCTGAGAACAGTATTAAGATGATGATCGCGATTATCTTTCCCGTCATATTATTCAACAAAGGCTTTGTAAATCGCCTTGATTGCTGTTTCGAAATCTTTTTCTTCCACGCCGACAATGATGTTCATTTCGGAGGAGCCCTGGTCGATCATTCTGATGTTGACGCCTGCTTCCGCCAGAGAAGTAAACAGTCTGGCGGACGTACCCTTGCGGGCTGACATGCCTGCGCCTACTGTAGCAATCAGAGCCATCTCCTCAACCACGTCGATGCTGTCCGGCTTCAGCTGGTACTTGATTTCTTCCACCACTTCCTCCAGTTTGCCGTTCAGAACCTTGTTGTCGATGACAACGGACATGGTATCGATACCTGTCGGCAGATGCTCGATGGTCATGTCGTGGTCTTCTATGATGCCGGCCAGTCTTCTGATGAAGCCCTTCTCGTTGGCCAGATGGTTCTTGTAGATGCCGATGACCGTGAAGTGCTTCCTTCCGGCGATACCGGAAACGATCTGGTTCTCATGAACTTCCAGATCCGCCGTAATCATTGTGCCCGGATCCTCCGGCTTGTTCGTGTTGCGGATATTGATCGGGATACCTGCTACCTTCGCCGGGAAAATCGCCTCTTCATGAAGTACGGACGCGCCCATGTAGGACAGCTCTCTGAGCTCCATGTAGGAGATTTTCTCGATTGGCTTCGGTTCTTTCACGATCTTCGGATCTGCCATAAGGAAACCGGAAACGTCGGTCCAGTTCTCATAGACGTCTGCGTCGACACCTCTGGCAACCAGCGCGCCGGTGATGTCGGAGCCACCGCGCGAGAACGTCTTGATCGCACCGTCTTCCAGTTTTTCACCGTAGAATCCCGGAATGACAGCGCACTCGTGACTCTTCAGTGTCTTGCCGATCAGCTCGTTCGTCAGATCGTCCATGAGTTTTCCCTTCTCATTGAACTTGATGATTTCCTGCGCGTCGACGAAATCGAACCCCAGAAACGCTGCAATAATCTTTGCATTGAGATATTCGCCGCGGCTGGCAATGTAGTCTGCCGTTGCACCTTTTTCCAGCTCTCTGCGGATCTCTTCCAGCTCGGCTTTGATGCCCACGTCAACGCACAGATTCTCCTCGGTCGAGATGAATCTGTCACAAATGACCTGGAAGATCTGTTCATACGGAATCTTGTGCTCGATGTGCGTCTTGCAGAGGTACAGCAGGTCTGTGACTTTACTGTCATCCGCGTAGCGCTTTCCCGGTGCGGAAACGACCACGTACCGGATGTCCCCATCCGCTTTGACGATGTTTCTGAGCTTTCTGATCTGTATCGCGTCGGCGACGGAGGAGCCGCCGAACTTGGCTACTTTGATTCCCATTGGTTTATGTTATTCTCCTTTATAATTCTTCTTTCAGCTCGTCCACTTTATCGAGCCTCTCCCACGGAACGTCGATGTCCGTTCTGCCGAAGTGTCCGTACGCCGCCACCTGCTTGTAGATCGGTCTCCGCAGATCCAGATCGCGGATGATGGCCGCCGGTCTCAGATCGAAGTGCTTCTGCACGATCTCCGCCAGTTTCTCGTCCGGGAACACGCCGGTCCCGAAAGAATCGACCATAACGGAAACAGGTTTTGCCACACCGATGGCGTAGGCTACCTGCACTTCAAGTTTCGTGGCCAGTCCCGCCGCCACCATGTTCTTGGCAACCCATCTGGCCGCATAGGTCGCGCTCCTGTCCACCTTCGTCGGATCTTTGCCGCTGAAGGCGCCGCCGCCGTGATGGGCGTACCCGCCGTAGGTGTCGACGATAATTTTGCGGCCTGTCAGTCCCGAGTCGCCCTGCGGTCCGCCGATGACGAACTTGCCCGTCGGATTGAAGAAGTACTTGGTCTCTTCGTCCAGCAGTTCAGCAGGAATCACCGGTTTGATGACGTGTTCCATGAGGTCCGCTCCGATCTGCTCCTGTGTGGCGTTCGGGTTGTGCTGGGTCGAAATGAGAACCGTATCGACCCTCTTGACTTTGTCGTCGTCGTACTCGACCGTGACCTGAGTCTTGCCGTCCGGTCTCAGGTAATCCAGCGTGCCGTTCTTTCTGACCTCGGCCAGCCTGCGGGCCAGCTTATGAGCCAGTGAAATCGGCATCGGCATGAGCTCCGGCGTCTCGTTGCAGGCAAAGCCGAACATCAGGCCCTGGTCTCCTGCGCCGATGTCGTGCTCCGCATTGGTGCTCTCATTGACGCCCAGCGCGATATCAGGTGACTGTTCGTCAATGGACGTCATGATTGCGCAGGAGTATCCGTCAAAGCCGTACTTGGCTCTGTCGTATCCGATGTCAACGATGACCTGTCTGGCGATCTTCGGTATATCTACGTAACACTCAGTTGTGATCTCGCCCATTATCATGGCGTAACCGGTGTTTACGGTCGTCTCTGCAGCAACTCTGCCAACTGGATCCTGCTCCAGAATCGCGTCTACAATCGCGTCGGAAATCTGATCGCAAATCTTATCCGGATGGCCTTCTGTTACAGATTCTGATGTAAATAATCTCTTCATGTCAATCTCCTCTTCTTAATGAATCGCATACACAGTTATTATAGCACAAATACGGCGACAATTGTGGTATACTTCAAATATGTCAAGGCCGGAATTCACACTGATACAAGGAGGTCTCCACTCCAGCATACCGGATGCACGGAAGCGGTTCCTTTCCGCCTACGTGACCAACACGCGCCTCATGGGCGTGCTGGCTCTCTACGCCCATTGGGCGGTCGAAGGCGGCGGCGATCTGCACCAGTTCTTCTATATCGACTGCGAGGAAGCCGGCCTGGAGACCTGCACGGTCTTCCGGGGCGAATGGAACGTGGAAATGGAAATGGCAGAGCAGGCGCTCGTAGGCGGTCTTGGCGCTGACAAGATTCCGCTCACTGCAAAGACATTCCGCTGGCTCATGAACCACTGGCGGGATTTTAACATTGCAAAGGACCTGCCGCTGCCGGCGAACCGGGACGACTATGCGTTCATCTTCAGGAAGGTGCCGGATCTTTCCCCGGAGGAACAATCCGATCTCATGGAACGGATCTGCGGTGAAATCACCAGCGACTATCAGGTGGTGAACTATTTCCTCATGCGCTGTCTGGGCCGCGACGAAGAAGGCGCTGCCTATCTGGCCGAGGGAAGCGTGCCGCTGGACATCTTTTCGAATTACAGCAAGGCCACCTTCTGCAAAAACATCATTGACCCTTCCCATCGCCGCCCTCATGAATACCTCAGCGAGTCCCTCGTGGAAATGAACGGTGTCTACGAGACCATCATCACCAGAACACGGGTGAAAAATCTGAAAGTTGTGGAATTCGAATACTGCAACAAAGCTTCCGTCACGGCGACGGAAGCTGCTCTGATGCTGCGCAAAACGGAATTCGCGACAGTTTATGAATTTCTTATGGGAGATGAGGACATCGATGAGAATCTGGGTGAATTCGTCCTCAACATGAACACGGTCATGACGAGCCATCCCAACGGCCGTCTCTTTATGGCGTTCAAGCCAACAAACGCACACGTTGCCGAGCGTGTATTCATGCTCAGCAACGATGTGAAAGGTGTCTATTTTATTTCGGATTACGGGCAGCTGATTGTCGTCGCATACAGCCGCGATGACATTCTGAGCCTGGAACGCGAGCTGGCGTCAAGCCCGCTCCGGCAATTCCTAGTCATCACGGGCAAGTACGAGTTGCTGGATCCTGTCTTCTTCGAATTCATCAACAGCGACTACCCGGACTTCAATTCCTTTGTCAATCCGATGGATTGATTATCTGAAAAACTTTACCGCCGATTCGAACATCTTCATGTCGTACCGTCCCGGTACGTTTTTGTAGAGTCCGTAACCGGTTCTTTCCGCGTGCCCCATCTTGCCGAAGACACGGCCGTCAGGAGACGTCATGCCCTCTACCGCAAAGACAGATCCGTTCGGATTGAACCGGATGTCATCAGATGGCTTACCTTCGAAATCCACGTACTGGGTGGCAATCTGACCGTTTGCTGCCAGCTCCTTCAGCAGCCCCTCGTCCGCCAGGATCCTGCCTTCGCCGTGGGATACCGGCACCGTGAAAATGTCGCCGACCTCTGTCGCTGCCAGCCAAGGTGACTTGCTGGATGCCACTCTGATTCTGACGAGGCGGGACTGGTGACGTCCGATCTCATTGAGTGTCAGCGTCGGACAGGTCTCATCGGTATCGATGATTCTGCCGTACGGCACCAAGCCCAGTTTGATCAGCGCCTGGAACCCGTTGCAGATTCCGCACATGAGGCCGCCGCGATTGTCGAGCATATCGGTAACCGCTTCTTTGACTGCCGGATTCCGGAAGAAAGCTGTAATGAATTTTCCTGAACCATCCGGCTCGTCGCCGCCGGAGAATCCGCCCGGAATGAATACCATCTGCGCATCGTTCAATGCCGATGCAAACTCTTCCACCGACTTGCTGATGGCTTCCGCCGTCATATTGCGCACAACGATGATCTGCGGATCCGCACCGGCTGCCGCCATGGCTCTGGCTGAATCGTACTCGCAGTTGGTGCCCGGGAATGCCGGAATCAGAACCTTCGGTTTCGCCGTGTGAACCGCCGGCGCCGCAGCGTCCGCTGCTCCATGATAATCCAGATCCGGAATGACCTGTTTCGTCGCCTCAATATTGCATGGATAAATCGGTTCGAGCACCTCTTCATATGTCTTCAGGAGCTCTTCCAGTTCTACCTTATCTCCGCCGCACGTGATCGCGCCGTCGTCTGTCGTCTCTCCCAGGAGGACGCAATCTGCTCCGCAGTGCTCGTCCGCGCCGCAGGCGTGCCCTTCACATCCCTTCGTATCGATCTCGAGAATAAAGGATCCATAGGAGTAACCGAAGAGCTCTTTCATGTTGCCTGCAAATGCTTCGCTGTATCTGAATCCGATCATGTTGCCGAAGCACATCTTCATAATGGCTTCCGCGATGCCGCCGTGTCCGGGAACGTAAGCCGCGCAGACCCGTCCTGCATCTGCATGTCTTTTGACCGCATTGAAGATCTTTTTCAGAGATTCTATTTCAGGCAGTCCATCTTTGTTCAGCGCAGGTCTGAACAACAGGACCTTGTGGCCTTTGCCCTTGAATTCATTGGTGATGATATCGTCCACGTTCGCCGTGGTAACTGCGAAGGATACCAAAGTCGGCGGTACGTCGATGTCCTCAAAGGATCCGCTCATGGAATCCTTGCCGCCGATGGCCGCCACTTCCAGACCCATCTGCGCTTCAAAAGCACCCAGCAGCGCAGCGAGCGGTTTGCCCCATCTCGCCGGATCCTTACCCAGCTTCTCAAAGAATTCCTGGAAACTCAGGTAGACTGCTTCGCGCCCGCCGCCGGAAGCGATGAGTTTCGCCACGGAATCGATGACTGCCAGATACGCACCGTGATACGGGCTCTTCTCCGAAATGAACGGATCATAGCCCCAGGCCATGATCGAACAGGTGTCGGAAACCGCATCCTCCACCGAAATCTTCTGGACCATGCTCTGGGCCGGAGTCATCTGGTACTGCCCGCCGAACGGCATGACTACAGTTCCCGCTCCGATGGTGGAGTCGAATTTCTCCGACAGGCCTTTCTGCGAGCAGACGTTGATGTCCGCAGCAAGGGCGCGGATGCCTTCCGAGAAGGAGACAGGCACGTCCTTTTTCAGTGCGTCCGCTGAAGCAGCTGCCGCCTTAATATCGATATGTTTCTTCGCGCCGTTGGAATCGAGGAACTCTCTCGAGACGTCGACGATGGTGTTGCCTTTCCAGTGCATGACGAGGCGAGGTTCTTCTGTCACAGTCGCGACCACCGTCGCCTCCAGGTTCTCCGCGTCAGCGATCTCAAAGAACCGATCCTTGTCTGCCGCCGCGATGACGACGGCCATTCTTTCCTGGGATTCGCTGATGGCCAGCTCTGTTCCATCGAGGCCTTCGTATTTCTTCGGCACGACGTCCAGATTGATGTCCAGCCCGTCGGCCAGCTCGCCGATGGCGACGGAAACGCCGCCTGCGCCGAAGTCGTTACACCGCTTGATCATGCGGGATGCCTCGCCGTTTCTGAACAGCCTCTGGAGCTTTCTCTCCTCCGGCGCGTTGCCCTTCTGGACTTCCGCGCCGCAGCTCTCCAGAGAGCTCACGTCATGAGATTTGGAGGAACCGGTCGCGCCGCCGCAGCCGTCTCTTCCTGTTCTGCCGCCCAGAAGAATAATGATGTCTCCCGGCGCCGGTCTTTCACGCACCACGTTCTCCGCAGGAGCCGCGCCGATGACAGCGCCCAGTTCCATTCTCTTGGCCACGTATCCGTCGTGGTAAATCTCCTGGACCAATCCTGTGGAAACACCAATCTGGTTCCCGTAGGAAGAGTAACCGTCGGCCGCTGAAGTAACGATCTTTCTCTGCGGAAGTTTGCCCTGCATAGTCTGGTCGAGCGGCCGTCTCGGATCTGCCGCGCCGGTGATGCGCATGGCCGTATAAACATAGGCACGCCCTGAGAGCGGGTCTCGAATCGCGCCGCCGATACAGGTGGCCGCACCGCCGAATGGTTCGATTTCCGTCGGGTGGTTGTGGGTCTCATTTTTGAAGAGCAGCAGCCAGTCTTCCTCTTTCCCGTCGATGGTGACTTTGACCTTGACGGTGCAGGCGTTGATCTCTTCGGACTCGTCAAGACCGTCCAGCTTGCCCGCCGCTTTCAACGCCTTTGCGGCGATTGTTCCGAGATCCATGAGGGTGACAGGCTTCGTCCTGCCGAGATCCTCGCGGGTTTTCATATAATCGGCGTAAGCCACCTTGAGGGTTTCGTCTTCAAATTCGATGCTATCTATGATCGTGTTGAATGTTGTATGTCTGCAGTGATCGGACCAGTAGGTGTCGATCATTCTGATTTCTGTAATGGTCGGGACCCTGCCCTCGCCGCGGAAGTAATCCTGGCAGACGTGAATGTCGCCTTCGTCCATAGCCAGGCCGCGGTCCGCGATAAACTGACGCAGCGCTTCGTCATCCATATCGTTGAAGCCTTCAATCGATTCGACGGTCTGCGGGAGATCGTACTCGACCTTGAGGGTCTCCGGCATATCAAGAGACGCCTGCCGCATCTCGACCGGGTTGATGACGAAGTTGATGATCGCCTGCAGTTCCTCGCCTGTGACCTTGCCTTCGATCAGATAAACCTTAGCACACGCCACCAGCGGTCTCTCCTGCTGGGAGATGATCTGGATACACTGGGCCGCGGAGTCCGCTCTCTGGTCATACTGACCCGGCAGCGCTTCCACCGCAAAGACTGCGTCGCCCATCTGCGCGAATGTTTCTTCATCGCCTTTCCATCTGTAAACGTCGTCGACCTGCGGTTCGGAGAACACGCTGCCGATGCATTCTTCGAAGAGTTCCTCGGAGATGCCTTCCACATCGTACCGGTTGAAGATCCGGATCTTCTCTACGGAACGGATGCCCAGGAACGTCCTGATCTCCGAAAGCAACGCCTTGGCTTCACTTGCTACTGCCTCTCTCTTCTCGACGAATACTCTGTAAACCATCTTATTTCCTCCTGCTTATCTGCTTCCTGCCTGCAGCGCTCTGGCGCCGATGTCTTTTCTGTAATAAGCGTTTTCAAACTGTATCTTCGCAGCGTTTTCGTAGGCTGTGTCTATGGCCTCTTTCAGTGTCGGCGCGACACTGGTGACGCCCAGCACTCTGCCGCCTGAGGTGAGGAGTTTGCCGTCTTCCAGCTTCGCTCCCGCGACGAAGACTTCTGTCTTGCCGGTGAGCTCGCCCATGGTGATCTCACAGCCCTTCTTATACTCCTGCGGGTATCCGCCCGACGCCACGACAACGCAGCAGGCGCTGCTGTCCGAGAACTTCACTTCCGTTTCCGCCAGCTTCTCGTCGGTCACCGCCTCCATGACGGTCAGCAGATCGCTTTCAAGCAAAGGCAGCACAACCTGCGCTTCCGGATCGCCGAACCGGCAGTTGTATTCAATCACCTTCGGGCCGTCGTCCGTGATCATCAGTCCGAAGTAGAGGCATCCCTTAAACGGCCTTCCCTCTTCCTGCATGGCCTTGATGGTCGGCAGGAAGATCTCCTTCATGCAACGTTCCGCTACCTCCTCTGTATAATATGGATTCGGCGCGACGGTTCCCATGCCGCCGGTGTTGAGGCCCTTGTCGCCGTCCAGAGCACGCTTGTGATCCTGGGACGAGATCATCGGAACCACTGTGTGTCCGTCAGTGAACGACAGGACGGATACTTCCGGGCCGGTCAGGAATTCTTCGATAACCACCCGTGATCCGCTCTCGCCGAACTTCTTCTCTTCCATCATGCTGCGCACGGCCGCCTTCGCATCCTCCCGAGTCTCAGCGATGATGACGCCTTTGCCCAGGGCCAGCCCGTCGGCTTTGACGACGGCCGGTACCGATGCGGCGTCCAGATAGTCCAGCGCCGGCTGCATCTCTTCGAAGACTTCGTAAGCTGCTGTCGGGATGCCGTACTTCTTCATGAGGTCCTTGGAAAAGACCTTGCTTGCTTCGATGACGGCTGCCTTCTTATCCGGTCCGAAGCAGCGGATGCCTTCCGCCTGCAGAATATCCACGGCGCCCATGGCCAGAGGGTCGTCCGGCGCGACCACTGCGTAGTCGATGCCTTCCCTGACTGCGAAATCTCGGATACCGTCCAGATCCTTGGCACCGATGTCGACGCACTCCGCATCCGCCGCGATGCCTCCGTTGCCCGGCAAAGCGTATATGACGTCGATTTTCGGGCTCTTCTTCAGTCCTTTGATGATTGCGTGTTCGCGGCCACCGCCGCCTACTACCATTACTTTCATTGCTTTTGCTCCTGATGCGTTAGAAATAAATGCAAAGGCCCTTCCATATTAGTGATGGAAGAGTCTCACTTTGTTGAATATCATGACCATGTTGTACTTGTCCGCAGCAGCGATGACCTCATCATCCCTGACGGAACCGCCCGCTTCCACAACGTAGGAAACGCCGCTGGCCTTGGCTCTCTCAATGCTGTCTCCGAACGGAAAGAAGGCGTCCGACGCAAGTACGCCGCCGCTCTGTGCATCCAGATATTCCCGCTTCTCTTCCTTCGTCAGCCTCTCCGGCTGCTCGCTGAAGTACTTCTGCCAGTTGCCTTCCGCGCAGACGTCTTCTTCGTACTCATTGATGTAACCGTCGATGGCGTTATCTCTGACCGCGCGCGGCAGTTTGTCTTTGAACGACAGGTTGAGAACCTTGTCGTGCATGCGCAGATACCAGGTGTCGGCCTTGCTGCCGGCCAGTCTGGTGCAGTGGATCCTGGACTGCTGCCCCGCGCCGATACCGATGCACTGACCGTCCCTGGCAAAACACACAGAGTTAGACTGGGTGTACTTCAGGGCGATCATGGCGATGATCAGGTCTTCCTTGATGTCTTCCGGAAGATCCTTGTTTTTCGTTACGATATTCTCCAGAAGGTCCTTGCCGATTTTGATATCGTTATGCGTCTGCTCGAAGGTAATGCCGAATACCTGGCGCGTTTCCTGTCCTTCCGCGCTGTAGTTCGGATCGATTTCGATGACATTGTAGTTTCCGTTCTTCTTTTTGCTGAGCATCTCCAGGGCTTTGTCTGTAAAGCCCGGCGCGATGACGCCGTCGGAGACTTCCCGCTTGATGATGCGGGCCGCCGCTTCATCGCACACGTCGGACAGGGCGATGAAATCCCCGAAGGAGCACAGCCGGTCCGTTCCTCTCGCTCTGGCGTAGGCGCAGGCGATTGGTGAATCATCCAGTCCCTTGATGTCGTCGACGAAGTACGCTTTTTTCATCTTCTCACTGAGCGGTCTGCCGATCGCAGCCGAAGTCGGACTGACATGCTTGAAGGATGTGGCCGCAGGCGTGCCTGTGGCTTCCTTCAGTTCCTTCACCAGTTGCCATGCGTTGAAGGCGTCCAGAAAGTTGATGTATCCCGGTCTGCCGTTCAGGATTCTGATTGGCAGCTCCGATCCATCAGCCATGTAAATCTTCGCTTCCGTCTGATTCGGGTTGCATCCGTATTTGAGTTTCAGTTCGTTCATGTCGCCGCTCCTTATTCGTTCCGGTTGATCAGTCTCTCTTCGTATTCCCCGCTCTCCAGGTCCGTATACCTGACATACAGGGAAATCTTATTGTCCTCGTCCAGCGCCTCCCAGATGTCATCGGTGAAGTCGTCGATGTCATTCGGCACGACAATCCGCTCCGGTTCTCCCTGGAAGGTCGGCAGCGGCGATCCATCCTGCACGTAGGTGTGGAGGAAATGACCGAGTCCCGGCAGCGGCGCGTAGGAGAAGGTGAACCTGTTGCAGGCGGTGCCTTCTGCGTCGGCGCTCTTCAGGATGCTCATCTCATAGCTGCCGTTATTCAGGTCGGTGATGCTGCTGATCCTCGGCGTCAGGTTCGGCGCGTCAGGTTCGAACTGCCTGTCCTCCAGCGTCTCGGAAAACGAGAGGCCCTTCTCGAGTCCTTTGTAAATGGTATCTGTCTGGTCGCCGTTGGTGACGATCAGGTGGTTTTCAAATTTTCTGATGGCTGCGTAAATGATGAGGCTCGGGTCCTCGACTTTGGATGCGTCAAAAGGTTCCGTGAAGACCGCTCCGTCGCGGACCGTAAATACACGGTTTCTGCTGTTGGCGCTCCGTCCCATGATGAAATAGGCGGAAACAGCCTGGCCTGAAGGCGACAGTCCGCTCACGATCCCGCGCCCCACGTAGGAGTTCCCCCTTGCTCTGTCCTCAAAAGTGTCTGTTCTGTATACGTCCATCTGTCATGCTCCTTTCGCTATGATCTCGGCGCAGATTTTCTCCGCTGCCGCCGGCAGGATGATCCACTCCGCCTCTTCCATGACCCGTCTCTGCAAAATCTCCGGTGTGTCTCCGTCCTTCACTTCCACGGCTTTCTGCATGATGATCTCGCCACCGTCCGGAATTTCGTTCACGTAGTGAACCGTCGCTCCCGTGACCTTGACGCCCTTGGCAAGGGCCGCTTCATGGACCAGCAGTCCATAGTAGCCTTTGCCGCAGAACGACGGAATCAGTGCCGGGTGTACGTTGATGATCTTATGGTCGAATCTGCGCGTAAATGCTTCGCTCAGAATGCTCAGGAAACCCGCCATGATGATCAGATCGATGCCGCGGCTCTCGATTTCCTCGGTCAGCCTCTTCTCGAAACCTTCCTGGCCGCCGCAGCTTTTCTTTGTCAGCGCAAAAGCTTCAATACCGGCTTTCGCCGCTCTTTCCAATGCAAAAGCATCCTTCCTGTTTGAGATGACGAGTTTGATTTCGCCGCTCTTCAGAAGGCCGCTGTTCTGCGCGTCAATGAGTGCCTGCAGATTAGTGCCGCCGCCCGATACGAGGACGGCGATTTTTGCTTTTGCGTTTGCTGTCGTTGTTGTTGACATACTGTCCCCTAAATCAGTTCAATCTTGCTCTGGCCCTTTACGATCTCACCGATGACGTACGGTTCTTCACCTTCCGCTGTGAGAATCTCAAGCGCCTTGTCCGCATCCTCTTTGGCGACGACGATGCTCATGCCCACGCCCATGTTGAAGGTGTTGAACATGTCGCGCTCAGAAATACCGCCGGTCTTCGCAATGAGATCGAAAATCGGAAGCACTTTGACAGACGCCCTGTCGATCTTCGCGCAAAGGCCGTCCGGAATGCTTCTCGGAATGTTCTCGTAGAATCCGCCGCCGGTAATGTGGGAAATGCCCTTGACGTTGACTTTGTCGATGAGGGCGAGAACCGGCTTCACGTAGATCCTGGTCGGGGTCAGAAGGGTCTCTCCGATGGATCTGCCGCCCAGTTCCGCAACCGGCGACTTGATGTCGGAATGCTCGACATCAAAAACTTTTCTCACAAGGGAGAAACCGTTGGAGTGCACGCCGCTGGAAGGCAGCGCGATGACAACGTCTCCCTCTGCCATGGTTTCGTTATCTATGATCTTATCCTTGTCGACCACGCCTGTCACATAGCCGGCCAGGTCGTATTCATCTTCCGGATAGAAGCCCGGCATCTCCGCTGTCTCGCCGCCGATGAGGGCTGCGCCGGACTGGATACAACCGTCGCAGACGCCTTTGACGATAGCCTCCATCCTCTCCGGCACGTTCTTGCCGCAGGCGATGTAGTCCAGGAAGAACAGCGGCTTCGCACCGCCGCAGATGATATCATTGACACACATGGCAACACAGTCGATGCCCACGGTGTCGTGCTTGTCCATCAGAAAGGCCAGCCTGAGCTTGGTGCCCACGCCGTCCGTTCCGCTGACCAGAATCGGCTTCTTGATGTCTGTCAGGTCCAGTTCAAACATACCGCCGAAACCTCCGATATCCGAACAGACACCTTCCGTTCTGGTTGCGGCAATGTGCTTCTTCATCAGTTCAACGGCTCTGTATCCTGCGGTAATATCCACACCGGCTGCTGCGTAAGCATCTGATTTCGAGTTGTTCATGTTCTATTCCTTTCCATTCCAGCAGTAAGTGCAGACGCTGTCTTCGTCTAGTCCAATCGCTTCCAGGATACCGTCAATGTTCTGGTAGCCCAGAGAATCAAATCCCAGTTTCTCGCTGATTGCCTTGCGCAGGGCCTTGCCCCGTTCCGTTCTGCCGTCGCTGTATTCCTCAATATGCTTTTCACCTTCTTCACCTTCCAGTTCCAGAATTGTCTTTCTGGCGATCAGATCCCGTTCCGGGGTCTGTCTTGTGAAGTTGAGGTATTTACACGCATACATGATTGGCGGACAGGCCGAGCGCATGTGGACTTCCTTCGCACCGTGTTCATAGAGAAATTCAACCGTCTCCTGCAGCTGCGTTCCTCTGACGATGCTGTCGTCGACCAGCAAAAGCTTCATGTCTTTGATCAGCGGTGTGACCGGAACCTGCTTCATCTTCGCGACTCTGCTGCGTTCTTCGTGGGACATCGGCATGAAACTGCGCGGCCAGGTCGGCGTGTACTTGACAAAAACTCTGCCGTAATCTTGGCCGCACTCATTGGAATAGCCGATGGCGTGAGCGATACCGGAATCCGGCACGCCGCAAACGTGATCCACTTCCGGAATGCCTCCGTGTGCCGCTTCTTCTCTGGCCATGATATGTCCGTTGAGATTCCTCATCCGCTCAACGTTGATGCCTTCGTATGTTGAATTCGGATATCCGAAATACGTCCAGAGAAATGCGCAGATGCATGTCTTCCCTGTTGCCGGCGAAAGTGTTTTGAAACTGTCTGCCTTCACTTCCACGATTTCCCCGGCTCCCAGTTCGTACACGGTCTCGTAGCCCAGTTTCTCATAAGCGAAAGACTCGAAGGAAACACTGTGTCCGCACTCGTCCTTTCCGATGAGCATCGGCGTTCTGCCGTATTTGTCTCTGGCCGCGATGAGCGTTCCGTCCTCTTTCAGTATCATGATGGAAGCGGAGCCCTCAATGGCGTCCTGCGCGAACTTGATACCGCTGACGAAATCGCTCTTCTGGTCGATCATGGACGCCAGGATCTCGGCCGAGTTGATGCGGCCGCCGCTCATTTCCTCGAAATGGCCGCCGCTGAATGCGAGATACTGTTTCACCAGCGTAGTCTGATTGTTGATTCTCCCAACGAAAACAATCGCGTATGTTCCCAGATTGGAACGTATAATCAACGGCTGCGGATCCGTATCGCTGATGGTTCCTATTCCTGCGATACCGCGCATGCTGCCGATTGCATTTTCAAATTTGGTTCTGAATGGTGAGTTCTCTATGTTATGAATCTCTCTTTTGAATCCTCTCTCCGGATCGTAGAGCGCCATTCCGCCTCTGCGTGTGCCCAGATGTGAGTGATAATCTGTTCCATAAAAAACGTCCATTGTTACGTCTCTTGTCGAGACAGTTCCGAAGTATCCGCCCATCAGATCATTTCTCCTGTTTCTATGACTGTGTTGATAAGTGTGTTGGTCGTATATCCGAATACGGAATCTGCCAGTGCGCCGTAGTAGACGATTCTCTGGGTGCACTCGCCGTTGATTTTCTTAGCCAGTTCCTTGTCCTTCATCATATTCGTATTGATGTAGATGTTGAAGCTGGCCGCCTGCATGGCTGCCTTGCAGAGAACAGCACTGGAGCCGGAGTCCGCGATGACGACTTTGTTGCCCTTGACCGCGAATTCTTGAGCCAGTTCGATAGCTCTGCCGCACTTGATGATGATTTCCATCGGCACCTGACAGGCTGTGTGGAGCGCTTCCTGTTTCGCTGCGTTGATTCTGGCCTTTTCCTCCGGGTCGTCTGACTTCATCTTGTAGAGCTTCGCCAGCGGCTCGAAGTTGTCGATGTCCTTTTGGACGAGATCGACCAGATCCTGCTGTATCTGCGTGATCTCCGCAATGTTTTTCTCCATATCAGCAGCGACTGCAATGTACTTCTTCTTGCCCACTGTCAGCCTTGCCACCATGGCGCTCAGGGAAGCACCGAGTGCGCCGACCAGGGCGGCGACACTGCCGCCGCCCGGGATTGGATTCTTGGATGCCGTTGCTTCTACAAATTCCTTGCATGTCTTGTCTGTGTAAGCCATCTTATCTTCCTTTCTGTAGCCGGTCTGCTTTTGCTTCTTATTCTGCAAAGAAGAGCTCTGAGAGCTTGAGCGGCTCGATGTACTCGCCGTCCTTGTAGACTCTCATGTTACCGGAAGCGATCTCGTCGATCAGCATGACCTTGCCGTCTTCGTCATAGCCGAACTCGAACTTGATATCGTAGAGCACGAGGCCTTTTTCAAGCATGTCATCAGCTACGATCTGAGTGATCTGCTGTGTCATCTTCTTGATATCTTCATACTGCTCATCGGTCATGATGCCCAGAACGATGAGACCGTCCTTTGTGACGAGCGGGTCTTCCTTTTCGTCGTTCTTGAATGTCGTTTCGACATATGCAGGAAGGTCTGCTCCTTCTTCAATGTATTCGCCGTATCTTCTGTAGAAAGATCCAACCGCCTTGTGTCTGCAGATGACTTCCAGGCCGTTTCCGAAAACCTTGGCAGGCTTGACTTCCATGGTGGTGTTGTCCAGATTCGCGCTGACATAGTGGGTTCTGATGCCCGCTGCGTTGATCTTCTCGAAGTAGTAGATCGACATTCTCAGATTGACGTCGCCGACTCCCTCGATGGTAAGTCCAACCTGGTTCATGCCCGGATCAAAGACGCCGTCCTTACCCGTTACGTCATCCTTGAACTTGAGCAGATAGTTGCCGTTGTCCAGTGCAAATACGTTTTTTGTCTTTCCTGTGTAAACTAATTTTTCCATGATTCCCTCCTGAAATTTATATGAGTGTTTATTTAACGGTTTTATCTGAAGCAGTCTTCTGCAAAATCAAGGCAGCAGCCTTGATCCCGCTGACAGGCAGATTTATTCCGTCCCGTTCAGCGTCGCGTCCTTCGCCAGGACCGCTTCAGCTGCTGCTTCTCTTTCTTTCTTCAGTTTTTGCGCCAGCTCCGGATCATCGAGCGAGATGATCTGGGCTGCCAGTATTGCGGCGTTCGCCGCGCCGTCGATCGCCACCGTGGCTACAGGAATTCCCGATGGCATCTGGACTGTGGACAGGAGCGCATCCAGTCCGTCCATCGTAGATGATTTCACCGGAACCCCGATGACCGGCAGGAGTGTATTCGCTGCCAGAGCGCCTGCCAGATGGGCGGCCTTGCCTGCCAGCGCAATGATGGCCCCGAAACCATTTTTCTCCGCTTCAGATGCGAATATCCTGGCCTGCTCGGGTGTCCTGTGTGCTGAATAGATGTGCACTTCGTAAGGGATTCCGTAACCTTCCAGTCTTTCTATCGCCTTCTCTGCGATAGGCATATCGCTGTCTGAACCCATTACGATTCCGACCTTTCTCATACGCTCCACCTGCCTTTCAAAAATACATCAATATTATATCACGAATAAGATGATGTATTCCATGTTTTTTTGACAGGACTTGCCGCCCTTCCGCACATAATATCAGGGTATTTTCCTATACAATACAAAAGGAGCCGCGGTCTGTACCGCAGCTCCGGTTTTGTTGCTTTTGCCCGTAAATACGGGGCTTTATCAGCCCGACTATACGAGCTCGAGGAATACGACCTCAGCGTTGTCGCCCTGGCGAGGGCCCAGCTTGAGGATCCTGGTGTAGCCGCCCTGACGGTCAGCGTACTTCGGAGCGATATCCTCGAATAACTTTGTTACTACAGATTCGTCATAGATGTAAGCCATAGCCTGTCTTCTGGCGTGGAGATCGCCGCGCTTGCCCAGCGTGATCATCTTCTCAGCCTGACGTCTGGCTTCCTTGGCTCTATGCTCTGTTGTCTGGATTCTTCCTTCTCTCAGCAGGTCTGTTACCAGATTTCTCAGCATAGCTTTTCTATGAGCTGACTCTCTGCCTAATTTTCTGTATCCTGGCATTTCTGCTTCCTCCTGTTAATTACTCGTCACTCTGTCTGAGACTAAGACCCAGCTCTTCCAGCTTGTTCTTTACTTCGTCCAGTGACTTCTTTCCAAGGTTTCTAACCTTCATCATGTCTTCTTCACTCTTCTGCGTGAGTTCTTCGACGGTGTTGATTGCCGCTCTCTTCAGGCAGTTGAAGGATCTCACTGAAAGTTCCAGTTCCTCGATGGTCATCTCGAGGGCCTTCTCCTTCTGGTTCTCTTCCTTCTCGACCATGATCTCCATGCCTTCTGCAGAATCGTCCAGACCTACGAAGAGGTTCAGATGCTCCTGCATGATCTTGGCACCGATGGAGACGCCTTCTCTTGGCGTAACGGAACCGTCGGTCCAGATCTCCAGGATGAGCTTGTCATAGTCGGTTACCTGTCCAACTCTCGTGTTTTCTACAGTGAAGTTGCACTTTCTGACCGGAGTGTAGATGGAGTCTGTCGGGATAACAGAGATAGGAGTGCTTTCATCCTTGTTGTTCTCTGCAGGCACGTATCCTCTGCCTCTGGCGAGGTTGATCTCCATGACCAGCGTGGTGTTGTCATCGAGTGTTGCGATATGGAGCTCCGGATTAAAGATCTCGATATCCGCGTCACCGCGAATGTCCGCTGCTGTAACTTCCTTCGGTCCTACTTCGTTGATGATCACTCTCTTCTCGTTCTCACCGGTCATCTTGATGGCCAGTTTCTTGAGGTTGAGGATGATTTCTGTGACGTCTTCCTTGACTCCAGGAATCGTTGAGAATTCATGGAGAATTCCGTCGATCTTGACTGACGTAACGGCTACACCCGGCAGCGAGCTGAGCAGGATTCTTCTCAGGCTGTTTCCGAGAGTCGTTCCGTATCCTCTTTCGAGCGGTTCTACAACGAACTTTCCATAGTTCGGGTCATCGTTTGAATATATACATTCAATTGTTGGTTTTTCTATTTCTATCACGCAAAACCCTCCTTTTTTATTCAATTTTGATCTAACTTTCTCAGATCTTACTTGGAGTACAATTCGACGATGAGATGCTCTTCGACAGGTGTGTCGATCTGCTCTCTTGTAGGATCAGCGAGAACTGTTCCTTCGAGCTTTTCTCTGTCAACAGACAGCCACTCAGGAACTCCTACTGTCATGTCCTTGATCTCCTGGAATTTCGGGGAGTTTGCGCTTTTAGCCTTAACCTTGATGACATCTCCCGGTTTAACCTGGTAGGAAGGAATGTTGACCTTCTTGCCATTAACTGTGAAATGTGCGTGTACGACCAGCTGACGTGCTTCTCTTCTGGTCATAGCAAGGCCCATTCTGTAAACTACATTGTCGAGGCGCTCTTCGAGCATGATGAGCAGGTTTTCACCTGTGATGCCCTTCTTCTTGGCAGCCTTGTCAAATGTATTTCTGAACTGCTTTTCCTGCACGCCGTAGATGAACTTGGCTCTCTGCTTCTCACGGAGCTGGAGTCCGTATTCGCTCATCTTTCTGTTGCTTCTGGCAGGCGTTCTCTTTGACTCTTTGAAGATGCCCATATGGCTAGGGTCTATCTGAAGGGATCTGCATCTCTTCAGGATCGGATCTCTGTTTACTGACATTTATTCTTTCCTCCCTTCATCAGACTCTTCTACGCTTCGGTGGTCTGCATCCGTTGTGCGGAATCGGTGTGATATCCTTGATCATTGTGATCTCGAGGCCTGCAGTCTGCAGCGCTCTGATCGCAGCTTCTCTTCCGGATCCCGGACCCTTGACGTAAACTTCAACGGTTTTGAGGCCGTGCTCCATCGCGCCCTTTGCAGCTTCTTCTGCAGCGGACTGCGCGGCGAACGGCGTTGACTTTCTTGATCCTCTGAAGCCCAGGGAGCCTGCGCTGGACCATGAAAGCGCGTTACCTGACATGTCTGTCAGCGTAACCAGTGTATTGTTAAAGGTAGCCTGGATATGTGCCTGACCTTTTTCAACGTTCTTACGTTCTTTTCTCTTTTTTCTGACAGCTTTCTTAGCAGCTTTAGCCATATCAATCTACCTCCTTATCCCTTCTTCTTCCTGCCGACGGTCTTCTTAGGACCCTTGCGGGTTCTGGCGTTCGTCTTAGTCTTCTGTCCTCTGACAGGCAGACCTCTTCTGTGCCTGATCCCTCTGTAGCAGCCGATTTCCATGAGGCGCTTGATGTTCATAGAAGTGTCTCTTCTCAGATCACCTTCCACCATGTAATCGGATTCAATAACTTTTCTGATTTTACCGGCTTCTTCCTCGGTCAGGTCTTTGACTCTGGTTGAAGGATCGATTCCGGTCTTCTCCAGAATAGCTCTGGAGGTAGCCCAGCCAATACCGTAGATGTAGGTAAGGCCAGCTTCGATTCTTTTTTCGTTTGGTAAGTCTACACCGGCTATACGAGCCATATTTTCCTCCTGTTCCCATCTTCCGTCACGTGTTCCGGCATTACCAATTGCCGGCTCGTAATATAAACGGGATGATTCTTAAATAAGTGATACTGTTGATTAGCCTTGCTTTTGCTTGTGCTTAGGGTTCTCACAGATAACCATTACTTTACCTTTTCTCTTGATTACCTTGCACTTTTCGCATATAGGCTTTACGGAAGCTCTTACTTTCATTTGTTCCTCCTTAATGCTTCATGCTCCGGCAAAGTTTATGCCTTGCCTCTCCATGTGATCCTTCCCCTGGTCAGATCGTAAGGTGAAAGTTCCACTTTAACCTTATCCCCAGGGATAATTCTGATGTAGTTGGTTCTGATTTTGCCCGAAACATGAGCCAGTACCTTGTGGCCCGTCTCGAGTTCCACTATGAACATTGCGTTTGGCTGTGCTTCTACCACTACGCCTTCAGCTTCTATGACATCCTTTTTTGCCATATTCTTTCCTCCCGGCTATTCGCCCAGAGTGAGCAGCTCTGGCTCACCGTCTGTAATGACTACAGTATTTTCATAATGTGCTGACAGCTTACCGTCAAGCGTAACGACGGTCCAGTCATTGGATAACGTCCTGACGTTATAGGTGCCTTCACATATCATTGGCTCAATGGCAAACACCATACCCTTCGCCAGTCGCGGTCCTCTTCCCGCTTTTCCGAAGTTCGGGATCTGCGGGTCTTCATGCATCTGCTGTCCTACGCCGTGGCCGACGTAATCTCTGATTACGCTGAAGCCCTCGCCTTCGGCAGATACCTGGATCGCGTGCGATATGTCGGACAGTCTGCAGCCGACCTTGCAGAACTCAAGTCCTGCAAAAAAACTGTCCCGCGTAGCTTCGATCAGGTGCTTCGCCGTCTCGCTGACCTCGCCTACGGCGTAGGTCCTGGCGGCGTCGCTCACATATCCTTTATGCGTGGATCCAACATCAACGCTTACAATGTCGCCTTCTCTCAGAATTCTTTTTTTATCAGGAATCCCATGAACGACTTCTTCGTTGACCGAGACGCATGCGCTGGCCGGAAAACCACCATACCCCAGAAAGGTCGGGATCATTCCGGCGCCGCGAATCGTCTTCTCAACGAAATGGTTAATATCGGCGGTTGAAAGGCCGGGTTTGATGACATTCTCCAGTTCCTTCAGAATGTATCCTGTCACCTTACCCGATTCCCGCATCAGCTCTATTTCCGAGTCTGATTTGATGATAATCATGCCTATTCCCCTAAAATGCCGACGATTGTATTGAATACGTTTTCAAGTCCTGTTGTTCCGTCAATATGCGCGATATTGCCGGCTTTCTCATAGTAGTCTATGAGAGGCTTTGTCTCTTTGTTGTAAACTTCGATTCTGTTTGCCGCAGTCTCTTCGTTGTCATCCTTTCTCTGGATGAGCTCAGCTCCGCAGTAGTCGCAGATACCTTCCTGCTTAGGCGGAATGTTTACAACGTGGAATGACGCTCCACACTTCGAGCAGACTCTTCTGCCCGTCAGTCTGATCATCAGCTCTTCTCTGTCGACGTCGATGTCCAGTACGCTGTCGATCTTGCTTCCCTTAGCTTCCAGGAACTTATCCAGTTCTTCCGCCTGGAACACTGTTCTTGGGAATCCATCGAGCAGGAAACCGTCTTTGCAGTCATCCTTATTCAGTCTGTCTGTTGCGATTTCCACGACCAGTTCATCCGGAACCAGCTGGCCCTTGTTCATGTATTCCTGAGCCTTCTTGCCGAGTTCTGTTCCATTCTTGATGTTCTCTCTGAAAATGTCGCCTGTTGAGATGTGAGGGATGTTGTACTTCTCAATAATCTTGGCGGCCTGGGTGCCTTTGCCTGCTCCCGGAGGGCCTAACAATATTAAATTCATCTTTTACCTCCTACTTGAGGAAACCGCTGTAGTTCCTCATTACCATCTGGTTCTCAAGCTGTTTCATCGTATCAAGTGCAACACCGACTGCAATCAGGAGCGATGTTCCTCCGAAGTGGAAGGACAGTCCTCCGAGCTGGCTGACAATGGTCGGCAGAATTGCGACCAGAGCCAGGAATATTGCACCGACGAAAGTGATTCTCGTCATTACTCTGTTCAGATATTCAACTGTTGTCTTTCCAGGTCTGATTCCCGGAATGAATCCACCGTTCGCCTTCAGATTCTGTGCAACCTCGATCGGGTTGAACGTAACTGAAGTGTAGAAGTAAGTGAAGAATATGATCAGCACTGCGTTGAACGCCGCATATACCCATACGCCCGGTGATCCTGTTGGCGCCAGCCATTTCTCGACCCACATCGCCGCATCACCCTTCGCATTCATGAAGTAAGTGATCGTCAGCGGGAACTGCAGGAACGCCATAGCGAAGATGACTGGAATAACGCCTGCCTGGTTGACCTTGAGCGGAATATGCGTGGCCTGTCCGCCGTACATCTTTCTTCCGACAACTCTCTTGGCATACTGTACAGGAATTCTTCTCTGTCCCTGCTGTACCATGATGATTCCTACGATTACTGCTGCGCAGAAGAGCAGGAATACGATCAGTGTGACAATGCTCATCGTGCCTTCTGTCAGCTTGCCCCAGATTTCCTGGCAAGCAGACGGAAGTCTCGCGATGATGCCCGCGAAGATGATCAGCGAAATACCGTTGCCGATACCGTTCTCATTGATCTGCTCGCCGAGCCACATGAGGAACGCTGTACCGGCTGTCAGCACCAGAACGATCACGATGATCGAGAACACGTCTGTGCTGATGAGCGCCTGTCTGAACAGACCGATCGTCACGCCGATGGCCTGTACAACTGCCAACGCAACGGTAAGGTATCTTGTGTACTGCGCGATCTTCTTTCTTCCTTCCTGGCCCTCTCTTGACAGCCTTTCCAGTGCAGGAATGGCGATCGTCAGGAGCTGGAGTATGATGGATGCTGTGATGTAAGGTGTGATACTCAGCGCGAAAATTGTGAAGTTGCTGAACGCACCTCCTGAGAACAGATTGAACAGAGCGAATAGTCCTGTGTCACTGTCAAAGGTCTGTGCCAATACTTCCCTGTCCATGCCCGGAACCGGTATCTGCGCACCGATTCTGAAGATCAAAAGCATACAAAGAGTAAATATGATCTTCTTACGTATGTCCGGGATATTCCAGGCCTTTGCAACTGTTCTTAGCATTTCCATCAGATCACCTCTGCCTTTCCTCCGGCAGCTTCGATTTTCTCAACGGCTGTCTTGCTGAATTTGTGCGCCTGTACTGTCAGGGCCTTCTCCAGCTCGCCGTTTCCGAGGATCTTGATGCCGTCTTTGACCTGCTTGGCAAGTCCTGCATCCTTGATCATTTCCGGAGTAACCGTTGTGCCTGCTTCGAATCTGTTGAGTTCGTTCACGTTCAGCACGGTGTACTCGGTACCCCAGATGTTCTTGAATCCTCTCTTAGGAATTCTTCTGTAGAGAGGCATCTGTCCGCCTTCGAAACCAAGTCTTACGCCGCCGCCTGATCTGGACTTCTGTCCGTTCATTCCTCTGCCGGCAGTCGTTCCGTTTCCGGTTCCTGTTCCGCGGCCTTTTCTCTTTGGAGCTCTGGTCGCTCCTTCAGAGGCCTTTAATTCATGAAGTTTCATCTGTCTGGCACCTCCTTATAACTCTTCTACAGTTAAGAGATGCGGAACCTTGTTGATCGCTCCTCTTGTCTGCGGGCAATCGACCAGTTCAACTGACTGATGCATCTTCTTAAGTCCTAACGCTTCAACTACTTTTCTCTGCTTAGGGGAAGCGCCAATAACACTTTTTGTCAATGTGACTTTAATCATCTTTGCCATTATTACTTCCTCCTTATCCTAAGACTTCTTCCTTAGTCTTTCCTCTCTTCCTGGCCACTTCTTCCGCAGTGGTGAGGGCCTTGAGGCCTTCCATCGTAGCGTAAGCCATGTTGCCGGTGTTGTTGGAACCGATGGACTTCGCTCTGATGTCCTTGATGCCGGCAGCTTCCAGTACGGTACGTACGGAGGATCCGGCGATAACGCCAGTACCAGGAGCAGCAGGCATAAGCAGTACTTTTCCTGCTCCGAAAATGCCCAGCTGTCTGTGAGGGATCGTTGTTCCTACTGTAGGAACCAGTATTACATTTTTCTTAGCATCTTCCGTTGCTTTTCTTACAGCTTCAGGAATCTCCAGCGCCTTGCCCAGGCCAACGCCTACGTGGCCTTCGCCGTCGCCGACGACAACTGTAACGGAGAACCTCATGTTTCTTCCGCCCTTAACGGTTTTAGCAACTCTTCTGATGCTGACAATCGTTTCATTTAACTCCAGATTTGAAGTGTCTAAAGCTCGTCTCATCTTGTTACCTCCCGTTAAAATTTCAGTCCTGCTTCGCGAGCGCCGTCAGCCAGTTCCTTCACTCTTCCGTGATAGAGGAATCCGCCTCTGTCGAAACATACGGTTTCGATGCCCTTTGCCAGTGCTCTCTTAGCGATAGCTTCTCCGACCGCCTTGGCAGCTTCTTTGTTGCCGCCGTACTTGATGTCGGCCTTGAGTTCCTTGTCGATGCTTGATGCGCTTGCCAGCGTTACGCCGTTGACATCATCAATGATCTGAGCGGAAATGTTCTTGTTGCTTCTGAATACGCAGAGTCTAGGCATTTCAGGAGTGCCGCTGAGATTCTTTCTGATGCGAGCGTGTCTGACGAGACGCTTGTCATTTCTGCTTTCTCTTGCCATTTTGCTTTACTCCTTTCCTTATGCTCCAGAAACTCCGGTCTTACCTTCTTTTCTGCGGATGTATTCGCCTTCGTACTTGATGCCCTTGCCCTTGTAAGGTTCAGGTTTTCTCCAGGCTCTGACATTCGCAGCATAGTTTCCGACCAGCGCTTTGTCTATTCCTTTAACGATAACTGTATTCGCATCCGGGCACTCCGTTTCGATTCCTTCCGGATCCGGAAGTTCGATCGGGTGTGAATATCCCAGATTCATTACGAGCGTCTTGCCCTTCTTTTCGGCCTTGTAGCCGACGCCTACCAGCTGAAGTTTCTTCTGGAAGCCGTCCGTAACGCCAACAACCATGTTGTTGATGAGCGTTCTGGCCAGACCGTGCTGTGATCTGTCTTCCGCGTTGTCGCTGCTTCTCTTCACTTCGAGAACGCCGTCCTTGATCTCAACCTCGAGCAGGTCGCTGATTTTTTCCTGCAGCTGTCCCTTCGGACCTTTGACGGAAACCAGGTTGCCGTCAACTTTCACTTCTACGCCGGCAGGAATGTTTATTGTCTGAAAACCAATTCTTGACATTCTGTATACCTCCTACCAAACGTAACAAATAACTTCGCCGCCGATGCCCAGCTTTCTCGCTTCCTTGTCGCTGATAACACCCTTTGATGTTGAGATGATCGCGATACCAAGTCCGCCGAGAACTCTAGGAATCTCGTTCGCCTTCGCATAAGTCTTGAGTCCAGGCTTGGAAATCTTCTTGATTCCGCTGATGACTCTTTCCTTGTCGGCACCATACTTCATTGTAACTTTGATGATGCCCTGCTTGTTGTCTTCGATTACTTCGAAATCTTCGATGTAACCCTCTTCCTTCAGTATTCCCGCAATTGACTTCTTCATCTTGGAAGCAGGAATTTCAACTGTCGGATGTCCTGCGGTATTTGCGTTCCTGATTCTGGTAAGCATATCCGCAATCGGATCTGTCATTGCCATTTTACTAATTCTCCTTCCTCCGCCAGTTTTGCCGGCCCGTCCGGCAACTTAACGGATAGCAGTTCTAACTATTTTACCAGCTGGCCTTCTTGACGCCAGGGATCTCACCCTTATACGCCAGCTCTCTGAAACAGATTCTGCAGATACCGTACTTCTTCAGTACTGAATGAGGTCTTCCGCAGATTCTGCATCTTGTATATGCACGCGTCGAATACTTAGGTTTTCTCTGCTGCTTTACTTTAAGCGCTGTTTTTGCCATTATTTCCCTCCTATATTACTTCTCAAACGGCATTCCGAGGTCAGCCAGAAGAGCCTGCGCTTCTTCGTCTGTCTTCGCCGTTGTAGTGAATACGATGTTCATACCCTTGATTGTATCAACCTTGTCATAATTGATTTCAGGGAAAATAAGCTGTTCCTTGATACCCATCGAGTAGTTTCCTCTGCCGTCGAATGAGTTCTTGCTTACGCCTTTAAAGTCTCTTACTCTAGGAAGAGCGATGTTGATGAGCTTGTCGATGAATTCATACATGTTGTCGCCTCTGAGAGTAACTTTGGCGCCAACCGGCATGCCCTGTCTGACCTTGAAGTTAGCGATGGACTTTCTTGCCTTCGTAACGACCGGTCTCTGACCAGTGATCAGTGCGATTTCTTCAACTGCGCTTTCCAGGACTTTCGCATTTTCCTTCGCTTCGCCCAGTCCCATGTTCAATGTGACTTTCTCAAGCTTCGGTACCTGCATAACGTTGTCGTATCCGAACTGTTCCATCAGCTTCGGGAATACTTCGCTCTTATACTTTTCTCTCAATCTTGCTGTCAAAACCGTCTCCTCCTTTCTTAGTCAATTTCTGCTCCGGTTGCTTTTGCAACTCTTACCTTCTTGCCGTCTTCGATTTTGTAACCGATTCTTGACGGCTTCTTCGTCTTTGTGTCATAGAACATTACGTTCGATGCGTCGATCGGACCTTCCTGATGCTTGATCTCAGCGGCAGCCTTCTGGGTCTGCTTCTGATGCTTCGTCTGGATGTTCACACCTTCGACGATGACTTTGTTTTCCTTAGGCATTGCCTTTAATACTTTGCCAGTCTTTCCCTTATCTTTTCCGGCAAGTACGATCACTGTATCATCCTTTTTGATCTTCATTTGATACCTCCTATAATACTTCCGGTGCAAGGGATACGATCTTCATGAAGCCTTTTTCTCTGAGCTCTCTGGCTACAGGTCCGAAAATACGTGTTCCGGCCGGCTGCATGTCGTCCTTTATGATAACTGCTGCGTTCTGGTCAAACTTTACATAGCTGCCGTCTGCTCTTCTGGCACCAGTCTTCGTTCTAACCACAACGGCTCTGACTACGTCGCCCTTCTTGACGACGCCGCCCGGTGTCGCGTCCTTGACTGCGCAGACGATGATATCGCCGATGTTCGCATACTGACGGCTTGTTCCGCCCAGAATGCGGATGCACAGAAGTTCTTTCGCTCCGGAATTGTCAGCAACCCTTAATCTTGTTTCAGTCTGAATCATTTCCAGGTGCCTCCTTTACTTAACCTTCTCAACGATGTTGACAAGTCTCCATCTCTTGTCCTTGGACAGAGGTCTTGTCTCCATAATTCTAACTTTATCGCCGATTTCACATTCGTTGTTCTCATCGTGAGCCTTGATCTTCTTGGTTCTCTTTACCGCCTTGCCATAAAGGGAATGTCTTACGAAGTCTTCGACTGTAACGACAACGGTCTTATCCATTTTGTCGCTTGTTACGATGCCGACGAGTGTCTTTCTTCTGTTTCTCTCAACTGCCATAATTCATCCTCCTTTCCTAGCCCTGAACCTTCTGAAGTTCTTTTTCTCTCATGATAGTTTTAACTCTTGCGATGTCTCTCTTCGTATCTCTCAGCAGAATAGGGTTTTCGAGCTGTCCAGTGACATGCTGGAATCTGAGATTAAAGAGGTCTTTTTTCATTTTATTCAGTTCAGCGTTCAGTTCCGCTTCTGACATTTCTCTGATTTTCTTTAATTCCATTACTCTTCACCGCCCTTTTCTTTTTCTGCGATGACGAACTTGCACTTAACAGGTAACTTGTGTGACGCAAGTCTCATAGCTTCTCTTGCCTGTTCTTCGGTTACGCCTTCGATCTCGAACATTACTCTGCCCGGCTTAACGACTGCTACCCAGTACTCAGGTGCACCTTTACCGGAACCCATACGTACTTCTGCAGGCTTCTTAGTAACTGATTTATGAGGGAAGATTTTGATGTAAACCTTGCCGCCTCTTTTAACAGATCTCGTCATGGCGATTCTGGCCGCCTCGATCTGATTTGAAGTGATCCAACCGCATTCTGTTGCCTGAAGACCATAATCGCCGTAAGTGACTGTGTTGCCCTTTGTGGCTTTGCCCTTCATTCTGCCTCTGTGGACTCTTCTGTGTTTAACGCGCTTAGGCATTAACATGTCGCGTTCCTCCTTCCGTCTATTCTTCTGCTGCTGCAGTCTCTTCTGCAGGAGCCTGAGCTTCTTCAACTTGTGGCGGAGCCGGAACTTCCTTAGGCTTTCTGATTCTCTGATTTGCAGCCTTTGGAATCTCAGCTCTCTCGTCTCTTCTGTTGTCTCTTCTAGGTCTTCTGTCACCGTCTCTTCTTCCGGCTCTGCCGCCTTCTCTTCTCTTGCCGCGGCCCTTTTCCTTCTTTTCTTCAGGGACTGCTGACTTCAGATCCTTGTCGAGTCTTTCACCGTGGTTGATCCAGACCTTGATACCCAGCTTGCCGTAAGTGGTATCTGCTTCTGCAAAACCATAATCGATGTCAGCTCTCAGAGTGTGAAGAGGAACATTTCCTTCGCTGTACTTTTCGGATCTGGCGATTTCGGCGCCGCCCAGTCTTCCGGAAGTGAGGACCTTGATTCCCTTTGCTCCGGCCTTCATGGTTCTGCCGATAGCCTGCTTCATAGCTCTTCTGAAGGAAACTCTTCTCTCCAGAGCCTGAGCGATGGATTCAGCTGTCAGCTGCGCGTCGAGCTCAGCTCTTCTGATCTCTCTGATGTCCAGTACAACGCTCTTCTTTGTCATCTTCTCCAGTTCAGCCTTCAGATCGTCGATTCCCGTTCCGGATCTTCCGATTACCATACCAGGCTTAGCTGTCATAACGATGACCTTGATCTTGTTGTCCGCTGCTCTCTCGATAACTACCTTCGAAACGCCTGCAGCGTACAGCTTTTTCTTTACAAATTCTCTTATCTTGTTGTCTTCAACCAGGAAGTCTGCAAACTTTGACTTGTCTGCGAACCATTTTGAATCCCAGTCTTTGATGACGCCAACTCTTAATCCGTGTGGACTTACTTTCTGACCCATTAGTTAACCTCCTTTTCTCTGAGCGTGCAGCCTACGTGGCTTGATCTCTTCAGGATTATTGATGCTCTGCCCTGTGCTCCGGCCTTCCATCTCTTCATAGTCGGTCCCTGATGAGCGTAGATCTCAGCAACATAGAGGTTATCTGCGTTCATTTCCTTGACATCTGCGTTAGCTGCCGCGGACTGAACGACCTTCTCAACGATCTCAGCTCCCTTGCCAGGAGTGAACTTCAGGATCGTCAGCGCCTCGCTTAAGTCTTTGCCTCTTACTAAATCAACAACAGGCTTGATCTTCGAAGGAGACATTCTTACATACTTTGCAACTGCTTTTGCTTCCATTTGTTATCTCCTTTCTTACTTAGATTTCTTGTCTGCTGCGTGGCCTCTGTATGTTCTGGTAGGAGCGAATTCTCCTAATCTGTGGCCAACCATATCTTCTGTGATGTATACAGGTACATGCTTTCTTCCGTCATGCACCGCGATTGTATGTCCAACCATCTGCGGGAATATTGTGGATGGTCTTGACCATGTCTTGATGACCTTCTTTTCGTTGGCTGCGTTCATGTCGTCAATCGCCTTAAGCAGCTTCTTGTTTACGAAAGGGCCTTTTTTCAGTGATCTTCCCATTTATCTTATGCTCCTTCCTTCTTACTTCTCGTTTCTTCTCTTGACGATGTACTTATCTGACGGCTTGCCCTTCTTTCTCGTCTTGTATCCGAGTGCAGGCTTGCCCCAAGGAGTTACCGGGCTGACACGTCCGATTCCAGCCTTGCCTTCGCCGCCGCCGTGTGGGTGATCGTTAGGGTTCATTACGGAACCTCTTACTGTAGGTCTGATTCCCATGTGACGCTTCCTGCCGGCCTTACCGATCTGGATGTTCTGATGGTCAATGTTTCCTACCTCACCGATGGTTGCTCTGCATTCCTGTCTGACTTTCCTTACCTCTCCGGACGGAAGTCTCAGTGATGCGAACTTGCCTTCCTTCGCCATGAGCTGAGCGCCGTTTCCTGCTGATCTTACGAGCTGAGCGCCTTTGCCAGGCTTCAGTTCGATGTTGTGGATGATCGTACCAACCGGGATGTTCGCAACCGGAAGTGCGTTTCCGATCTTGATGTCTGCGTCCGGTCCTGACACGATTACGTCGCCGACTGCCAGCTTGTTAGGAGCAACGATGTATCTCTTTTCACCGTCTGCGTAGTTTATCAGCGCGATGTTTGCGCTTCTGTTTGGATCGTATTCGATAGTGGCTACCTTGCCAGGAATACCGTCCTTGTCTCTCTTAAAGTCGATTATTCTGTACTTAGGTCTGTATCCGCCGCCTCTGTGTCTGACTGTGATCTTGCCTCTTGAGTTTCTTCCTGAGTGCTTCTTAAGAGTTACTGTCAGGGACTTCTCAGGTTTGTCTGTCGTGATTTCCTCAAAAGTGGAAACTGTCATTCCTCTTAAACCAGGAGTGGTCGGATTATATTTTCTGATTCCCATTTCTTCTTACCTCCTGAATTACAGACTCTGGAAGAATTCGATTTCCTTACTTGCCGGAGTAAGTGTTACGATCGC